>DFWY01000098.1 GCA_002381615.1 Polaromonas sp. UBA4122 | reverse complement strand
AGATGTGTATAAGAGACAGCTGCTGTACACCACGCAGGCGTGCAGCGCCAGATCGGCCGCGCTGCGCGGCGTGCCGCGCGCCGCCAGGTAAGACGGGGCGGCCACCATCACCCACGGATTGGTGCCCAAGTAGCGCGCGCCCAGCGTCGAGTCAGCCATCGGGCCCATGCGGATTGCCAGGTCAACGCCTTGCTCGACCAGGTTCACATAGCGGTCGTCAAAGCTCAGGTCTACCGTGATGTCAGGGTGCCGGCCCATGTAGCGCAATACCAGCGGCACCACCACGCGGCGCCCGAAGGCCACCGAGGTGCTGATGCGCAGCATGCCGCCGACCTCGCTTTGCAGCAGCGTTGCCAGGTTGTCCGCCTCGTCGATCTCCCGGGCGATCAGCTTGCATTTGTCGTAATACAGCGCACCCACCTCGGTCGGCGTCACGCCCCGGGTGGAACGGTGTAGCAGCCGCGCACCGAGGCGCTTCTCCATGGAGGCGACGGCCTTGGTCGCCGTGGGCTGGGTGATGCCGGTCTCTATGGCGGCCTTGCTGAAGCTGCCGGTTTCGACCACGCGGATAAAAAGTGCAATGCCAGTAACTCGGTCCATTGGCTGACTGTAATCGGATTTTGCTTTTATTCCTGCATGGAATAAGACTTATCAATGCAATGAGGTTCACAAGCTGGCACTGCGGGCGAATGATACGGACATCTAACAAAGGAGCAAGCAATGGCAAAAATGAAGGCCGCAATGGCCGCAGTATTGGTAATGGAAAAGGAAGGCATCACGCAGGCTTTTGGCGTGCCGGGCGCCGCCATCAATCCGCTGTATGCGCAAATGCGCGAGCGCAATTCGATTGCCCACATTCTGGCGCGTCACGTGGAAGGTGCCTCGCACATGGCCGAGGGCTACACCCGCGCCAGGGCCGGCAACATCGGTGTGTGCATCGGCACCTCCGGCCCTGCCGGCACCGACATGATCACCGGGCTGTATTCGGCAATCGCTGACTCGATTCCCATCCTGTGCATCACCGGCCAGGCGCCGCGCGCCCGGTTGTACAAGGAAGACTTCCAAGCGGTGGACATTGAAAGCATCTCCAAACCGGTGACCAAATGGTCGGTCACGGTTCGCGAACCCGGCCTGGTGCCGCGCGCCTTCCAGCAGGCCTTCCACCTGATGCGCTCGGGCCGCCCCGGCCCGGTGCTGATCGACTTGCCGTTCGATGTGCAAATGGCCGAGATCGAGTTCGACATCGACACCTACGAGCCGCTGCCGGTCTACAAGCCCGCCGCCTCGCGCAAGCAGATCGAGAAAGCGCTGGACATGCTGATGGCCTCCAGCAAACCGCTGATCGTGGCCGGCGGCGGCATCATCAATGCCGATGCCTCCGACCTGCTGGTCGAGTTTGCCGAACTGACCGGCGTTCCCGTGATCCCGACGCTGATGGGCTGGGGCACGATTCCCGACGACCATCCGCTGATGGCCGGCATGGTCGGCCTGCAGACCAGCCACCGCTACGGCAATGCCACCATGCTGGCCAGCGACTTCGTGCTGGGCATTGGCAACCGCTGGGCCAACCGTCATACTGGCTCGCCCGAGGTGTACTGCAAGGGTCGCACCTTCGTGCATGTGGACATCGAACCGACACAAATCGGCCGCGTCTTCACGCCCGATTTCGGCATCGTCAGCGACGCCAAGGCCGCGCTGGAACTGTTCGTTCAGGTGGCGCGCGAGCGCAAGGCGGCGCAGAAGCTCAAGGATTTCAGCGACTGGGTCGGCCGCTGCACCGAGCGCAAGAAGCTGATGCACCGCAAGACGCATTTCACCGAAACACCGATCAAGCCGATGCGGGTGTTTGAGGAGATGAACAAGGCGTTTCCGCGCGACACCACCTACGTCACGACCATTGGCCTGAGCCAGATTGCCGGCGCGCAGTTCCTGCACGTGTACGGCCCGCGCAACTGGATCAACTGCGGCCAGGCTGGCCCGCTGGGCTGGACGATTCCTGCAGCGCTGGGCGTTGCCGTTGCGGATCCATCCCGCACGGTGGTCGGCCTGTCGGGTGACTACGACTTCCAGTTCATGATTGAAGAACTGGCCGTTGGCGCGCAATTCCGCCTGCCTTATGTGCAGGTATTGGTGAACAACAGCTACCTCGGCCTGATTCGTCAAAGCCAGCGCGGCTTTGAAATGGACTACTGCGTGCAGCTGGCGTTCGAGAACCAGAATGTCCCCGAGGGCGAAGGCGACCTGCGCAGCTACGGCGTGGATCACCAGGCCGTGGTGCAGGGCTTGGGCTGCAAGTCGCTGCGCGTGACCGACCCGGAAAAAATCCAGGCGGCGCTGGTCGAGGCCCAGGCCATGGCGCAGAAGTACCGCGTGCCGGTGGTGGTCGAAGTGATTTTGGAAAAGGTCACCAACATTGCCATGGGCACCGAGATCGACAAGATCAACGAGTTCGAGGACATCGACTGCCGCCATCCCGAGGGCCTCAAGGGGCTTGAGCTGGCCGGCTTGCTTGAATAATATAACGTCGTCAGAAAACAATGGAGATAACTATGCCCCGTTTCGCCGCCAACCTCACGATGCTTTTTACCGAAGTGCCGTTCCTCGACCGCTTCGAGCGTGCCGCCCAAGCGGGCTTCGAGGCCGTGGAGTTTCTTTTCCCCTATGCCTATCCCGCCGAAGAGATTCGTCAGCGGCTGGAGGCCAACCGCCTGCAGCTGGTACTGCACAACCTGCCCGCCGGCGACTGGGAGGCTGGCGAGCGCGGCATTGCCTGCCACCCGGACCGCGTGAGCGAGTTCCGTGATGGTGTGGCCAAGGCCATCGTGTATGCCAAGGCGTTGGGCGTGGGGCAACTCAACTGCCTGGCCGGCAAGGCGCCGGCCGGAGTGGCCGACGAGTTGCTACGCTCGACTTTCGTCGAGAACCTGCGCTTTGCGGCTGCCGAGCTCAAGACAGCCGGTTTGCGCTTGCTGATCGAACCGATCAACACCTTCGACATCCCCGGCTTCTACCTCAACCGCACCGTGCAAGCTGTGTCGATTCTGGATGAAGTCGGTGTCGACAACGCCTTTGTGCAGTACGACATCTACCACGCGCAGCGCATGGAGGGCGAGCTGGCCGCGACGATGCAGAAGTACCTGCCGCGCATTGGCCACATCCAGCTCGCCGACAACCCGGGCCGCAATGAGCCGGGCACGGGGGAAATCAACTACCCCTTCCTGTTCGCCCACCTGGACCGCATCGGCTATAAGGGCTGGATCGGTTGCGAATACAAGCCTGCCACCACCACCGAGGCTGGCCTCGACGGTTCTGTCGCGTTGACGGTCAAGCCGCCCGCTGGTCTATGCTGAGTGCTTTGACAGAGGAAGTTTTGGCTACCAAAGGGATGCGATTC
>DFWY01000151.1:37749-47009 GCA_002381615.1 Polaromonas sp. UBA4122 | reverse complement strand
TATAAGAGACAGGCACCGACCCGCAGGCCATTCTTGAAGCCGCCCGACGCATCAAGGCCGGCGAGCTGGTCGGCTTTCCGACCGAAACGGTCTATGGCCTGGGGGCAGATGCTTCCAGCGATCAAGCTGTGGCTGGCATTTTCGCCGCCAAAGGCCGGCCCGCAGACCATCCGCTGATTGTTCACGTGGCCGATGCGCGCCAGGTGGCTGATTACGCCAGCAGCGTGCCGCCGTTTGCCGCCCGCTTGATGCAGGCCTTCTGGCCCGGACCGCTCACCGTGATTTTGCCGCGCAAGGACGGCATGGCCGCAGCCGCAGCCGGTGGCCAGAACTCGATTGGCCTGCGCTGCCCCGCGCATCCGGTGGCGCTGGCTTTTTTGAAAGCCTGCAACATCGGCGTGGCCGGCCCAAGCGCCAACCGCTTTGGCCGCGTCAGCCCCACCACCGCGCAGCACGTGCGCCAGGAGTTTGGCGATGCCTTGCTGGTGCTCGACGGCGGGCCGTGCGAGCTCGGCATAGAGTCCAGCATTGTGGACTGCACCCGTGGCCAGCCCGTACTGCTGCGACCGGGAGTTCTCACGCGCGCGCAACTGGAGGCCGCGTGTGGCGAGTCGGTGCTCGGTAAAGATGAACTGCCGCAAGCTGATTCAGCGTTGGGCAGCGCCCCCCGCGCCCCTGGCACGCTGGCCTCGCACTACGCCCCCAACGCCAAAGTGCGTCTGATGGACGCCGGCGCGATTCAAACCGCGCTCAATCTGCTCGGCGCGGACGCCGCCCACATTGCGGTCTATGCCCGCGCAATAGTGCACATCAAATCTGCGCAAGTGCTGTACCGGCGCATGCCCGACGATGCCGCCGCCGCCGCGCAGCAGCTGTTCGCCGTGCTGCGCGACTTCGACGCCCAGGGCGTCAAGCTGATATGGATTGAAAACCCGCCCGCTGCCGCGGAGTGGGAGGGCGTAAGGGACCGGCTGGGGCGGGCTGCGGCGAGCTGAGGGTGCCGTTCACGGATCGCCTGAATGGCCAAAAAAAATGGCCCCACACCAGCACAGGCAGGGGCCAGCGTTTTAGAACTTGTAGCCAATCGCCAGGCTGATCGCGCTGGGGTTGAGCTTGATGTCCAGTGTTTGACCGGTCGAGAGCGAGGCACGCGTTTTCAGCAGCGTGTAGGAGTAGCTCACATCCGCAAACCAGCGTTCATTCAAGGCCAGCGTGGCCCCCAGCTGGAAGGTCGGTGCCCACTTGGATTCAATTGACAAGGTGGTCGGGTTGCTGGGCAGGCCGCCCGTGATGGCCGACAACGTGGACGTGGCCCGTGCGCCGTAGAACTTGGCATACGTCAGGCCCGCGCCAAGGTAGGGGCGGAATTTGGCGTTGGGCTCCATGAAGCGCCATTGCCCGAGTAGCGTAATCGGCAATACCTTGACGTCGCCGAGCTTGCCCACGCCGGCAATGGCCCCATCGCCTGAAATGTTGTGCTTGAACGGCAGTGCCAGCGGCAGATCGACCGACAGGTGGTCGTTGACCATGTAGGTCACGTCACCGGACAGCCGGGTTGAGCCGTCAACGACCGCTTGGGTATGTGGAAAAGTCGGCGCCGTGAGGTCGCCACTGGATACGTTGGGCGTGATGTTGGTTACGCCGCCGAGCACCATCCAGGTGCCCGCCGATTGCGCCTGAGCGCCTGCCGCACAGGTTGCCGCAACAGCGATCAATAAAATTTTTGCTGTGTTGTTCATGCTATTTTTGCTTCGTGGGTTACAGCCAGCCGGCGTGGGCCAGTTGCACGCTGATGGACTGAGCGATCAACTGGTGCAGCAGCGGTGTGGGGTGGAAATTGTCCGAGAAGGCATAGCTCTTCCACCAGTCTGGCGACGCCTCTCCAACGGGAATGCTGGCCGACATGCTGGCCGAGTTGCAGGCTGCTACCGTCACGGCCAAGCTCAAACTGGCTTGGCCAGTCAGCGTATCCACGCCGCCAGCGACCACTGGGCAAGCTGGCGTGGTGGCATTGGTGATGCTGTACTGGGCCGGGTCGGCAAAAATCCGGTTGCCTTCGGTGTAGAAGTCAAACACCTGCACACCGGTGCCGGTCAAGCCCTGGGCCAACCCCGCATTGAAGGCCTGAATCCATGCCCTTACCGCACCCTGAACAGCATCGCGCTGGGCCGTTCCACCGGCAGCGGCAACACCCGCCAGGACGGCTTGAAATCTGGGAGTCTGGGTGAAATCGCTGGAGTTCACCACCACCACCTTCTTGACCCCCTTGGACAGCACGTTCGTGTTGATGGCAGCCACCAACGACTGGGCCAGGGCTTGTGCGTAAGCACCGCCTGCGGTGGCCAAGCTGGTGGAGCTTGGGGTGCCGATAATGGCCGTCACTGTAGCGGCGGGAAGCAAGGTACTTAGGGCCGCTTGATAAGTTGCCAGGCCCGCCGGCGACGTGGTCACTCCCAGAAAGGCGCCAGTGATGTCCGCCAGGTCATTCGATCCACCGTCGATGATCACCAGGTCGTTGGCTGCCAGCGATGCCGATCCGGCAGCCATCTGGTAGGGAATTGAAAATGGCACAGCATTACTGGGCGCGGCCGTGTTGGTGAGGTTGTTGACGCGCCCGCCTCCCACTGCGTAATTCGTGCAGGTGGAATTGGGGATGAAGGTTGTACCGTTGAACTTGAAGAACGAACACAGGCTATTGAAGCCAAAGCTTGCCGCAACGCGCTCGGGGAAAATCAGAAACGGGTTGGCCGGGTCGCTACTTTGAATCGTGAACTTGTAGCCAAACGTGCCGCTGTCAGTCAGGCTGTCGCCAAACACCTTGACCGAACTCACACTGGTTTTCGGCGCGGTATCAGCACCGTCGCTAGCACCGCCGCAACCGGCCAGGACCACCGCACAGCCGGCTGCCAGCGCAACCCAATTCCATCGTTTCATAATTTTTCCTTTGAAATAGAACGACTGTTCGTTTTGATCGCGATCATAAGATAACAAATCGTGTTGCAACAGAAGGGGCGGTTTCAAGCTCGAAGTGCAACAGCTTGTTGACGCTGCTTACATCAGGTTTCAACTGAGCATGAAGGCAGTAAAAAGCGATCGACATTTTTATTTATCTGCGGACCTGAATAATATTTTGGAGAGTTCGAGGAACAGGCCCCGGACCGCCGCTATTTGTGGACGGGCAGCGCGTTCAGCGGAATCCGCAGGTAGGCCACGCCGTTTTCATCGGGCGGCGGCAGTTGCCCGGCGCGCACGTTGACCTGAATCGACGGCAGGATGAGCGTCGGTAGTTCGAGCGTTGCATCGCGTGCTGTGCGCATGGCCACGAATTCGTCTTCGCCAATGCCGTCCCGCACATGGATGTTCTGAGCGCGCTGCTCTGCGACCGTCGTCTGCCACTTCGCTTGGCGCGATGCGGGTGGGTAGTCGTGGCAGACATACAGGGGCGTCTCGGGCGGCAGCTCCAGCAGGCGGTGGATGGAGCGGTACAACTGGTGCGCATCGCCACCCGGGAAATCGGCTCGGGCGGTTCCAACATCGGGCATGAACAGCGTGTCACCCACGAACGCTGAGCCGTCCACCAGGTAGGCCATGTCGGCGGGCGTATGCCCCGGCACCAGCAGCGCGGTGCCCTCGACCTCGCCGATCCTGAACTTTTCCCCGTCCGTGAACAGGTGGTCGAACTGGCTGCCGTCGGGTAGGAAAGTGCGATCGAGGTTGTAGATTTTCTTGAAGGTCGCCTGAACCTCGCGGATGTTCTCGCCGATGGCGATGCGCCCGCCCAAGCGCTCCTGCAAATAATGCGCGCCCGACAAGTGGTCTGCATGCGCGTGGGTTTCCAGAATCCAGTCGACGTGCAAGCCGTTCTCCCGCACATAGGCCAGCACCTGGTCGGCTGACTGGGTGCTGGTATGCCCGGACTTGAAGTCGTAGTCGAGCACCGGGTCGATGACCGCGGCGTGCTTCGCCGCGTGGTCCCACACTACGTAGGATATCGTCCAGGTCTTGGGATCGAAGAAAGCTTGGGTGGTGGTTCGGGCGCTCATGAGTGGGATTGGGGTGTGTTTAACGGACAGTGCAAGAGCTCTTGTGTAATTTCAATTCAGAAGAGATCTTGCACTATCGCCTGTTCAGACCTTTTTAAGGAAGCAGGCTTTCAGCATGAAGCTGCCCGCGTCCATCCGGCAGTCCACCTCATGGTCGCCGCTACCTAAGCGGATACTTTTGACCTTGGTTCCCATCTTCAGTGTGATGGACGAGCCCTTGACTTTCAGGTCTTTGATGAGCACCACAGCGTCGCCGTCGGCCAGCACATTGCCATTGGCATCCTTGATCACGGCATCGGCGTTGTCGTCGGCCTGCGGAGCCGCGGCGATCGGCCATTCATGGCCGCAGTCGGCACACACATAGTTGTCGCCGTCGGGGTAGGTGTTTTCCAAAGTGCATTGGGGGCAAGCGGGGAGCGTGGACGGGGTGGACATGGTTTAGTTTTAATCGCAGAAGGGTGGGGGGGAAGTCGGCAGCTGTGGGCGCAAATTATCTGCCATCAAAAATCCAATAAGCTGCAGGCGTCGATTCACTCGCCGCCCGCCTGGTCTGGCTGGTCGGCTTGATCCGGCAGAATGCGCGTCCGCCCGTACATCAATTTCATCCCCAGAATAGCCAGCGCCAGGAGCAGCGTGATCACGTTGGCAATCACCATGGGCCAGGCGCCCAGCAGCAGACCGTAAGCCAGCCACAGGGCAACCCCCAAGGTGAACACGCTGTACATGCTCAGAGAGACGCCGCTGACGTCCCGGGTTTTGAAGCTGAGCCAGGCTTGTGGCAAAAAGCTCAGGGTGGTGAGGCATGCGGCCAGGGAGCCGATGAGGTCGGTCAGGCTGAGGTGCATCATGGGCAGGTTCACCGGCCGCCTTGTTTCACTGCCCAGTCCACCAGGGCTTCGAGCGCAGGCCGTGCTGCAGGCGCATTCGGGTGGTTGACGATGGCCACCACCACCAGGCGTCTGCCGCTGGGTGTGTGGACATAGCCTGCCAGCGCGGTCGCGTCGCGCAGGGTGCCGGTTTTCAAATGAGCCCAGCCTTGGGACAGCTGCGATTTGCTGCGCTTGAGCGTGCCGTCCACGCCGGCGATCGGCAAGGAGGCCATCAGCTCTGGCATGGTGCCTGAGACATAGGCGGTTTGCAGCAGGCGGGCCAGCCCTTGCGGGGTGATGCGCGCCAGCCGCGACAGGCCCGAGCCATTGTCCAGTACCGGCAGGTCTTGCTCGCCAAAGCGCTCACGCCACCAGCTGCTCACCTCCTCGCGCGAGGCTTCGTTGCTGGCCGTGCCCGAGCGCTGCAGGCTCAGGGTCAAAAACAGCTGCTGCGCCATCACGTTGTTGCTGTATTTGTTGATGTCGCGGATCACCTCGGCCAGCGGGGGCGAAACCAGTTCAAACGCCGGCGTTTGATTCGGTGCGGCGCGGCCCTCACGCACGCGCCCGCCCAGCTTGCCGCCCATCTCCTGCCACATGCCAGCGACTGCCCGCTCGGCGTAGCTGGTGGGGTCTGCGTAGGCCACCGCCCAGACTTTTTCGCCACAGGCGACGGGGTAGCTGCCGTTAAAGGCCATGCGCAAGGGGTCTGAAAAGTCGGCCTGGAGCTGCGCCCGGTAGTCGCCGCAGGCTGCCAGGGTCGCGCTGCCGCTCTGTCCCGCCGACAGCGGCACGCTGGTCTGCGCCTGCACGCCGGCCAGGGGCGGTTCAAAGCTGACGCTGGCGTTGCCGCTGGCCAGGTTGGGAACAAAGGTCATCACCACCGACTTGAAGTTGATCAGCAGCGCATCGGGGGCGGCGTTGTAGGGCCGCAGCGGCTGGTCATCAAAGTCGGCCGGGTTTTGCGCGCTGGCCGCAAAAGCGCTGCGGTCCAGCAGGATATCTCCGGTGATGGTCTTGATGCCCAGCCCCTGCACCCGGCGCAGCAGCAGCCACAGCCGCTCCAGCACCAGCTTGGGGTCGCCCTTGCCCTGAATGACGAGGTTGCCCTGCAGCACGCCGCCCGCTATGGTTCCATCGACATACACCGGCGTGTTCCAGGTGAAGGAAGGCCCGAGCAGTTCAAGCCCGGCATACGTGGTGACCAGCTTCATGACCGAGGCCGGGTTCATGGCGGTGTTGGCACGGTAGCTCAGCAAGGGGGCTGATTTGCCATTCAAGGCGGGTGCGGCGTCCACCACCAGCGCAGCCATCGCGCCCTGCGGCACCTTGGCGCGCGCCAGCAAGGCCGCCACTTCGGGGGGCAGGGTTTGGCTGGGGGCTTGGGCTACTGCGCCCAGGCTGTACAGCCCGGCCAGCAGGCTCGAAGCCAGGCGCACCATGAAGCGGGCGCGGGATGAGTTGAAAAGCATGCGGCGATTATCCGTCGCACCTTGAACGGGCCTCCAGGCCGGATAATCACCGGGTGCCAGTTCGTCACCTGTGGGTTTCGAGCCGGGCTGATCCCGCCACGCTAATCCCGTCACTATGTTTTTGATAGCTGCTTGCGCCCGTCCTGTAGGCGCAAAAGCCTAATTTAATGCCTAAACTTCTGAAATTTCTCGCGTTTGACACCAGTACCGAACAGCTATCGATTGCGGTGACGGATGGCGTGCGCGTCTGGCAGCACAGCGGCCCGGGTGGCGCGCAGGCCTCCATCACGCTGATCCCGGCAATTTTCGCGCTGCTGGCCGAGTCCGGCCTGGCCCTGGGTGAGCTCGATGCCATTGCCTTTGGCCGCGGCCCGGGTTCGTTCACCGGCCTGCGCACGGCCTGCGCGGTGGCGCAAGGCCTGGCCTTTGGGGCCAACGACGGCGCGGGCATCCTGGTGCTGCCCATCGACACGCTGATGGCCGTGGCCGAAGAGGCGCGCTACCAGTGGGCCGGTACGGAAGGTCAATTAGTGGATGATTCAAGGTTCACCGTCACGGCGCTGCTCGATGCGCGCATGAATGAAATGTATGTTCAGGGCTATGAATTCAGTAGTGGCCGCAGCAGCGTGTTATGCAGGTCCATCAAGGACTGCGAGCTGATTCGGCCTGAAAACCTGGTGCCGGAACCGGCCACCCGTCTGCTCGCGGGTAACGTGTTTGGCGTGTATGCCGAGCGCTTGCCCGCAGGCCTGGCGTCGTTCGCCCACAGGCAAGCCCTGCCGACCGCCACCGCGCTGCTGCGGCTGGCGCCTGCATTGGCCGCTGCGGGGCATTGCGTGGAAGCGGCGCTGGCCTTGCCGCTGTATGTTCGCGATAAAGTCGCCCTCACCACCGAAGAGCGTGCCCAAGCCAGGGCCCAGGTCGAGCTGGCCACAGGTCTCGCCCACTAAATCGTCTGTCTGCCTTTTCATGAACCCTGCCCTGCAATCCCTCGAAGCCCAGTTTGAAGCCATGACGCCGGCCTGGCTGGAGGCGGTGGAGCGGGTGGAGCAAAGCGCATACGAACATCCCTGGACGCAGCGCAGCTTCACCGACTCGCTCACCGCCGGTTACCAGGCGCAGCTGCTCACCGCAGGCGTCCCGCCCCACATCGAGCTGCTGGGCTACTTTGTCGCCATGAAAGGCGTGGACGAGGTGCACCTGCTCAATATCACCGTGGCGCCCGCGCACCAGCGGCAGGGCTGGGCCCATGTGATGCTGGATGCGCTGGCCATCTGGTCGCGTGGGCAAGGCGCGCAGTGGTTGTGGCTGGAAGTGCGGGTCAGCAACGCGCGCGCCAAAGCCGTTTACGAACGCTATGGTTTCGGCCATGTGGGCATGCGCCGCAATTACTACCCGGCCACCGCTTCCGGACGCGAAGACGCCATCGTCATGAGTCTGGCCCTGTGAGTCCTCAAATGAGTGCCCAGCCATGAGCCTTCACCTTGACAAACGCCAGCGCGCCATGCTGCGCGAGATGGGCGTGCGCGTCTGGCAACCCGCCGAACCCGTAGTTGCTATAAATGTTGTAGCTGCTCGCGCATATACAGCGGGTGAGACAGGCAATTTTCATGAAAATATACCGGTCATTAACCCGGTTGTTAAATCGCCCACGCCCCGGGAGCCCGTAGCGCCCGTGCGAACCCCGCCCGCCCCAGTGTCGCAACCAGCCGCACGAGAAGGCAGTGGGCAGGCCTCGTGGAGCTTGGGCGAGGCGCGTGCCCTGTACCCGGAGGCCGCCCCTGCGCAAGGCGCGCGCTGGCTGGTGCTGGCCGAAGTACCGGCAGCGGCGCTGCAGGCCGAGCCCTTTCAGGGCGATGCCGGCAAGCTGCTCGACAACATGCTGCGCGCCGCCCGCATGAACCAGGCGGGCGTGGTTCTGCTGGCACCGCTGGTGCGGCATGCGGCCTCCGGTACGGCGGCGGACTTTTCGCTCGCGCTGGCTGCCTTGGTGGCCCGTGCCCAGCCCGATGTGGTGTTGGTCATGGGGCGCCTCGCGGCGCAGGCCTTGCTGTCCTCCACCGAGCCCTTCGGCAAGCTCAGGGGCCAGGTGCATAGCCTGCAGGGGGTAAAAACCATCTTGACCTACGACGCCAATTACCTGCTGCACCGACCGGCCGACAAAGCCAAAGCCTGGGACGATTTGTGTCTGGCCATGAGCCTGCTAGCGCACGCGCCCTGACGCTGGGGCTTCTTACAATCAGCACATGACCTTTCTCGACATGCTGGGCGCCGCAGAGCGCCAGAACCACTCCCTGCTGTGCGTGGGCCTGGACCCGGAGCCCGCCAAATTCCCCGGCCGGCTTTTGGGCGACGCCAGCAAGATTTATGATTTTTGCGCCGCCATCGTCGATGCCACCGCCGATCTGGTGCTGGCCTTCAAGCCGCAAATTGCCTACTTCGCCGCACACCGCGCCGAGGGCCAGCTCGAACGCCTGATGGAACACATGCGCCGGGCCGCGCCGCAAGTTCCCATCATTCTGGATGCCAAACGCGGCGACATCGGCAGCACCGCCGAGCAGTACGCCAAGGAAGCCTTTGAGCGTTACGGCGCCGACGCGGTGACGCTGTCGCCCTTCATGGGTTTCGATTCCATCACGCCCTACCTCAAGTACCACGGCAAGGGCGCTTTTTTGCTGTGCCGCACGTCCAATCCCGGCGGTGATGATTTGCAGAACCAGCGCCTCGCCTCGGTTGAAGGCCAGCCGCTGCTCTATGAGCATGTGGCCCGCCTCGCGCAAGGCCCGTGGAACCTCAATGGCCAGCTCGGGCTGGTGGTGGGGGCGACTTATCCGGCGGAGATCGAGCGTGTGCGGGCGGTGGCCCCCACGCTGCCT
>DFWY01000151.1:12586-37665 GCA_002381615.1 Polaromonas sp. UBA4122 | reverse complement strand
AGCTGCCGCTGCTGATTCCCGGTGTCGGTGCGCAGGGCGGCGATGCGGAGGCAACGGTGCGTGCGGGCTGGCGGCCGGACGCGCCCATCATCGTCAACTCGTCGCGCGCCATTCTTTATGCATCATCGGCCGAAGACTTTGCCGAAGCGGCGCGCCGCGAAGCCCTCAAGACGCGCGACGTGCTGCAGGCGGCGCGGTCCTGAGTTTCTGCAACAGCCACAATCCGCGAACCAGCGATGCAACTCAAATGGCTGGAAGATTTTGTGGCGCTGGCGCAAGCCCGCAGCTTCAGCCGCGCGGCCGAGTTGCGCCACGTCACGCACCCGGCGTTCGGGCGCCGCATCAAGGCGCTTGAAGCCTGGGCCGGCACACCGCTGATCGAGCGCGACGACACGCCGCTGAACCTTACCGCCGCAGGCACCAGCCTGCTGGACAACGCGCAGCAGATGGTGGGCAACCTCGGGCATGCGCGCGACGAGCTGCTCAATGCCGCCGGACGCCACGAGAACACGGTCACGCTCGCCACCGGACGCACGCTGGCACGCACCCTGGTGGCCGATCTGCTGCTGCGCTTCAAGCCAATGCTGGCCCAGGGCGAGCTGCGCATCCTGACCCGCTCCCTGACCGAGACAGCGCAGATGCTGGAGCGCGGTGAAGTGGATTTCATGCTGATCTACCACCACCCCCTGCTGGCCGTGCGGCTCAGTGCCCGGCAGTACGTGCATCTGACGCTGGCCCAGGACAGGCTGGTGCCGGTCACCCGGGCCAATGCCCAGAGGCGGGGCCAGCACAGCTTCGGCACGAAGGCTGCCACGCCCTACCTGGCCTACGCCGGTACGCTGGCGCTGGGCCGCTTGGTGCAAGACCATCTGGCCAACAACCCGAATGCCCCGCAACTGCAGCGGGTGATCGAGTGCGACTCGGCCGACGCCGTGTATGAATACGCTCTCAAGGGTCTGGGCGTGGCCTGGCTGCCGTGGTCGATGGTGTCGGGTGCCTGCAAGGCGGGCCAGCTGGTGGTGTTGGGCGACGCGCACCTGGAGGTGCGTTTCGAGGTGCGGGCTTACCGCGCCAAGCACCGCCTGAATGCGCTGGCCGAGCGTTTGTGGCAGCAGATGGAGCAGCGTTGAGTTGTTGCCAAAATGGCCATGAATTGTGCCAAAGCGGCACAGACCTAAAAATCGTGATCGTGACAATGGACTGATCTGTGTCCTTTCAGGAGTCGTGATGTCAGCCCCTTGTTTTTCCCTTCACGCCACGCGTTTGCTGGCTCTGTCTGTCATGGGAGCCATGACGATGCTGGCGGCCCTGCCCGCTGCGGCGCAGCCCGAGGCCTACCCCCACAAGCCCGTGACCATCGTGGTGGCCTACCCGCCCGGCGGCAGTACCGACCTGACCGGTCGCACCCTGGCCGCCGAGTTGTCGAAAAAACTCGGTGTGCCGGTGGTGATCGAGAACATCGGCGGTGCGGCGGGCGCGATTGGAGCCCAGAAAGTGGTCAATGCCGCACCGGATGGCTACACGCTGCTGGTAGGTGCCAACAATGAAATCGCCATCAACCGGCTGGTGTCCTCTTCGGTCAAATATGACATCAAGGACTTCACGCCGCTCGGCTTGATTGCCTCGCAGCCGCTGGTGCTGGTGGCCTCGCAGAAGTCCGGTGTCAAAACGGTCGATCAGTTCCTGAGCCTGGTCAAGCAAAACCCGGGTAAGTTCAGCTATGGCTCGTCGGGTGTGGGCAGCTCCCTGCACCTGGCCGGTGAAATGGTCAAGGAACAGGCTGGCCTGTTCATGACCCACATCCCCTATCGCGGCGTGGCGCCACTGACCAATGATTTGCTGGGCAACAACATCGACTTTGGTGTCTATGTGCTGTCCAGCGCGCTGCCTCACATTCGCAGCGGCAAGCTGGTGCCCCTGGGCACGACCGAGCTCAAGCGCTCGGCGGTGACGCCCGACATTCCCGCGTTGGCCGAAACGCCCAAGCTCAAGGGCATTGACATCGGCACCTGGTATGTGCTGATGGGGCCAGCCCGCATGCCAGCGCCTGTGGTGGCCAAGCTCAAGAAAGCCTTGAGCGACTCGCTGCAGTCGCCCGAGCTGCGCAAGAAGCTCGAAGACGCGAGTTCCACCATCGCCCCGCTCAATGTGGACATGCCCAGGTTCCTGAGCACCGAGATCGCGAAGTACAAAAAGATTGTCGACTTTGCCAAGATCACCGAATGACCCGTTCACGCATTTTTTTGGAAGAAAAACCATGAAGTCCTCGTCTGTTTCCTGCCGTGCCGCGCTGTGCGGTGCCCTGGCCTTGCTGGCCTGCGCCAGCGTGCTGGCTCAGCCCGATAGCTACCCCAGCAAACCTATCACCATCGTGGTGGCCTACCCGCCCGGCGGCAGCACCGACCTGAATGGGCGCACTTTGGGTGCCGAGCTGTCGCGCAAGCTTGGCGTTCCGGTCATCATCGACAACGTGGGCGGGGCCGGCGGTGCGATTGGGGCCCAGAAGGTGGCCCACGCCGCACCGGATGGCTACACCCTGCTGGTCGGCGCCAGCAACGAGATCGCCATCTCCCGCCTGGTGTCGAGCGCCGTCAAATATGACGTCAAGGACTTCACTCCGATCGGCCTGATTGCAACCCAGCCCATGGTGCTGGTGGCGTCGCAGAAGTCAGGCGTCAAGACGGTGGACCAGTTCATCAACGTGGTCAAGCAAAATCCCGGCAAGTACAGCTATGGCAGCTCGGGTGTGGGCACCGCCTTGCATCTGGCTGGCGAGATGGTGAAAGACCAGGGCGGCCTGTTCATGACCCACATCCCCTATCGCGGCGTGGCGCCTTTGGCCAACGACCTGCTGGGCAACAACATTGATTTCGGTGTGTTCGTGCTGTCCAGCGGACTGCCGCACATTCGCAGCGGCAAGGTGGTCGCACTCGGCACCACCGAAGCCAAGCGCTCGCCGATGACCGCCGACATTCCGGCTCTGGCCGAAACGCCGAAGCTCAAGGGCATCGACATCAACATCTGGTTTGCGCTGATGGGTCCGGCTCGCATGCCTGAGTCGGTGGTGGCCAAGGTTAAAAAAGCCCTGAACGAGTCCTTGCAGACGGCTGAGCTGCGCAAGAAGCTTGAAGACTCGGGATCGACGGTGTCGCCCCTCAATGTGGACATGTCCAAGTTCCTGAACCAGGAAACCGCCAAGTACAAACGCATTGTTGAATTCGCGAAGATCAAAGAATGAACACCCCCTTGCAATTTTATTTGCCCAAGCCCGACATCGCCGCCTGGCGCACCGGCAACACCGGCGTCGAAGGCGTCTGGCAGTTTGACTCGGGTCGGCCCGGCCGCCATGTGCTGATCGCCGCGCTGGTGCATGGCAACGAGCTGTGTGGCGCCTGGGCAATCAAGGGCCTGCTTGAAGCCGGACTGAGTCCCGCGCGCGGGCGGCTCACGCTGGCGTTCTGCAACCTCGCAGCGTTTGACCGTTTCGATCCGGCCAGTCATGATGCCTCGCGCTTCGTGGACGAAGACCTCAACCGCCAGTGGTCGCCCGAGCGCATTCAGGCCGGTGGTACGCAGGAGCGCCGGCGCGCTGCGGAGCTGCAGCCTTTTGTTGAACAGGCTGACTGGCTGCTCGATGTGCATAGCATGCATGAGCCCGCCGCGCCGCTGCTGCTGACCGGCATGCAGCCACGCAACCTGGCGCTGGCGCGCGAGCTGCGCAGCCCCGAGCACATTGTGGTGGACCCCGGGCACAAGGACGGTGTGCGCATGCGCGACTTTGGCCGCTTTGGCGATCTGTGCGCCGACGGTAGCGACAACGGCACCCGCTCCTTGCTGATCGAATGCGGTTTTCATGGCCACTTGGAAAGCCGCACCGTGGCCCAGGATCTCTGCGTGCGTTTTCTGCGGGCTTCCGGGGCGCTGGACGCGCAGGCGCTGCAGCAAGCCCTGCCGGGCTGGCTGCAAGCCGACGCGCCCCGCCAGTGGGTGCTCGAAGTCACCGGCCCGGTGGTGGCCAGCAGCGACCAGTTCCGCTTTACCGAGCCTTTCCAGGGGCTGGAACTGATCGAGAAGGCGGGCACCGTGATCGGCTGGAACGAGGCCGAGCCGGTGACCACGCCCTACGACGACTGTGTGCTGGTGATGCCATCGACCCGCCAGGCCAAAGCCGGTGTGACCGTGGTGCGCTTTGCGCGCCGTCGTCCCTTGTGATGCCGGGGGCACGAGCGCGGCGCTGGCTGCAGCGCCGCGCTTGTGCTCATGTTTTTTGCTATTGTTTTAATAGCTGCTTGTGCCCGTGCTGATTTGGTTAATGGCTGATTTTGTTTGAATTCAGGGTTTGTGAGGGAGTGCCTGCTCTCACCGCCGCTTGAGCAGCCCCAGCATCACGCAGCCGAGCGCGGCGGCCACCAGCGCAATGCCGGCCCACTGCCACGGTGTGATGACTTCGCCCAGTACCAGCATGCCCGTTGCCAGGCCCACGATGGGTACGCCCAGGCTGAAGGGTGCCACGCGATTGGCGGGGTGGCGCTTGAGCAATCCGGTCCACAGGCTGTAGCCCACGATGGTCGCAACCCAGCCCAGATAGGCCACCGCCAGCCAGCTCGACCAGCGGGCCTGCGTCCACTGCCAGCGCACGGCTTCGGGGTCAAACATCAAGGACAGGGCGGCAAAGGGCAGCACCGCCACCACGCTGCTCCAGACAACAAAGGCCGGGGTCGAGTAGTTCCCGGCAACTTGCTGCACGCGCCTGGCCACAATGTTGGACAGGGCCCACATGGCCGCTGCGCATAGCGTCAGCACAAAGCCCAGCAGGGTGGTGGCACTGCCACCACCCTCGCCAGCCGCACCGGGGTTCATGTAGTTGAGCGCAAAGCACGCCAGGCCCAGCGCAGCCAGCACCAGGCCTATCTGTAGCGGCCGGCTGGCACGCTCATGCAGCAGCACAAAGCCGAACAGCGCGGTAAAGAAAATCTGGGTCTGCAACAGCACCGACGCCAGCGCGGCCGTCATGCCGACTTTGAGCGCGATGAACAAAATGCCGAACTGCCCCACGCCCTGAAAGACGCCATAGAGCAGCAGCCACTTCCACGGAATCCTGGGAGGCCGGATGAACAGCGCCAGCGGCAGCACGGCAAACACATAACGGGCAGCGCCCAGTTGGAAGGGAGTGAAATCGCGCAGGGCAAATTTCATCACGACGAAATTGACGCCCCACAGCACCACCACCACAAGGGCGGCCACCAGATCGCGGCCGCTCAGGCGGGCGTCGTTCACGGTGCGACCGCGCCGCTGTGGGGCGAGCCAGGGTGTCGGGCTGAAAAGCGCAAGGGGGGGGTCATGGTGTCGCGGGTTGGGTTGGGAGGCAGACCCGACCGATTATTCCCCAACGGTGCCCATGGACGCATGCGGTGTGCGGATAAAACGTGGCGCCGGGTGTGAATCTGCTACTCTTTACATCTTCATTTTTTCTAAAGGTCCACCATGCCCACATCCAATCAGACCAGTGTCGAGTCGCAACAACAACTGGTCAGTGATATCAAGTCCGTGATCTCCGATGCCGAAGAAATGTTGTCCGCCACCGCAGACCAGGCGGGTGAAAAAGTCGCCAATCTGAGAGCCCGCATCCAGACCCGTCTGCGCGACGCAAAAGTGCGCCTGACCGAGGCCGAAGCCGTACTCGTCGCCAAGACCAAGGCCGCCGCTCAGGCCACAGACGCCTATGTCCACGAGTCACCCTGGACGGCTATCGGTGTTGCGGCCGGCGTGGGCTTGCTGGTCGGTCTGGTCGTTGCTCGCCGCTAAGCGGGCCGTCCGGGCCGGGTTCCGAACGATATAGGCGCCCATGGCCAATGCATCTGGCGGCGCGGGTCCTGTGCGCGCTGAAAAACATCGCGGCCACGCAGCCTGCCGCTATAGGCCCGGGTGCGCGGCACGGGCGGCATTGAGGTGGGCCTTGACGCGTTGCGCCAGTGCAATGTCGCCGGGCGTTTCAGGCAGCCAGGCCTGCACGGGAATGGTTTTACCGTCGCGGTCAAGCGCCACGAAGACCGCCAGGCACTCGGTGACGATTTTCATCTGTCCGGTTTTCATGTCGCCGCTGCGCACCTCCATAGAGATATTCATGCTGGTCTTGCCGGTGTAAGCCAGGCGGGCTTCCACCTCGACCAGGTCACCGATCATGATGGGGCGATGAAAGCGCAGGCTGCCCACCGACACCATGACGCAGTCACGCTTGGCCCAGCCGGTGGCGCAGGCGTAACCGGCTTCGTCTAGCCACTTCATGACGGTGCCGCCGTTCACCTTGCCACCAAAGTTGACGGTGCCGGGTTCGGCCAGAAAGCGCAGGGTGATGGATGACATGGTAGGTCTGAGTTGGGGGACGTTAGGGCTGGTTTGTAGCGACGGTCAGGCTATTATCAAACAACCATGAGCCAACTCCTCGTAAACGACTACCTTCAGCAGCCGCGAAACCATTGTTCGCGAGGCCTTCAAAGACCTCCTGAAAGCATGGAGCAAGCAGCAGGGCCTGGTGTTCATTGCCGAGTTCCCGCTCAAAACTGCTTTCAAAACCAACATCAGCGTGGACGGCGTACTGCTGCACGAGTTGCGCATGCCGCTGGGCTACTGGGAAGCCATAACCCAGCTACTGCGCGTCACCACGGTGAGTGTGGAAACGGCGCGGATTACCGAGGCGATGAAAACGGTGAAGTGCCAATCACTGGGCTGAATACGACAACGTAAACACCAGAAGCGTAGTGGGAGTGTCGGGTTAGGCTGTGCTAACCCGACCTGCAGATTGCTATAAAAACAATAGCTGTTAGTTCTTATTCCGTCTACGCTGCAGGCAATAAACGCTTTAAATACCGCTCGGTGTGGCTGTCCGGGTTGGCGGCAATGTCTTCGGACGTTCCTACGATGGTTGCTACCTATCCCTGGGAAGCCACTGCCAGCGTACGGACTCGGAGTCGAAAACAAAAGACAGCGCCATGAAAGGCAGGATGGCCGCCGCGCACAGCGCGAGTACCAAGCCCAGCAGGGTGGTGGCGCTGCCGCCGCCCGCGCCAGGGTTCAGATTATTGTCGTCGATTGGCCGTTTTAGGGCCGAAAAGGACCTCAAGCCTGTGTTTACGGGGGGGAAACCCCTATCAAAACCCCGTTGACATAGAAATCAGTTCAACGATACAGTAAATCGTTCTACTCGGAGCATGGCAACTCATCCAATACCCATCAGGAGACAAAAATGACTTCAGTTTCACGCCGCCAGTTTGTCCAGTCGTCGGCCGCCTCGATTGCGCTGGCTACCGCGGGCTTTTCGAAAATGACCAGCGCGCAGGCAACCGTCTCGCTGCGTCTTGCGGACGCGCTTGCGGCCGACCCCACTTCCTCCCACTTTGTGTGGTTGCAGCTGATGGAAGCCAACCTCAAGAAGGCCGTCGGGGACAAGATCAAGATCGATTACTTTCCGAATAACCAGCTTGGCAAGGAAAGCGATGTGGTGCAGCAGGTCAAGGTCGGCTCGATCGACATGATGGTGACGGGCTCATCGATATGGGCAACCGTGGCGCCGCAGTTCGGCATGCTGGATCTCGGCTACATGTTTGACAGTTTTGAACATCTGGCCCGGGCGCTAGACGGCGGTGTGGGCGCCAAACTAAATGACATGCTGCAAAAAAGCACAGGCTGCCAGGTCCTCACTTGGGGTGTGCACTTTGGAGCACGCAACGTCTATACCAAGCAGCCGGTGAAGTCGCTGGCTGACATCAAGAACGTCAAGATACGTGTTCTGCCAACACCGGCCTTTATTGAAACCTTCAAGATCATGGGCGCCATTCCGACGCCGATTTCGTTCGGCGAGCTCTACATGGCGGCACAGACAGGCGTGGTCGATGGCTTTGAGCATGACGCGGCCACTGTGCTGGCCACCAAACTCAATGAGGTCGTCAAATACTGCTGGATGACAGAGCACCTGTTCCCCCCGATGGTGGTCGTCATGGGCAAACGCGGCATGGACAAGATTCCTGCGGCGCTGCGCCCGGCCTTTATGAAAGCGGTAGCCGATTCAACCCTCCAGCAGCGCAAGATGGGCGCCGAAAAAGGCAATCAGGCGATTGAGGAACTCAAACGCTTGGGCATCACGTTCACGCCGATGGCGAAAAACGAGCGCGATCTGGTTCGCAAGGAAATGGATACCCGCCTGTGGGCCGGTTTTGCCAAACAGTACCCCGAGACGGCGCCGTTGTTCACGGCCATCTCTGCAGCGCGGGCCTGACCCATGACGGCGAACATGTCGACAGCAATCCCGCACAGGCCAGCACAGCCGGCACTTGGCTTTAGCGTCAGCCATTCGTCTGGCCGCTGGCTGGCCTGGCTGATGCGGATTACCGAGTACGTGGCGGGTGTGGTGCTGGCCGTCGATGTGCTGGTAGTCTTTGTGTCGGTGGTTTTTAGATACTTCCTGCACGATCCTTTTGACTGGGCCGAGGAAGTGGCCCGCGCTCTGATGATTATTCAGGTGTTTTTTGGCGCTGCCACTGTGCTGGCGCGAAGCCAGCATGTGGGGGTTGACATATTTCGCGGCCTGCTGCCGGCACGCTGGCAGCCAGCACTGATCCAGTTCGGCAACTGGATCATTGTCGGAGTGTCGGCCTGTCTGTTCCTGTCGTCCTGCGAACTGCTGGTCGACTCTTACAGCATGACCACCTCTATCGGCTTACCTCAGTGGATTTATATCTACCCGGTAGTCATTGGCAGCCTGTTTATGACGATGTTTGGCATTGCCAACGCCATCGATGGCCCTTCGCGGGTGGTCTGGTCCACGCTGGGCGTCGGCCTTGCGCTGGTGGCAGTGGTCACGCTCTGGAACAGCCTGCTGCCTGAGCAGGCCGTCAAGCCCTGGATGCTGCTAAGCATCGGCTTTATTGGCGGACTGATGCTGGGTGTGCCAATTGCTTTTGTGCTGGCGCTGTCGTCGCTGGTCTTTTTCATGGCAGATCCCTCACTGCCGATGCTGGTGTATTCCCAGCAGGTGATGGCGGGTACGGATCACTATGTATTGCTGGCCATTCCCTTCTTCGTGCTGGCCGGCTTATTGATGGAATCAAACGGCATGTCGTCGCGACTGATCGAGTTGTTGCTGCGCATGTTCGGCCGAGTCAGGGGCGGTCTGGGCCTGATCACCATCACCGCGACGGCTTTTTTCTCGGGCGTCTCCGGTTCCAAGCTGGCAGACATTGCCGCCGTGGGCGGAATCATCATGCCCGCTGTGCGCAAAACAAAACAGGATCCGAACGAGACAGCAGGTCTTCTGGCCTGTTCCGCCGTTATGGCCGAGACCATTCCGCCCTGCATCAACATGATCATGATGGGCTTTGTGGCTAATATTTCGATCGCAGGTCTCTTCATGGCCGGGCTGGTGCCTGCTGCGGTGTTGGCCCTGTCGTTGGCGGCTGTAACCATTTATATGGGCACCAAAATCAATCCCGACAAAGCCTTTGACGTGAAGAGGCCGATGTTTCGCCTGCTGGGTGGTGCGCTGGTGGCCCTGATCATGGTTGCCATGATCGGCAAGGGGGTGACTTCCGGCATTGCCACCTCCACCGAGGTCTCTGCGTTTGCAGTCATGTATGCCCTGGTTGTGGGCTGGCTGGCGTTTCAGGAATTGACGGTCAAATCAGTCGCGAAAATTTTTGTCCGCTCAGCGTCGATGGCCGGGGGTATTCTATTTATTATGGCTGCGGCGTCCAGCATGTCATTTGCATTGACGATCCAGCAGATTCCGCAGTACCTTTCACAGTTCATGATCGCCTTTGCCCACTCCTACGGCAGCACCATGTTTGTGATGTTGTCAGTGCTGATCATGATTGTATTTGGTGCCATTCTTGAAGGTGCGCCAGCGCTGATCATTTTTGGTCCCCTGCTGACACCCATTGCCTCACAGCTCGGCGTGCACCCATTACATTTTGGGACCGTCATGGTGATTGCCATGGGACTGGGACTGTTTACGCCGCCTGTCGGCCTGGGTTTATTTGCCACCTGTGCCATCACCGGCACGCAGGTCAAGGATGTGGCCGGGCCCATGATGAAATACTTGGCGGTGCTGTTTGTAACGCTGGTGGTGCTGGTTCTGGTGCCGGCGTTTTCCCTCTGGCTGCCCACCCGTATGGGCTTGTGATAAAAAAAATAAGGACTGCGTGAGTAAAATTCGAGATGTAGCCAGCCATGCTGGCGTGTCCACCAGTACTGTGTCCAACGTGCTCAACGGCCGTGGCAACCGCATGACCAAAGAGACGCTGGCTCGGGTAGAAGCGGCGATTGCCGAGCTCAAGTACCGGCCCAACTCCACAGCGCGCCAGCTCAAGACCGGGCATACGCCCGTGCTGGGCTTGCTGGTGCCGTCCATTGCCAACCCGATGTACGGCTTCATCGCGCGCGAGATCGAAACCCTGGCGCAGGAGCGCTATGGTTTTCGCATCATGATCGGCAACACCTACCGCGACAAGGACAAGGAAGCCCGGTTTTTCGACGACCTGATGTCTCATGGCGTACGCGGCGTGATCATCATATCCTCGCTCATCGACGAGCAGCACTTCGAGTCCGCCGGGGAGCGCGGGCAGGTGGTAGTGAGTTACGACCGGCGTGCCACGCCCGGCGTGGAGTCGGGCATTGACCACGTGTCGGTCGACAACTTTGAAGCCGCGCGGCAGGCGACTGCCCACCTGATCGAGAAAGGCCATACCCGGCTTGCCTTTGTGTCGGCGGCCGGCATGACCATGAGCCGGCGCGAAAAGATTAACGGCTTCATGGCAGCCGCTGCCAGTGCCGGCCTGGCAGCCAGTACCCAGGTGATTGAAGGCACTCCGCTCAATGAATACGGTGATTCGATGATGAGCGAGCTGGGCCGTATCGAGGCCGTGGCTCTGGCCGGACGGAAAGGCTCAGAGCGGCCCACCGGTATTGTCGCGGTCAACGACATGATGGCATTGGGCCTGATGGCCGGCTTTCGCGAGGCGGGTCTTTCCGTGCCGGCAGATGTGTCGGTCGTGGGAATTGACGATGTGTTTTTGTCCGCGCTGATGCACCCGGCCTTGACCACGGTGCGCCTGCCGGTGCCCGAGATGGCCCACACCATCGTGGAGCGCGTGATGAGCCGGCTGGCTGATCCGGCCATTCCCACGGGCGAGTTCATGTTCCAGCCTACCCTGATGGTCAGGGCCTCGGTGGCTGCCCCAGGTCGCAAAAGCAAGCGTCCTCCCGTTAAATTTTTGAGCAAGGTTTTTGAATGACAACGGTTTTCGTCAGCCACCCCCAAAGCAAGCTGGCACACTATTTCGGCGACAGGGCCACCGCCGCGCTGCAAGCCATTGCCGACGTGCGCTTCAACCCCGGCGAGACCGATCTTTCATCGCAGGAACTGGCGGCATTGGCGCAGGACTGTGATGTGATCATCTCCTACCGTCAGACCCTGGGCGATGAAGCGCTGTTTGCCGCGCTGCCGCGGCTCAAGGCCTTTGTGCGCTGCGCGATCGACATCCGCAATATTGATGTGCCGGCCGCCAGCCGACACGGCGTGCTGGTCACGCAGGCCAGCGCCGGCTTTATTGCTTCCGTGTCCGAGTGGATCATCGGCGTGATGATTGACTTGAGCCGCCACATCAGTGCGTCTGTCGCGCTGTACCAAGCGGGCCAGCCCGTTGTGCCGGTGATGGGGCGCGAGCTGCGGGGCGCCACGCTGGGCGTGATTGGCTATGGCCAGATCAGCCGCTATTTGTGCGATGTGGCGCTGGCGCTGGGCATGGGTATTGTGGTGTCTGATCCGCACACGCCAACCGGTCGCCAAGAGCTGGTGCAGACCGATTTGACACAACTGCTGAAGGAGGCTGACTACGTGGTCTGCCTGGCCGCAGCCACCGAGGCGACCGAGAACATGATGAACGCGCAGGCCTTTGCTGCGATGAAACCGGGCGCTTTTTTCATCAATGCATCACGCGGCAACTTGGTGGACGAAGATGCGCTGCTTCAAGCGCTGGATGCCGGCATCCTGGCGGGCTGCGCGCTGGATGTAGGCCGCGCACCCGACCAGATGCCGTCAGCCCGGGTGGCGCTCCATCCGCGCGTCATCGCCACACCCCATATCGGTGGTCTGACGTTGCCGGCGATTGAGCACCAGGCGATGGAAACCGTGGCGCAAGTGGCTGAAATCATGCAAGGGCGTGCGCCCAAAGGCGCGGTGAATGCGCAGCAGGCCCACCGCTGGCAGCAGGCCTCCGGCGTGCCCAAGCTCGCCTGAGCGGCAAGCGCTTTATCACCGCATCCTTTCCGATTCCTGAAAATCCCTTTTTGGAAACATCCATGGAAACCACCCGAAACAAAACCTATCCCGGCGCGTGCGACTGCCACGTGCATATCTACGAAGACCGCTACCCGCTGATTCCGAACGTGGCAGTGATACCGCCGCACTCGCCGGTGTCGGCCTACCGGGCGGTGCAGCAGGCACTCGGTCTGGATCGCGCCGTCATCGTGCAACCGACAGGCTACGGTTTTGACAACAGTTGTTCGCTGGCGGCGCTGGCCGAGTTCGGCGCGTCGGCACGCGGCATCGCCCTGATTGCACCGGATGCCCCAGACGCCGAAATCGCGCGTCTGCACCAGGGCGGCATGCGTGGTGTGCGCTACATGATGATTGGCGGCGTGCTGCCCTGGGATTCGCTGGAGCCGATGGCTACCCGTCTGAAAAAATTTGACTGGATGATCAACCTGCAGTTGGACGGCCGCACCATGCCCGAGCATGAAGAGGTGCTCAAGCGCTTGCCCTGCAAGCTGGTGATCGACCACAACGGCAAGTTCCTGGAGCCGGTCAGCCCCGATCACCCATCGTTCCAGTCGCTGCTTCGCGTGCTGGACACTGGACGCGCCTGGATCAAGTTGTCGGCGCCTTACGAAACCTCCAAAACCGGGGCGCCCGGTTATGACGATGTCAGCCTTCTGGCGCGCACACTGGCAGAGAAGTTCCCCGAGCGTTGCCTGTGGGCCAGCAACTGGCCGCACCCGGGGCGCAACCCCGCGCCCTCGAACGTGGC
Source organism: Polaromonas sp. UBA4122 (assembly GCA_002381615.1). GTDB lineage: Bacteria > Pseudomonadota > Gammaproteobacteria > Burkholderiales > Burkholderiaceae_C > Polaromonas. Next base: position 24,586 of record DFWY01000151.1, on the reverse strand, counting down.
CCTGTACGACCTGCTGTTTTCGTGGACCAGCAGCGACGCAGCGCGCCAGAAGATCCTGGTGGACAACCCGACGCAGTTGTACGGGTTTTAAATGGTTGCTATTAAAAATGTAGCTATTTGTGCTCGTCAGCAATGGGCTGACTGGAGCGGAACCCGCGATCACGAGAAAGCCGTCGCTGAAGTTCACCACCAAAAATTGATCGCAACCTATTTTTTCGGAAATTCCGCATGAACGCCAAGCAACGCAAAACACCTGAACAACTGCGCAGCCATCGCTGGTACGGCGTCAAAGACCTCCGTTCCTTCGGCCACCGTTCGCGCACTGCGCAAATGGGCTACCACCGCAGCGACTATGCCGGCAAACCGGTTATCGCGATTATCAACACCTGGAGTGATATCAATCCCTGCCACAGCCACTTCAAGCAGCGTGTAGAAGAGGTCAAGCGCGGCATCTGGCAGGCGGGCGGCTTTCCCGTGGAAATGCCCGCCATGAGCTTGTCCGAGCCCTTCCAGAAACCGACCACCATGCTGTACCGGAATCTGCTCGCACTCGAAACCGAAGAGTTGCTGCGCTCCTATCCGGCCGACGGCTGTGTATTGATGGGCGGCTGCGACAAAACCACGCCGGCGCTGATCATGGGCGCCATCAGCATGAACCTGCCGGCTATCTTCATGCCCGCCGGACCCATGTTGCGCGGCAATTGGAACGGCGTCACCCTGGGCAGCGGATCGGATACCTGGAAGTACTGGGCCGAGCTGCGCGCCGGCAATATCACCGAAGAAGACTGGCAAGGCGTCGAAGACGGCATTGCACGCTCGCCCGGCCATTGCATGACCATGGGCACGGCTTCGACCATGACCAGCGCGGTGGAAGCCCTGGGCTTGTCCCTGCCCGGCTATGCATCGATTCCCGCGCCCGACTCGCGTCATGCCCAAATGGCCACGCTGACCGGCAAACGTATCGTTGACATGGTCTGGGAAGACCTGCTGCCCTCGGATATCTTGAGCGCAGCTGCTTTCGATAATGCGGTGACCACGGTACTGGCTTTGTCGGGCTCCACCAATGCGGTCGTGCATCTGATTGCAATGGCGCGCCGCGCCGGCATACCGCTGGACCTGAAGCGCTTCGATGAACTCGCGCGGCGCACGCCGGTGCTGGCGAATCTACGCCCTTCCGGAAAATATCTCATGGAAGATTTTTATTACGCAGGCGGACTGCCGGCCCTGCTGTCGCGCATACCCGATCTGCTTGATCTCGAACAGCGCAATGTGAATGGCGCAACCCTGGGCGAGAATATCAGCAAGGCCCGCAGCTTCAATGATGATGTGATTCTGCCGCGCGACAAACCTCTGGTGGCCAATGACGGCCTCGCTGTGCTGCACGGCAATCTCGCGCCGAATGGCGCGGTGATCAAACCCGCTGCGGCCGAAAAACATCTGCTTAAACACACCGGCCCTGCGGTGGTGTTCAAGAATTACGAAGATATGGCGGCGCGGATTGACGATCCGAACCTGGATGTGGACGCCAATTCGGTGATTGTGCTGCAAAGCGCCGGCCCGCAAGGTGCGCCGGGCATGCCCGAATGGGGTCAGTTGCCGATTCCGCAGAAGCTGCTCAAAGAAGGCGTGCGCGACATGCTGCGCATTTCCGATGCACGCATGAGTGGCACGAGCTACGGCGCCTGTGTCTTGCATATCACACCCGAGTCGCATATCGGCGGGCCCTTGGCGCTGGTCAAGGACGGCGATCTGATCGCGATTGATGTCGAACAGCGCAGCCTGAATATGCTCGTCGATGAAGCTGAAATCGCGAAGCGCAGAAAAGCCTGGGTGCCGCCTATCACTAAATTCTCACGCGGCTACGGCGCGCTCTATCTCAAACATATCAAGCAGGCCGATGAAGGCTGCGATTTTGATTTTCTGGAAACGGATTACGGCAAGAAAAATACAAGCGGCGCAGGCAACGTAAGCGGCGAGCCTGAAATCCACTAATAGGCCTGATTCAAAGCTCAGCAGCATCCATAGGAGACCAACATGTCAGTTAGGAATGTCAGCCGGCGCCGGGCGGCGCTGGCCGCAACATTGGCGGGCGCATTGTCCGCTGCCGCAATATGGATTCCATCCGGAGTCATGGATGCGCAGCAGGCGTGGCCTAACAAGCCAGCAGTGATTAAACAAACCGGATTAAAGGCAGAGTAATGAAATTCAACGCAGATATTTTTCGCCGCGGCGCATGCTTGACCCTTGGCCTGCTGGCTTTCGCAGCCTGCGCGCAAACCGCTTTCGCGCAGGCCTGGCCGGCAAAGCAGCCAATACGCATCGTCGTGCCATTCCCTGCTGGCGGCAGCACCGACGCCGCCGGACGCATGCTTGCCGCCGAACTCACCAAGTCGCTCGGGCAAACCGTTGTGGTTGAAAACCGCGGCGGCGCCAATGGCAATATCGGCGCGGAGAATATCGCAAGGTCCGCGCCCGACGGCTATAGCCTGCTGATCTCCGGTGTGGGCTCGAATGCGATCAATTATTCGTTATATGGCAAGATGCCCTATGCCAATAAGGACTTTGCGCATATTTCCCTGATGACAACCGGACCCAATGTGCTGGTCGCCAATCCGAACTTCCCCGCCAACAACGTTGAGGAATTGATCGCGCTGGCACGCAGCAAGCCGGGCAAACTCACCCATGCGAGTTCGGGCAATGGTTCTTCCGGTCATCTGGCCATGGAGATGCTCAAGCAGGTCGCGGGCATCAACCTGATTCATGTTCCCTATAAGGGCGGCGCACCGGCGATCACCGATACGATGGCCGGTCACGTTGATCTACTCTTTATCAATCAGGACAATGCGCTGCCCCAGGTCCGCGCGGGCAAACTCAAGATACTCGCGGTTGCCAGCCTGGAGCGCAACTCGGCTTATCCAGACACACCGACCATAGCCGAAACCATCCCTGGTTTTTCAGCGACATCCTGGTTCGGTCTTTCGGCCCCGGCTGGCACCCCGCCCGAAATCATTGCGCGCCTGCAAAGGGAAACCGTCAAAGCGTTGGCTCAGCCGGCCGTGCGTCAGCAACTGGAGAGCCTGGGTTTTGTCGTCGTCGGCAATACGCCGCAGCAATTCACCGAATTCGTCAAACGCGAAATCGAAAAATGGGGCCAGGCAGTTAAAGTATCCGGCGCTCATGTGGATTAAATTACATAAACTCAATTCGGTTCAATCAATAGCCAGGAAGTCATGCCGCACACCACACCTTACAAAGGACTTGGCAACGGTTTTCGTCAAGCCATGCTGAAACGCGAACTGCAGATCGGCTGCTGGGCTTCGCTGGCCACCCCAACCGCAACCGAATTGCTCGGCTACGCCGGTTTCGACTGGCTGCTGATAGACGGCGAGCATGCGCCCAACGATTTAAACTCCTTCCATATGCAATTACTGGCGCTGAAGGACAGCCCATCTGCACCAGTCGTGCGCATGCAATGGAATGATCCGGTGCTGTTTAAGCGCATGCTCGATCTGGGCTTCTACAACTTCCTGATTCCCATGGTGGAAACCGCCGAAGAAGCACGACGCGCAGTGGCCGCGACCCGCTATCCGCCGCACGGCACACGCGGCCTGTCGACTTCGCAGCGTAGCAACCGCTATGGTTACGACCTCGACTATTTCGAGCGCATCAATGAGTCGATCTGCGTCACCGTGCAAATCGAAACCCCGCTGGGCGTTAAGAATGCAGCCGAGATTGCAGCGGTTGAAGGCGTGGACGCCTTGTTTATCGGACCGCAGGATCTTGCCGTCACCTATGGCCAGTTGCTCAATCCTCTGCATCCAGAGGTCCAGGCAGGCATGCAACAGGTCACCGATGCCTGCGCCAAGCAGGGCAAGGCCGTCGGGATTCTGGCGCCTATCGAGGAAGATGCGCGCCGTTATATCGCCATGGGCATGACTTATGTTGCGGTCGGCAGCGACCAGGGCCTGCTGAAAACAGCGAGCAAGAAGCTCGCCGATTTATATCGGTAAAAATGACAGAGTTGCGGTTTATAGCTTAAATAAGCCGCAACCCAAGAGCGTAGAGCAATTCAAGCACTCCTAGACTTTGTCTGTGAGACGCAGCGGAGTATTTATTCAACAACGCCCGTATCTGCGGTACAGTGGCGCTGTTTTTTCTTTCCTTTCGATTCAATGAATTCCGACGACCTGGAATGCTTCGCCCGTGTGGCCCAGTGCGGCAGCATCTCGCGCGCCGCTCTCGAGCTGGGCAGCGACCAATCCACGGTGAGCCGCCAGATCGCGCGCCTGGAAGCTGCGGCGCAGACGCGGCTGTTCCATCGCAGCGGCCGCGGCGTGCTGCTGACCGATGCCGGCCGCGCGCTGCTCGGCTATGCGCGCAAGGTGGCCAACACGCTGGAAGAAGCCCGGCGCGTCATCCATTCCTTCTCGGAGCACGGTCCCGCGCAAGTGGTGATCGCGGCGCAGCCGACCATTGCGCGCAGCGTGTTCGGACCGATTGGCAAGGCGCTCAAGGCGCAGTTTCCCAAGACCCGGTTGCGCTTCGTCGAGGGCCTCGGCACTCACATGCTGTCCTGGCTGGCCGACGGCGAAATCGATATTGCAGTGTTTTACCTGCCCACGCATGCAGGCGGCCTGAAGGTGGATATCCTGCTGCGCGAGGAAATCCGGCTGGTGGCGCCGCCGGACCATGCGCATATCGGCAGCGAGTTTTCAGTGCGGCGCCTGGGCGAAGTGCCGCTGATCCTGCCCAGCACCCATCACGGCTTGCGCCTGCTGGCGGAATCTCTGGCGGAGAAGGCGGGCATCACGCTCAACATCGCGGTGGAGTGCGATGCATCGACCAGCGTCACCAAGCGCATGGTGCTGGCCGGCTCGGGCTGCACCATCCTGCCGCTGGCGGCAGTGGCAGAGGAGGCGGCGCAAGGTCGGCTGCTGACTGCGCGCCTGGTGGATCCTGAAGTCACGCGCGAAGTGGCGATCGCCACCTCCAGGAACCGGCCCGCAGTGGTCGAGCTGTGGGGCATCATCCACACCATCCGACAAGAGATCACCGGCATCGTCAGCAGCGGCGGCTGGCCGGGCGCGCAGCTGCTGGAGTAAGTTGCTGGAGTGGCGTGGCCGACCCTCAGCCGTCAGCCGGGCAGCACCGACTTGGCGAAGGTGTCACGCTGCATCTCGCGCACGGCCTGAAAGAATCGACAGCGTGGCATGCACGAAGCCGTCGCGACGCGCGACCGTGCCCTGCCGATAACTCTCGAGCACGATGCAGCGCGGCATTGCACTCGGCCAGCAGCCTGGGCTGGTCCAGCTGCACATTGGCAGTGGCTTCAATCATCAGATTCGGTATGGCGGCCCCCTAGCGTATTTCGAGCACCGACAACGGGCCCGGCGATGTGCCGCGCGCCTGTTGCACCGCTGCTGCCGCCTCATCCATTTGCGTGAGCGTGCCGCTGTCTATCGGTATGCGTTCAGCGCGGGCGCGGCGCGAACGTTGTTCCGGCTCGCCGGGCAGCATGATGTCGTCGAAGCCTTCGCGCAACGGCGCCGACTGCACCCAGTCGACAAAGGCATTCACTTCATCGCCGAACATATCGGCCGTGCCCATCCGTTGCGGATCGAAGACCACCGCCAGCATGTTGTTCCAGATCGCGTGTTTCATCGTCGTATTGGCGGGGCGCGTGGTCTCGCCGCCGGTCAGCGCTGCGCCGAGCAGCTCGCACACCATGGCCAGCGCATAACCCTTGTGGCCCGCAAATGGCAGCAGCGCGCCGCGCGGCGTGCCAGCCGGCGGGAAGATCACGCCCGGGTCCGTGGTCGGCTGTCCGTGCCGGTCGAGCAGCGAATTGTCCGGCACCTTGACCTGCTTGTTGTGCGCGACGCGCACCTTGCCCATTGCGAGGGCGCTGGTGGCGAAGTCGAGCAGGATGGGTTCGCGGCCGGGCACCGGGATGCCGACCGTGAAGGGATTGGTGACTATGCGCGCCTGCGTGCCGCCATGCGGCGCGACGACCGGAAAGCTGACTGCATTGACGAAGTGCACCGACACCATTCCCTGCGCCACCGCCTGCTCCGCCCAGTGGCCGACGCGGCCCAGATGATGCGAATTTTTCAGGCCCATCACGCACACGCCATGCTGGCGCGCACGCGCTATCGCCAGGTCCATCGCTTCATGCGTGACGGCCTGTCCCATGCCGCGCCGGCCGTTGATGGTCAGCATGGTGCCGCTGTCCTGCTCGACGTCCACATGCTGGTTCAGCTGCAGTTCATCGGCAAGCCAGGAACTGACATAGCGCGGCACCATGCCGACGCCATGCGAATCATGGCCAGCCAGATTGGCGCCGACCAGATGGTCCGCGGTGAGTTTCGCTTCGCGCTCATCAGAGCCGGCGGCAAGAAAAATGTCGACGACCCAGCGATGCAGGTCGGCGGTGGGAATCAGGTGTTCTGTCATGAGAATGTGAGGGAAGGAAACGAGGATGCCGCGCGCACTGCAGGCGAACCGCAGATGCAGCGCGCGCGACGGATGCTTATTCTGCCTCGATATGCGCGCTCTTGATCAGTTGCGCCCACTTCTGTACTTCTGCCTTCTGGAAGGCGCCCAGTTCGGCCGGGCCGGCGCCGGAAGGCTCGACGCCCAGGCCCAGCAGACGATTCTTCATGTCCGGCTGCTGGATGATCTTGGCGATGTCCGTCGCCAGGCGCTGCACGATCAGAGCAGGCGTGCCGGCTGGGGCAAAGATCGCTTGCCACGACACAATTTCATAACCCTTCAAACCAGCTTCCGCCATGGTCGGCACATCGGGCAAGCTGGTGGCGCGCTTGCTCGAGGTGACCGCCAACGCGCGGAACTTGCCGGCCTGGATCAGTGGAATCGCGGCCAGGATGTTTTCAAACACCAGGGTGACTTGCTCGCCCAGCACTGATTGCGTGGCCGGTGCGCTGCCCTTGAAAGGCACATGCAGCATGTTGACGCCGGCCATGTTCTTGAACAGCTCGCCCGACAAATGCTGCGAGGTGCCGCTGCCGGAGGAAGCGAAGCTGATCGCTTCCGGGTTGGCCTTGGCGGCGGCGATCACGTCGGCCACGCTGCGATACGGGCTGTTGGCATTGACCACCAGCACATTGGGCAAGGTACCGATCAGGGTCACCGGCGCGAAGTTCTTCACCGGGTCATACGGCATCTTCGCATACAGGCTGACATTGATCGAGTGCGAACTGATCGTGCCGCCGACCAGCGTGTAGCCGTCCGGCGAAGCCTTGGCGACGAAGTCGGAACCGATATTGCCGCCGGCGCCAGCCTTGTTCTCGATCACCACCGGAACGCCCAGCATGGGCGACAGGCGTTGCGAGATCAGGCGTCCGAGTATGTCCGTGGTGCCACCCGCTGCAAAGGGCACCACATAGGTGATGGGCTTGCCGGGCCATTTTTCCTGCGCATGGGAAGAGGGAATACCGGCCGCGGCCAGCATAGTGAAACAGGTGAGCGCAACGATGTGTTTGCCGATACCCATGAATGTCTCCTTGTGTTTGTTGTGTGTGTATGGTCTGGTTTGGCCAGGCTGGGAAAAATGTACCCTTTCGCCGTGCTTTCTCTTATGGATATAACGCATAGCAGAAATGCGTGATTCCCCGAACAAAGCGGGAAAAGCTGTTCCACAATCCCGACATTCCATCATCCTGTTTCACTCCCACTATCCGACCGACATGAACCAGATCGCTTCCAAGGACCTCACCCAGCAACGCCTGCGCTCCGGCGGCCACGTGCTGGTCGACGCTTTGCACATTCACGGCGTGGACCGCGTTTATTGCGTGCCGGGCGAAAGTTATATCGACGTGCTGGATTCGTTGCTCGATTACCCTGATATCGACGTGATCGTCACCAAGCATGAAGGCGCGGCCGCCAACATGGCCGAAGCCGATGGCAAGCTGACCGGCCGTCCCGGTATCTGCTTCGTCACGCGCGGCCCGGGTGCTACCCATGGCAGCTGCGGCACGCATATCGCCTTCCAGGACTCCAGCCCGATGATTTTGTTCATCGGGCAGATCCCGCGCGAACACCGCGGCCGCGAATCCTTCCAGGAAGTCGATTACACCAAGATGTTCAGCCCGCTCGCCAAGTGGGTGGCCGAGATCGACGATCCGGCTCGCATTCCGGAATTCATTGCGCGCGCCTTCCAGGTCGCGACCTCCGGCCGGCCCGGGCCGGTGGTGTTGTCCGTGCCGGAAGATGTGCTGGGCGCGACGGTCGATGTGCCGGATACGGCGCGCTATCAGCCGGTGGCGGCCACGCCCAGCCCGGTGGACGCGCTGAACCTGGCTGGCATGCTGGCGCGCGCCAGCCACCCGCTCGTGATTGTCGGCGGCGCCAACTGGAGCGAGCAGGCCTGTGCCGACCTGGCCCAGTTTGCCAAGGCATGGAACCTGCCGGTGGCCGCAGCTTTCCGCCGCCAGGACTTGCTTGACAACCGGCATGACAACTACGTCGGCCATATGAGCCTGGGCATCAATCCCAAACTCGCCGAGCGCCTGCGCAATGCCGACCTGGTTCTGGCCGTCGGCACCCGGCTGGGCGACATCACCACCGATTCCTACACCAACCTGGCCGCGCCGCGCAGCACGCAGAAGCTGATTCATCTGCATGCCGATGCGGCTGAGTTGGGACGCGTGTATCAGCCGGATCTCGCGATCCTCACCGGGGTCAATGCCGGGGCAGCGATGCTGGCCAGCCTGGATGCACCGTCCAAGGCCGCCCGTTGGGCCGACTGGACACGCGATGCGCGCCGCGACTATCTCGACTTCACTGCCTTGCCCGCCGCGCGCGCCGACCGCGAGGGGGTGGACATGGGACAGGTGGTGGCTCATCTGAACCGTATCCTGCCCGAGGATGCGATTCTCACCAACGGCGCCGGCAATTACACGATCTGGCTGCATCGCTTCTATCAGTACCGCAAGTCGCGCACCGAGCTGGCGCCGACCTGCGGCGCAATGGGTTACGGCTTCCCGGCCGCGCTGGCCGCCAAGCTGCGCCATCCGGACCGCACGGTGGTGTGCTTTGCCGGCGACGGCTGCTTCCTGATGTATCCGCAGGAACTGGCGACGGCGGTGCAATTCCAGGTGCCTGTGATTGTGATCGTCGCCAACAACGGCATGTACGGGACGATACGCATGCATCAGGAGAAGCGCTTCCCGGGACGCATTTCCGCGACCGGGTTGCAAGGGCCGGACTTCGTGGCAATGGCGAAGTCCTTTGGCGCGTATGGCGAGCTGGTGGAAACCAGCGAGCAGTTTCCGGAGGCATTCGCGCGCGCGCAAGCCGCGGGCAAGCCGGCCGTACTGGAATTGCGAACGGATGTGAAGCAGATTACGCCGGGGATGCGGCTGGACTAACTGAGCCGCAGAATTTCCGTGTGCGCCGGAATCCAGCTTCCCAGGCGCAACCCGACGCAGTTGTACGGGTTTTAGAAATTGCTATCAAAAGCGTAGCTGTATACGCCCGTCATATATTGGCTGTAGCCATTAATTTCATAAAAATTTCGCCAAAACCCGGCTTCGAGGCATCCCGCGCGCTGAACGATTCCAGCCTTTGATTTTTGTCCCGTGGGCGCAGCCCGCGGCCAGCATCAGGGCGAGGCAGGCGCGGGTTTTTCTTCCCTGGTGACCAGCCAGATGCCGAAGCACACCAGCAGCAGCGCGACGCCGTTCTTCAACTCGAGAAAGCTCTCGTCCAGGAACAGCGCCGACAGCACCGTGCCAAACACCGGAATCATGAAATTGAAGACGGTGACCATGCTGACGCGGTTGTACTTGAGCAAAACGGTCCACAGCGAAAACGCCGTCGAAGACAGCACCACCAGATAGACCATCAGGGCGGTTGATTTGAGCGTGAAACCTGTCAGCGTGCCGCCAGTGGCAAACCCGATCAGTAGCAGGGCCGTGCCGCCTATGGCCAGCTGGTAGCCTGTCAGCACCATGGAGTCCACGCGCTGCGACACCTTCTTGCCGTAAATGCTGGCGGCCGACAGCACAAAGGCGGCGATCACGACAAAGCCTTCCCCCAGCAGCGTGAAATCGAAGCTCAGCAAGCCATCGCTGAAGTTCACCACCATCACGCCCACAAAGCCCACGACACAGCCCATAATTTTGTTGAAGCTGAGTCGGTCATTTTTATAAACGAAGTGCGCCAGCAGCACGCTGAAGAAGGTGCCGGTGGCATTCGTGATCGAGCTCTTCACACCCGTGGCATAGGCCAGGCCGATGTAGAAGAACACATACTGAAGACTGGTCTGGGTCAGGCCCACCAGTGTGACTTGGCCCAAGGTGCGCCGGTCCAGTTGGAGCACCGGTTTTTTGCTCAAGGCGGCAATCACCAGCAGCACCAGGCCCGCGAAGATGAAGCGGTAGCCCGCAAACACCAGCTTGGACGGAATGTCATTGGCCGCAATGCTGAACAGTGCGTAGCCGTTTTTGATGGCCGGGTAGGCGCTGCCCCAAAGCAGGCAGCACAGCGATGCAAGAAGAAAAACCACCTTGCGGCTGGTAAAAAACGACTGACTGTTCAAGGGGGAACATCCTGTGAGGCGAAGCGCGTGAAGCGCCGAGAAGCGATAAAAGAAACGGTCGAAAGCGGACGGAAGGAGAGGTGGAAAGCGGGCGATCAGAGCAGCCGTGCCAGATACCGCCCGGTGTGGCTGTCCGGGTTGGCGGCAATGTCTTCGGGCGTGCCTACGCCCACCACGGTGCCGCCACCGGCGCCGCCTTCGAGGCCCATGTCGATCACCCAGTCGGCGGTCTTGATGACGTCGAGGTTGTGCTCGATCACCACGATGGTGTTGCCCGCGTCGCGCAGCTGGTGCAGCACCTTGAGCAACAAGTCGATGTCGGCAAAATGCAGGCCGGTGGTGGGTTCGTCCAGGATGTAGAGCGTGCGCCCAGTATCGCGTTTGCTGAGTTCCAGCGCGAGTTTCACGCGCTGCGCCTCGCCGCCTGAAAGCGTGGTGGCCGCCTGGCCCAGCTTGATGTAAGAGAGGCCCACATCCAGCAGGGTGTGCAGCTTGCGTGCAATGCTGGGCACGGCCTTGAAAAATTCGGCGGCTGCCTCGACCGTGAGGTCCAGAATCTGCGCGATGTTTTTGCCCTTGTACTGCACCTCAAGGGTTTCGCGGTTATAGCGCTGGCCTTTGCATACGTCACACGGCACGTACACATCGGGCAAAAAGTGCATTTCCACTTTCACCACGCCGTCGCCCTGGCACGCCTCGCAGCGGCCACCGGCGACGTTGAAGCTGAAGCGTCCCGCGCCGTAGCCACGTTCACGCGCCATGTTCATTTCGGCCATCAGCTCGCGAATCGGCGTGAACAGGCCGGTATAGGTGGCCGGGTTGCTGCGCGGTGTGCGGCCAATCGGCGACTGGTCCACATTGATGACCTTGTCGAAGTGCTCAATGCCTTCAATGCATTCATGCGGCGCGGGCTCTTCATGCGCGCGGTACAGCGTGCGCGCCACGGCCGTATACAGCGTGTCGTTGACGAGTGTGGACTTGCCGGAGCCGGACACGCCGGTGACGCAGGTCAGCAGGCCCACGGGAAACTCCACACTCACGCCCTTGAGGTTGTGTCCGGTGGCGTTGACTACCCGCAGCGCCTGCATGTCGCCCTGGGTGGCCAGGTGTACGGCTTCGCGCTCGGCGCGGCGGGCCGCTGCCGGGCTTTGCGGAAAGCGCGAGATTTTTTTCTTCTCGGCGGCTTCTATCGACTTCACGGTGGGCAGCCAGGGCGTGCGGTGCTTTGGCACGGCAATCTTCAGCGTTCGCGCCAGGTACTGCCCGGTCAGCGACGCCGGGTTGGCCTGAACTTCTTCAAACGTGCCTTGCGCCATCACGCGGCCGCCATGAATGCCAGCCCCCGGCCCCATGTCAATCACATGGTCTGCGGCGCGGATCATGTCTTCATCGTGCTCCACCACCAGCACGCTGTTGCCGATGTCGCGCAGGTGTTTGAG
>DFWY01000151.1:0-12575 GCA_002381615.1 Polaromonas sp. UBA4122 | reverse complement strand
GTGCCGATCAGGCGGTCGTTGTCGCGCTGGTGCAGGCCAATGCTGGGTTCATCGAGCACATACATCACGCCGGTCAGGCCCGAGCCGATTTGCGAGGCCAGCCGGATGCGCTGCGACTCGCCACCCGACAGCGTTTCGGCGCTGCGGTCCAGGCTCAGGTAATTCAGGCCTACGTCGTTGAGGAATTTCAGGCGCAGGCCGATCTCGCGCACCACCTTGCCGGCGATTTCGGCCTTGGCGCCTTCCATCTTCAGGGTGCTGAAGTAGTTGAAACTTTCGCGCAAGGTGGCGCGGCTGATCTCGTAAATGGCCTTGCGGTTGCTGGCGCCGTGACCGCCGTCATGGCCTTCACTTGTGCCCACCAGATACACATGACGTGCTTCCTGGCGCAGGCGTGTGCCCGCGCAGTCGGGGCAGGCTTGCACGCTGCGGTAGCGCGCGAGATCTTCACGTACGACGGCGGAGTCGGTCTCGCGGTAGCGTCGCTCAAAGTTGGTAATCACCCCTTCAAACGGGTGCTTCTTGCCCACTTTTTTACCGGCAGAGCTGCCCGAATCCATGACGTAGCTGAATTTGATGTCTTCGTCACCCGAGCCATGCAGCACCACCTGTTGCACGTTGACGGGCAGGTCTTCAAAGGCCGTGTCGATGTCAAACTTGTAGTGGCTGGCCAGGCTTTCCAGCATGGAGAAGTAGTAAGCATTGCGCCGGTCCCAGCCCTTGACGGCGCCGCTGGCCAGGCTGAGGCCTGGAAACGCCACCACCCGTGTCGGGTCGAAAAATTCGCGATGTCCCAGGCCGTCGCAACTGGGGCAGGCCCCCACGGGCGAATTGAAGGAAAACAGGCGCGGCTCCATCTCGCTGAGCGAGTAGCTGCAGACCGGGCAGGAAAATTTGGCGCTGAAGAGGTGCTCCTTGCCGGCTTCCATCTCCAGCGCAATGGCGCGGCCGTCCGCCAGCCGCAGCGCCGCTTCAAAGCTTTCAGCCAGGCGCTGGCGCAACGCGGGCGGCGGCGCCGTTCCTGCCGCCGTACCTGCCTCGGGCTCAGGCTGCTTGTCCGTGTCGGCGCGCACCTTGATGCGGTCGATCACCACGTCAAGGTTGTGTTTTTCGGTCTTTTTGAGCTTGGGCAGCGCATCAAATTCATAGGTCGCGCCATCGACGCGAAAACGGACATAGCCCTGAGCCTGCATCTCCTCAAAAAGATCAACAAACTCGCCCTTGCGCTCCCGCGCCACGGGCGCCAGGATCATCAGCCGGGTGTCTTCCGGCAGGGCCAGCACGGTATCGACCATCTCGCTGACGCTTTGCGCCTGCAGCGGCAAATCATGCTCGGGGCAAAAAGGCGTGCCGGCGCGGGCAAACAGCAGGCGCAGGTAGTCGTGAATTTCGGTCACCGTGCCCACGGTGGAGCGCGGGTTGTGCGAGGTCGCTTTCTGCTCGATGGAAATGGCCGGCGAGAGGCCCTCGATCAAGTCCACGTCGGGCTTGTCCATCAGCTGCAAAAACTGCCGCGCGTAGGTGGACAGGCTTTCCACATAGCGGCGCTGGCCTTCGGCATACAGCGTGTCAAAGGCGAGCGACGACTTGCCCGAGCCGCTCAGGCCGGTGATGACCACCAGCTGGTTGCGCGGAATATCGAGGTCAATATTCTTCAGGTTGTGGGTACGAGCACCGCGAATGCTGATGCGCTGAAGTTGCAGCGCATGGGCAAGGTACTTGCCGTCTGGGGGGGCTGCGGGGAGGCTGGCGTCGGGGGAAGTGGTCAAAGCGGCGTGGGTTCGGGGAAACCCACAATGATAGTCAAAGATCGCCGATCCGGTTTGGCGCCCCCCAGTCTTGCCCTTGTACGCGGGCTTTAGGCCGGCCTTGCCGGGCGGCGATGGGGCCTACTTGCGCCGCGCCGCCTTCCAGTCGCGAAACACGTCCAGGTCCACGCCGTCGGGGTAGTTCAGCAGGCCGGGGGTGTAGCCCTTTTTGTTGAGTTCGCCATACTGCCAGATGATGGCCTTGGTCTTGCGGTCGATCACGATGACGCGGTCATGCAGGTCGTCCACCACCAGGATGTCGCCGGTATCGGGCAGTTCACGCGCAATCGAGGAGTGATCGAGCATGCCTTCGCCTTCCTTGACGAAGTATTCCCAGGTGACTTTGCGCGTGGCCGGGTCGAAAATCACCACCCGGCCGGGTTTCCAGAAGTCGGCCACGATGACCTGTTTGCCGTCCACCGTGGGAAAGGCGTCCGACGGGTAGCGGACGTTGGGTGCCTTGACGCTCCACAGCACCTTGCCTTCGCGCGTGATGCGCGAGATCCAGGGACCACTGATCTCGGTGACCAACAGGTCGCCGTTGGCCATCGGCGTGGCCCCGTTGGGGTAAGCCAGTTGGCTGGGCGGGTTGTGCTTGCACTTGCCCGGCGTGCCCCACTGGGTCGTGACCTTGTTGTCTTTCGGGTCGATGATCAGGATGCGGCAGTTGCGGATGTCGGCGGTGATGACCTGGCCGTCGGCCAGCAGGTGCGCATCGTCAGGGTAGTTCAGCAAGTTCGGGCCGCTGCCGCGCGTGTCAGGCGTGCCATAGGTCCAGGTCAGCGCGCGCTTTTCGTAATCGACGATATGGATGTCAAAGTTGTCCTCCTCGCTGATCGCCAGACGCTTGCCGTCGATCGAGAAGTTGACGTCTTCGTTGCCTCGGTAGACGCTCAGGCTGGGAGAGGGGAATTCCCAGATGATGCTTTTGTCCGGTGCGATCTCGATCAGGCGGTTGTTGCGCCGGTCGGCAATCACGATCGGGTAGGGCAGCGGCTTGCCCCAGGACGGCACCCGCTGGGTACGGCTGCCGGTGACTGGCGGGATAGGCGGCAGTGTGACGCCGCTGGAGACGATGCCGGCGCCGGTCATCTCGGGCGTGACCTTGACCTCCACACCGGCCGGTTTGACCGTTTTGCTCGTCTGGGCTGCGACCGGTGAAACCAGGCCGACGAGGAGTGGCAGTGCGAGCACGGCTCCCAAGGTGGGGCGCACGAGGCGGGCAAGGCGTGAAGGTAAGGGGCGGTGCATGTCGGATTCCTTGGAACACGGGTGGGATGCCGAGGTGGCAAAAGCGTCATTGTTTCGCATCAGCCGGATGCGCCCCTTGACTAGACGCAAGAGTGCGCGGTTCTGTGGCCACTTCTACATTGCCAGCTTACCGGCTTTCCAGCACGACGCGCTGATGCAGCGGCTGCACCGAGCGCATATTGTCGGCATAGTGCTGGCGCCAGCGCGCCAGCTGCGCCGGTGAGAGTGTCAGTGGCTGTTTCAGCACGATCCAGTCCACGCCCTCGGTGCAGGGCGCAGCGGTCAGCGAGCCGGGATAACGGTAGTAGCCGCGGGCCGACGGCAGCAGGCTGCTGGCGTCAAGGCTGATGTCTGGGTGCTTGTGGTCGCCGTCGGCGTGCGCCGGAATCAGCGGCAACAGTGTATTCAGCAGCGGGTTTTCGGCACCGATGCGAAACAGCACAACAACCGCCAGCAATTGCCCGGACGGGCTTTTGTGCAGCAAGTGGGCGGCCATCGGGAATTCCTCACCGCCAATCTTGTCGCCACCGGGGGTGTGAAAGTGGAACTGCTGCAGCGCGAACCGCTCCTTGCCGATGCGCAGGGTGCTGCCCTTGTCAAAGCGCACCCGCAGCGTGTGGCCGTCGTTGGCAATCTTCAGCGCTGCGGGGTGGTAGTCGAATTCAAGCGGCGCCAGGGTTTGCCTGGACGTGGCCAGGATGTCGATGGGCGACTGGCGCTTGCCACTTTCGCAAAGGGCGGCTGAGGCCGCCGTGCAGGCCAGCAGCAGTCCGGTCAAAAAAAGGCGCTTCATAAAGCGTGATGATGCCATATGGCGTAGGCGGTCGCAACCGGGTGCTGACCACGCTCAGCCGCCAAATAAGTGACAATCAGGTCTTCTCAATCGATTGACCTCACCCGCCGCTGGCGGTTTTTGCCTGTGTCCCTATCAGCTGCCTCCGCTCCCATCCCTGTCCCGTCGACTGCCATGACCCCGCTGGAGCGGCGCGCCAGCGCTTCCCTGGCGTCGATTTTTGCCTTGCGCATGCTGGGCTTGTTTCTGGTGCTGCCCGTGTTTGCCCTGGAAGCCGCCAGATACCCGGGCGGCGACGACCCCGCCCGTATCGGTCTGGCCATGGGTATTTACGGGCTGACCCAGGGTTTCCTGCAAATCCCGTTTGGCATCGCTTCGGACTGGTGGGGCCGCAAGCGTGTGATTATTGCCGGGCTGCTGATGTTTGCGCTCGGCAGCTTTGTCGCCGCCTGGGCGCCCGACCTGAACTGGCTCATTGTCGGCCGTTCGTTGCAAGGCGCAGGCGCCATTTCTGCCGCAGTCACCGCGCTGCTGGCGGATTCCACGCGTGATGTGGTGCGAACCAAGGCGATGGCGCTGGTCGGCGGCAGCATTGCCTTGATGTTTGCCCTCTCGCTGGTGGTGGCGCCGCTGCTGGTCGGCTATATCGGGCTGCACGGCATTTTTGCCCTGACGGGCTCGCTGGCCCTGGCCGGCATTGCCGTCATTGCGTGGTGGGTGCCGCCCGAGCCGCTGGTCCATGCCAACCAGCCGCGCGGCAATGTGCGGGAGGTGTTGAAAAATGCTGCCCTGTTGCGGCTGAACTTTGGGGTGTTTGTGCTGCACGCGGTGCAGCTGGCCATGTGGATGGCCATTCCCGCGCTGCTGGTCGGCGCCGGGCTGGACAAAACCTTGCACTGGCAGGTCTACCTGCCAGCCGTGCTGGCCTCGCTGGTGGTGATGGGAATGACGCTCTTTCCCCTTGAAAAGCGGGGCTACCTGCGTGCCGTGTTTCTGGGGGCCGTGGGCCTTGTTTTCCTGGTGCAGCTGGGACTGCTCTGGGCCGCGTCACACACGGCCTCGCCAGTGTACGGTCTGGGCCTGCTCGGCACCTTGCTGTTCCTGTTTTTTTGCGGCTTCAATGTGCTGGAGGCCAGCCAGCCCAGCTTGGTTTCGCGCGTGGCACCGGCGCATGCGCGCGGTGCGGCGCTCGGTGTGTACAACACCTTGCAGTCGCTGGGATTTTTTGCCGGTGGCGCGATCGGCGGCTGGATTGTCAAAGCGCACGGGGCCGAGGGGCTTTTCGTGGTGTGCGGCGGCCTGATGCTATTGTGGCTGCTGGTCGCCTGGCCCATGAAGGCACCGGGGCGCCATGCGTTGCCAGCCGTTTCTGGCGGCGACCCGCTGGCAGGCCAGCCAGTTAAACTCTAAAAATAAGCTTTAGAGATCAGCTCTTAAGATCAGCCCAGGAGAACAAGTCATGGCATCTATCAACAAAGTCATCATCGTCGGCAACTTGGGGAAAGACCCCGAAATGCGCAGCTTTCCCAGTGGCGACCAGGTGGCCAATGTCACCATCGCCACCACTGACAAGTGGAAGGACAAGCAGACCGGAGAAGCGAAGGAACATACCGAATGGCACCGCGTGGTGTTCAACGGGCGCCTGGCTGAAATTGTCGGCCAGTACCTGCGCAAGGGCTCGCAGGTCTATGTGGAAGGCAGCCTGCGCACGCGCAAATGGACCGACCAGAGCGGTCAGGAAAAATACACCACCGAAATCCGCGCCGATCAGATGCAGATGCTCGGCAGCCGCCAGGGCATGGGCGGCCCCGGTAGCGACGATGGCGGTGCTTATGAGGCCCCACGACAAGCCGCCGCGCCGGCAGCCCGCGGACCCGCCGCCGCGCCACGGCCAGCGCCAGCGCCCTCCAAAGCCGCCAGCGGTTTTGACGACATGGATGACGATATTCCATTCTGAGGCCGCAGCTCAGGCAATGACCCTATCGGAAAAGCCCACTTCAAGCGGGCTTTTTTAATGCTAAAGTGCTATTAAGTTAATAGCTGGAAGCGCCCGGTCCATATAGGCTAATGCCTTATTTGTTCGTGAATTAAAGTACGAAGCGCAGCAGTGTAAAAACGGGTGAATCAGGGGCGTTTATAACCAGTCTTCAAAAAAGTAATCAATGATGAAAAGCTTGCTATCCCACTGTTCCTTTATTTTTCGCCCATTTCCTTTCCGCTCCTTTGCAGCTGCCGCCTTGTTGGCCGCTGGCTTGTCCGCCATGACGCCGGCCAGCGCGAACGGCAACATCGAGCCTCTCACGGATATTCTGTCTGAGCCAAGCAGCGCGGGGCTGGGCTTTGTCACGAGCCTTGAGCTATCGCCCTATCGGGATGCGGGCACCCGCTACGACATATTGCCGCTGTATCTTTATGAAGGGCAACGACTTTTTCTGCATGCCAACCGGGTGGGCGTGAAGCTGCTCGACAGCAGCGAGCAGCGGCTGGACCTGCTTGTGGAGCGACGCCTGGAGGGCTTTCCGGCCACTCGCATGCCCGCCAGCCTCGCGGGAATGGCCACGCGCGATTCCGGCATTGATCTGGGGCTGTCCTACCGTTACCGCCAGCCCTGGGGAAGCTTGCAGGCAGAGCTGTTGCACGATATAGGAGATACCTCCAGGGGCAACGAGCTTCGCCTGGGCTACACCCGTGAATGGCGGTCCGGCCCCTGGACGCTGCGCCCCAGCCTGACCGTGGCCGTGCGCGATGCCAAGCTCAACAACTATTACTATGGCGTGCAAGCCAGCGAAGCCACACCCGATCGTCCGGCCTATGCGCCCGGTGCCGGCGTCAACGCCACGCTAGGCCTGTACGGTTCATACGACCTGACACAGCGCTGGCGCCTGCTGGGCGGCGTGTCCGCCACCGTGCTGGACAGCAAGGTTAAAAACAGTCCGATCGTGCAAAAGAGCGTGCTGCCCGGTGTTTATGTGGGCGCGGTCTATGACTTCGGCGGCCATGAGCGTGAGTGGGCGAAAGAAAGCTCGCCCACCTACTTCAAGCTGCTCTACGGAAAAGCAACCGCAGACGGTTGCCACCTGCTGAAGATCATCACGGCGCAATGCCTCTCGACGGCCACCGTCAATCCGACCAGCATTGCGGGCGTTCAAGTGGGCAGGCCCTTTATCCAGAACCTCAACGGCTGGCCGGTTGAGGTGGTCGGCTACATGGGCCTGACCTACCACAACGACCAGGGACTGCAGTCCAACGGCATGCAACTGGATCTGTTCATGAAAGCCTTCTATTTCGGGTTCCCCTGGAGCGACCGGGTCAAGACACGGCTAGGCCTGGGTGCGGGTGTTTCCCTGGCCCAGCGGGTTCCCTACATCGAGGCATCCAGCCAGGCCGCCAATGGGGAACTGGGTTCGCGCCTGTTGCAATACCTGGACCCGACCCTTGACGTGAGCCTGGGCGACATTCTGGGTTCGCGGGCCCTGAAAGAAACCTATATCGGTTTCGGCGTCTCGCACCGTTCCGGCATTTTTAGATCGTCGCGCCTGCTGGGTAACGTCTATGGCGGCTCCAACTACATCTATTCCTACGTCGAGTCAGCGTTTTGAGGAGGTGACGAGGGGCTTTTGCGCTATAAATAAAGTAGCTGCTAATGTCCGTATTTATTGGGTTATAGCCTTATTTTGTCAAAAATAATGCCCTTTCAGGCGGAAATGGACTTGCCGGGCAGGTTCTGTACATTGCTGCTGGCGATCACGCCGCCACCCAGGCAGACATCGCCTTGGTAAAGCACCGCTGATTGCCCCGGCGTGACAGCCCACTGGGGCTGTGAAAACGCCAATTCGCAGTCTGTGGCTGTTGCCATGCGCAGTTCGCAGGCCGCATCCGCTTGCCGGTAACGGGTTTTGGCGGCCATCGCGCCTGGCACTGGCGCGGCGCCAGCCACCCAGCTGCAGTCCTGGGCGCTCAGAATGGTGGACTGCAGCCACGGGTGATCATGGCCCTGCACTACCCACAAGGTGTTGGTCTCCAAATCTTTGCGGGCCACAAACCACGGCTCGTGCTCGCCCACGCCGCGCTGGCCTCGGGCCTGCGCGGCCTTGAGTTCCGCGCCCCTGGCTTTCACGCCGCCTATTCCCAAGCCCTGGCGCTGGCCCAGCGTGTAAAAACTCAGGCCCACATGTTCGCCCAGAATGCGGCCCTTGTCGTTCCTGATGGGGCCGGGTGCCTTGGCGATGTAGCGGTTCAAAAACTCACGGAAGGGCCGCTCGCCAATAAAGCAGATGCCGGTGGAGTCCTTTTTCTTCGCGTTTGGCAGGCCGATTTCGTCGGCGATGCGCCGCACTTCGGTCTTGAGCAGTTCGCCGACCGGGAACAGCGTTTTTGACAGTTGCGCCTGGTTCAGGCGGTGCAAAAAGTAGCTTTGGTCTTTGGCCGGATCCAGGCCTTTGAGCAGCTCGTACAGGCCGCTCGCGTCGTTTTTGCGGACCCGGGCATAGTGGCCCGTGGCGATTTTGTCGGCGCCCAGCCGCATGGCGTGGTCTAAAAACGCCTTGAACTTGATTTCAGCATTGCACAGAATGTCGGGGTTGGGCGTGCGGCCGGCCTGGTATTCGCGCAGGAATTCGGCGAACACACGGTCCTTGTAGTCGGCCGCAAAGTTGACATGCTCGATCTCGATGCCAATCACGTCAGCCACGGCCGCCGCATCGACGAAGTCGATGTTGGACGTGCAGTAAGCGGTGTCGTCGTCACCCGACCCGGCGGGGCGGTCATCATCTTCCCAGTTTTTCATGAAGATGCCGATCACTTCGTGACCCTGCTGTTTAAGCAGCCAGGCCGTCACCGCAGAGTCCACGCCGCCGCTCAAACCGACCACTATCCGTTGCCTGCTTTGTTGCTTTTCCATAGGTGTGAGATTATCCCAGCCAAGTCGAATCCATTTTTCTGACAGGTATTCCATGGAACTGCGCCAGATGCGTTACTGCGTTCGTGCTGTCGAGCTTGGCAGCATGGGCCGTGCGGCGCTGGATCTGGACCTGGTGCAGTCGGACCTGAGCCAGCAGATCAGCCGGCTTGAGAGCGAGCTGTCCACTCGTCTGCTGCAGCGCACCAGCAAGGGCGCGATGCCAACCGAGGCTGGGCTGGCCTTTTTCCGCGAGGCCCAGCTCACCTTGCGCCATGCCGCTGATTTAGGTTTTGTGCCTTGCACCCGTGCGCTCAAGCCGGCGTCGCGCTGCCGCCCCGGTAGACGCTTTCATCGATCGTGATCAGGCTCAGTGGATGGCGCTGCCCTGCCAGGTAGTCTTCCATGCACCTTAGCAGCAAGGGGCTGCGATGCAAGTGAGTGCATGCTCTTATTTCATCGGCGGTCAGCCACACGGTGCGCACAATGCCTTCGTCCAGGGGCTGCCCAGCGACGTGCTCGCCCAGCTCACCGCAAAACGCAAAGCGCAGGTAGGTGATGTCTGTCAGTGTGTCTTCCCCCGGCACGGCCCGCTCAAAGCGCGAGAGGTAGACGCCCACCAGTGCCGTGGGGGTGAAGTGAAAGGCGGTCTCTTCCAGTGTTTCCCGCATGCAACCTTGCAGCGGGCTTTCGCCAGGGTCGAGGTGGCCAGCGGGATTGTTGAGCCTCAGGCCGTCCCGAGTTTCCTCTTCGACCAGCAGGAATTTCTGGACGCCGTCGACAGTGCGCTCAATCACCGCAGCGACCGTGGCGTTGGGTTTCCATCGTTTTTTCATGGCGAGATTATCCGTGCCGTTTGTGACGCTGGTCTTACCTGGCAGGCTGGCTTTTCAGCGCGGGGCTGAACCCGTGGGCAAAGCTGTGGCGCAAATGCTCAACAAAACACTGAACGGCCTTGGGGACTTGCGCTGACCAGGGGCGCAGGGCGTAAATGTGCTCGCCAAAAAATCCCTGCACCTGCCAGTCGGGCAAGACCTCGACCAAGGGCTGGCGCTGCGCTTGCCCACTGGCGCCGGACGGCACGCTGAAGTCCGGCAGCAGGCCGATGCCCAGCCCGGCCACCAGGGCGTCGCGCAGCACCTCGCTGTTGTTTGCCTTGAGCGAGCCGGTGATGTTTACACCCACCCGCTCACCGGCCTTGTCAGCGGATTTTCGTTTCGAACTACGTACAGCATGACGCACAAACGTCCAACTGCCAGAATGGCTGCCGCCCAGGTACAGCAGGCAGTCGTGCGCAGCCAGATCGGAAGGGTGCGAAGGCACGCCGCGCCGCGCCAGGTACTGCGGGCTGGCCAGCAGGATGGAGCGCGTTTCACACAGCACCCAGGCCACATGGGTCTCGGGCGGCGCATTGGTGTGCCGGATGGCCAGATCGAAGCCTTCGTTGGCCAGATTCACGAAGCGGTCGGTCAGTTCCAGCTCGATGTGAATGTCGGGGAAGCGCTGCAGGAATGCGGCCACGCAAGGCGCCAGGTGCTGCCGTCCCAGCGCGACCGGCGCGGTCACCCGGATCAGCCCGCGCGGCGCGCCGACGAGGTCCTTGACCGCGGTATAGCTCTCGCTGATCCGCTCGAACGCCGGCTGCATTTCATTGACGAGTTGCTGGCCGGCCTCTGTCAGGCCGACGGAGCGGGTGGTTCGGCGCACCAGCAAGACGCCAGCGGCGCGCTCCAGTTCGCTGATGCGCATGCTGGCCGAGGCTTTGGAAACCCCCAGGCGGCGCGCCGCCTCGGTAAAGCTGCGGGTAGCGGCCAGGACCGTCAACAGGTGAAGGTCGGCTACGAGCGGCGACAACTGGTCAGAGGACATGGAAAGTTTTTCATTGTTCAGAAATATGAACAATGTAATCAGTAAACGGGGGATTATCAAATGGGGGCGGGAGCCATAGACTTCAAAAGTCACTCATTCACGTCCAAAAGGATCCCAGATGTCTTTATCGCCTGCAGCAACGACCCCACAAGCCACGATCGGCCACTACCTGAACGGACGCGCCAGTCTGCCCACGTCCGGGCGCAGCCAGGAAGTCTTCAACCCCGCAACGGGCGCCGTCTCGGGCCATGTCGCGCTGGCCGGTTCAGCGGACGTGGACGCCGCAGTCGCCGCTGCGCAAGCTGCCTTCCCGGCCTGGGCCGACACACCGCCCATCCGCCGCGCCCGCGTGATGTTCAAATTCCTGGAACTCCTTAATAAAAACAAAGACAAGCTGGCCCACATGATCACCGCCGAGCACGGCAAGGTGTTCACCGATGCCCAGGGCGAAGTCGCGCGCGGCATCGACATTGTGGAGTTCGCCTGCGGCATTCCGCAGCTGCTCAAGGGCGACTTCACCGATCAGGTCAGCACCGGCATTGACAACTGGACGCTGCGCCAGCCCTTGGGTGTGGTGGCCGGCATCACGCCCTTCAACTTTCCCGTGATGGTGCCGATGTGGATGTTCCCGGTGGCCATTGCCGCTGGCAACAGCTTTGTGCTCAAGCCCAGCCCGATCGATCCCAGCGCCAGCCTGTTCATGGCCGAGCTGCTCACGCAGGCGGGCTTGCCCGACGGTGTCTTCAATGTCGTGCAGGGCGACAAGGAGGCGGTCGATGCCTTGCTGGTGCACCCGGACGTGAAGGCCGTGTCCTTCGTCGGCTCCACACCGATCGCCAACTACATCTACGAAACAGGCGCGCACCACGGCAAACGCGTGCAGGCGCTGGGCGGCGCCAAGAACCACATGGTGGTCATGCCCGACGCTGATCTGAACCAGGCCGTGGACGCCCTGATTGGCGCAGGTTACGGCTCGGCCGGCGAGCGCTGCATGGCGATCTCGGTGGCCGTGCTGGTGGGCAATGTGGCCGACAAACTCATTCCCATGCTGCAAGCCCGCGCCCAAGCGCTGGTCATCAAAAACGGCGAAGAGCTTGATGCCGAAATGGGCCCCATCGTGACCGCCGCCGCTCACAAGCGCATTACCGGCTACATAGCCCAGGGCGTGAAAGAAGGCGCCAAGCTGCTGGTTGATGGCCGCGGGTTTACAGGCGCCAGCGCCGGCAAGGGCTGCGAGCAGGGCTTCTGGATGGGCGGCACGCTGTTTGACCATGTGACCCCGGACATGCGCATCTACAAGGAAGAAATTTTTGGCCCGGTGCTGGGCTGCGTGCGCGTGAAAGATTTTGCCGAAGCGGTGAATCTGGTCAACGCCCACGAGTTTGGCAACGGCGTGAGCTGCTATACCCGTGACGGCAATGTGGCGCGCGAGTTCAGCCGTCGCATTCAGGTCGGCATGGTGGGCATCAACGTGCCGATTCCGGTGCCCATGGCCTGGCACGGCTTTGGCGGCTGGAAGAAAAGCCTGTTTGGCGACATGCACGCCTACGGCGAAGAAGGCGTGCGCTTTTACACCAAGCAGAAGTCCATCATGCAGCGCTGGCCCGAGAGCATTGGCAAGGGCGCCGAGTTTGTGATGCCAACCGCGAAGTAGCTGGTCAATAGCCGGTATTTCCCGATAGCCCCATGCGCCGCCCTGTCGGCGCATGGGGCTATTTTTTGGGTGGGACGATGGCCGCCTGCCAGCTGGTCTTGCCGTCAATAGGCATGTCAAATATGGCTGTAGCACCCATAAATAATTAGCTTGTAGCTATTGAATCAATAGCGCTCAGGGTTCACGCCAGGAAACGGCCATCCTTCTCCATGAGCGCCACTGCAGTGACCTTGGGTTTTCGCCGTGTGTTCATGCCTGATGATGGGTGATTGCTATTTTGTTGACCCACGTCATGGTTGCCTG
>DFWY01000160.1 GCA_002381615.1 Polaromonas sp. UBA4122 | reverse complement strand
CAAACCTTTTCGGAAATCATGCATGGCGCAGATTGTCGGATATCCTTATCGCGACAGAACCCGCTCCGGCTAGTGCCAATCGGGGGTATCACGGTTCGGCAATACCAAATGGTGTTTTTCAAGGCAAGCGCCGGCCCGAATAAATATTGGCGAGAACGCTCAGGCCGCCAGCGCGAACCTTTCATCGCTTTCGAACTTCGATGTCCATTTATGCTTTTTCTCGCGCGCAACTATCCGCTGGTTGATGATCCGCTCCACCGTGTTGATTCGCTCTATTACGTCTGACACCTTGCTGTTGCCATTGAGCTTCTCAGAAACGAGCATGCGAACAATGCTGTCCGTGTATTGAGGAACTTTGCCGGTACGCTCCCACAGGCTTACGGATTGCTCGCTTGCGCCAACACATTTACCCAAGCCTTCTTGTGACATGCCCAAAACCACTCGCATGAAACGCAGCTCTTTACCGGTGATCCGGCCTTTCTTCTTGGTCACGTCCAGAGCAAGGACTTTGTTCAATCCGACAGCGTCATCGATGGCCACGGCTTTCCCATAGGCGGTGGTTTTAACCACGAACCCGTTTTCCAACCAGACGTTGTCCAAACCGCATTCTGTGTAGTGATACATGATGTGTCCCTACTTAATTAACCTTAAAAATTGTCACGACGATTGCATCGGGATATTCATCGCACAGCGCCACGATGATTCCGAGCTGCCGTCCGGCTACATACCGCTCCATCAAACACTCCAAGCTGCCTTTTCCCGGGTTGCCTTCCGGCTCACGATCAATAGTGCCCAACTGCAAACACTGGAAAACTTCTTCGGAACTGACTTTTCGCTCGTGCATCCGCTTTTTAGCGTGGTCCGTCAGAAAAATGGATGCAGTGTTCTTAGCAATGGTCCTGATGTGCTTTGCCAGCTGAGCTTTGCTCTTCCGCCGGAGAGTTTCGTAACCCATAAAATCTATGGCCTAACTGTACACTAAAAATGTTGATTGTGTAGCAAATCGCTAGACAGGCCCATCATATGATGTCGGTTCCAGGTGGGGTTGGTACTCGCAGCCACCTGTTAGGTGGCTTTTTGCTTTGTGCGCGCCCATCTCCTCCTTGGCCGTCATCATTGCCTGGCTGCGTACTCAGCGCAGAAACGCGGCCGGGGCACGGGAGGGGATCAATATCACAAGCAAAATCAATGGCTTACACGCCACGCAGGGTTTCGTTTATGCGCAACACCGTTCCGACGGCGTATACCACCGTGCCGATTATTGCGACCATTGCCATCGGTCACCGTGCGCTTGCCACGGGAAAGCAGCTTGACCACGGCTTGTTCGATAAACGCTTCGGAATATTTCTTCTTCATTGTTGTCTGTGCTTCTAAAAGAGTATTTTTTAGAGGCGACAACTAGTCTGACACAGGGGGATAGCTGCGGTGTGGCGCATCTGGTACCACCCAACGCGTAGTTGAACCGCGAAGCATCCCAATATGGATTGCCTATGAGGCGCCTCTGGTGAGCGCCCTACTCTGGAGCCACACTACTGCGCACGCGAGTTTGCACATCGTACGCCGAATGGCTCCGAAGTTCGTGACCACCTATCCGTATCCCAATGTATGGGCCAATACCCAATGGTCACTTTCAGCTGTGTGGAAATTTTGTGGGCCAAAAGTGGGCCAGAAATGGGCCAAATTTGGGCCAAAAAGCAAAACGCCCACATGAAGTGGGCGTTTGCTACCAGCCTAGACCGCTTGGATGTTGGTTGCGCGGGCAAGATTTGAACTTACGACCGGTTATGAGAACTTTTCAACAACCATGTACTACAGCGTCGTTGTTTCCGCAAAAAAGGGCTAAGTCGTTGTCGGGTCTATGTTTTCTAGAATTTCCGGTCGACTGACGGGATGCCGATTCAGCACGCTCCAAGCCACCTGACCCCTCTCGAAGCTTTGCGTGCCCTGTCGTTGAAAGGCGCAAAGTATGACCATTGGGTCAACAGTCAAGCTCATGCTCTTGGTCAGATTCCATTTGCTGCGAAATGGCATGGTGACGGTATGCCAGTATTGGCCGTCGGATTGGTCAAATGCAAAATATCCCGCCCGCTACAGGGTCTAAAGCCACATGCAAGCGCACGGGTCAGCCAACTGGTACTCATGCCTGTCACTGCCGTCCTCACCCCATTTGCCCACTCCGCCGCACAGCGCTTCGTTTACACAACGAATGGAAGTCACAGATCTTTTTACGGCTGCTCCCAATGAAGATCCCTTGATTGCCATGCGAGCAGGTAGGGGGAATCGTCAACTTTTGGGCAGCAAGTTAAAGCAGTGCCACGCCAGTCTTGCCCTGGACCTCCTCACGACTCACGCCGTCGGCCAGTTCCACAAGCTTTAGGCCATGAGGTGTCACTTCCATCACGGCGAGATCCGTGATGATGCGATCAACCACCCCTACGCCGGTCAGCGGCAAGGTGCATTGTGGAAGGATCTTCAGGTCCCAGCCGCCATCCTTTCTGCGCGCCACATGCTCCATCAGCACAATAACGGTGCGTACGCCAGCCACCAAATCCATCGCACCGCCCATGCCCTTGACCATTTTTCCAGGAATCATCCAGTTGGCCAGGTCACCTTTTTCGCTGACCTGAAGCGCGCCCAGGATCGACAAGTCGATTTTGCCTCCACGGACCATCGCAAAGCTGTCATGCGATCCGACGATACTGGTGCCGGGGATCATGGTGACGGTTTCCTTACCCGCGTTGATGATGTCGGGGTCGACCTGGTCTTCTGTGGGATACGGACCAATCCCCAACATGCCGTTCTCGCTTTGCAGCCAGACCTCTATGTCGGGGTTGACGAAGTTGGCTACGCCGGTTGGCAGGCCGATGCCAAGGTTGACGTAGTAGCCATCCTGCAGTTCTCGGGCCGCGCGAGCAGCCATCTGGTTGTGGGTCCAGGCCATGGTCAGGCTCCAGTTGGATTGGTGACGGTACGGCGCTCGATGCGCTTTTCCGGGTTGGCGTTAAGCACGATGCGGTGGACATAAATGCCCGGCAGGTGGATGGCGTCAGGGTCGAGACTGCCGGTGTCAACGATCTCCTCGACTTCCACCACCGTTGTCTTTCCGGCCATTGCGACCGCCGGGTTGAAATTTCGCGCGGTGCGCCGGAAGACCAAATTACCGGCCCGATCAGCCTTCCACGCTTTGACCAAGGATACTTGGGGAACCAGCGAGCGTTCCATCACATAGGTCTTGCCGTCGAAGTCGTGCATCTCCTTGCCATCTGCGACGATGGTGCCCACTCCGGTACTCGTGAAGAATGCTGGGATGCCCGCCCCTCCGGCACGCAGCTTTTCGGCCAGCGTGCCTTGGGGAGTGAACTCCAGTTCCAGTTCGCCGGCCAAGTACTGGCGTTCAAACTCTTTGTTCTCGCCGACGTAACTGGAGATCATCTTGCGGATTTGCCTCGTTTGCAGCAGCTTACCAAGGCCGAAACCGTCCACACCGGCATTGTTCGAAATGACGGTCAGGTTCTTCACTCCCGAGTGAATGAGCGCATCAATCAGCGCCTCCGGAATGCCACACAGACCGAACCCGCCTACAGCAAGCAACTGCCCGTCGCTCACGAGTCCGGAAAGCGCCTCTTCGGCGCTGGGATAAATCTTTTTCATG
Organism: Polaromonas sp. UBA4122; assembly: GCA_002381615.1. Lineage (GTDB taxonomy): Bacteria > Pseudomonadota > Gammaproteobacteria > Burkholderiales > Burkholderiaceae_C > Polaromonas. The sequence goes on along the minus strand of DFWY01000160.1, from coordinate 55,295 downwards.
CAAACTTTCCAGGGATTGATTCAGCTTCGAGCAGCGTCATGCCGCAGTGCACATTGCCAGCCCAGTTCGGCCAGCGGACCGGCCTTGCGACCGGTTTCCACCGCATCGACGGCGGCGGCATTGCCGTCCGCCGCACGCTGAGCAATTCCGTGCAGGATGGCGGCCATGCGAAACAGGTTGTAGGCGAGATAGAAGTCCAAGTGCTCAGCTGGATCGCGACCGGTAGCCTGAGCATACTGGGCGATGTACTCGGCCTCGCAGGGAATTCCGAGCGAGACCAGGTTCAGCCCATTGATTCCGCGCCAGAGGGACGGCGGAATGTGCCAACTCATGCTCTGGTAGGAGAAATCGGCCAGAGGGTGCCCGAGCGTCGACAGCTCCCAGTCCAGCACACCGATCACGCGCGGCTCAGTGGGGTGAAATACCAGGTTGTCGAGCCGGTAGTCACCATGCACCAGTGTCGTCTCATCGCCGGCCGGAATGTGCTCAGGCAGCCAGCCTATGAGCCGCTGCATGGCGTCGTTGACCGGTAGCGTTGACTCGCGGCACTGGCGGGTCCAACGTGCGATCTGGCGTGCGAAGTAGTTGCCGGGCTTGCCGTAGCTTTGCAGTCCGACGGCTTGGTAGTCCACGCTGTGCAAGGCAGCGATGACACGGTTCATTTCGCGGTAGATCTCGCCGCGTTCGGCGGGCTCCATGCCAGGCAGCGACTGGTCCACGAGCACGCGCCCGTCCAGAAACTCCATCAGGTAAAAGGGGGTGCCAATGATCTGTTCATCCTGGCAATAGGTGAGCATCCGGGGCACCGGAACGTCGCTGCCTTGCAGGGCGCTCATGACGCGGTATTCGCGGTCAATGGCATGTGCGGAGGCCAGGAGCTGCCCTGGCGGCTTCTTGCGCAGCACATAGCTGCGCGTACCGGCCGTGATGCGGAAGGTCGGGTTGGACTGCCCGCCGGAGAGCGCAGAAATGGCGATGGCTTCGCTGCCACACAGGCCCTGGGCGCGCAGGTACTGGGCAAGGGCCCCGAGAGGAAGCAGCACACTCATAGCGAGCTCACCAGGTGTGCACCATCGACCGCCACTGTGGTGCCGGACATGGCTGCGCCCGCATCCGAGGCGATCAGCAGCAGCGGGCCATCCAGGTCGGTCATTTCTCCGAAGCGGCGGCTCGGGATGCGGGCGCGCAGCTTTTGCCCGGCCTCGCTGGAGAGGAATTCCCGGTTCAGATCGGTCACAACATAGCCCGGCAGCAGTGCGTTGACGCGGATGCGGTAGCGCGCCAGCTCCAGTGCCATGGCCTTGGTGGTCTGTATGACGCCCGCCTTGGAGATGGCATACGGCGCGATGCCGCCGGCCACACGCTCGCCCAAAATGGAAGCGATATTGATGATACTGCCGCCGCATTCGGCTGCCACCATGCGCCGTGCAGCCTCCGTGGCCACCATCCAGCAGCCCTTGAGGTTGGTGTTGATCACGCTGTCGAAGTCGGCTTCGGTCTGTTCGAGCACGGGACGGGTCACGGTCACGCCAGCGTTGTTCACCAGCACATCGGGTGCGCCCCAGCTGGCGAGTTCGTCGAAGCAGCCGCGCACGCTGGCACCATCGGTCACGTCAAGCGACAGCGCACGCGCTTCACCGCCAGCCTGCGTGATGGTATCCACCACCGACTGCAGCTTGTCCATCCGGCGCGCTGCCACCGCCACACGCGCGCCAGCGCTGGCGAGCAACAGCGCGAAATGGGTGCCGAGGCCGCTGGACGCCCCCGTCACCAGCGCAATTCGCCCATCGAGGCGGAAACGGTCGAATGGGCTGCTGCTCATGCCACATTCTCCGCCGCCTGGACTATCTTGCGCGCCATGCTCCAGCGGTGAACCTCGCTTGGGCCGTCATAGATGCGAAAGGCGCGCATGTCGGTGAAGATGCGCATCACCGGGGTTTCGGCCGTGACGCCCTGGCCGCCCAGAATCTGCACGCAACGGTCGACGACTCGCCATTGCGCTTCGGAGCACACGACCTTGGCTCGGCTGGACTCGAAATTGCACTTTTGCCCCTGGTCGAGCAGCCAGGCAGTGTGCCAGATGTGCAGGCGCGAGGTATGCAGGTCCATGTCGTTGTCAGCAAGCATAAAGCCCACGCCTTCGTGCTCAGCCAGCGACTTGCCGAAGGCCTGCCGCCTGCGCGCGTAGCTCACTGCCAAATCGTGTGCGCGGCGTGCCTGGCCGAGCCAGCGCATGCAGTGCGTCAATCGTGCCGGCGCCAACCGAACCTGTGCATAACGGAAACCTTTCCCCACCTCGCCCAAGACATCCGTGGCCGGTACACGAACATTTTTGAAACTCAGCACGCCATGACCACCCGTGAAGCAGTGGTCCATGGCATCCATGTTTCGCTCCAGCGTGATGCCGGCGCCGCCCATGTCCGTCAGGAACATGGTTGCAGAACCATCTTCCATGCGAGCCATCACGATGACGTAGTCAGCACCGTCTGCGCCGGTGATAAAACATTTCAGGCCGTTGATAACGTAATCGTCACCGTCGCGCATTGCGGTGGTGGCCATCATCGAGGGATCTGCACCCGCACCGGGTTCCGGCTCTGTCATCGCAAAGCACGAACGCGTGCGGCCCTCTACCTGCGGGCGCAGCCAGCGCTCTTTCTGCGCCGCGCTGGCGACCTCTTCCATCAGATGAATGTTGCCTTCGTCGGGGGCGTGAATATTGAGCGCTGTGGGGCCAAGCCACGAATACCCGGCTTCTTCAAACACCACCGCTTTAGCCACATGACTCAGTCCCAGTCCCCCCATCTCTCGCGACGCATGGGGCGTCAACAATCCAGCAGCACGCGCCCTTGCAACAAGCTCTTGACGCAGCTCCCCGCTGGGGCCATGCGAAGTCTGGCGTTCATCGTTCTCGAGGGGAATCACTTGCTCAGCAATGAAGCGACGGGTTCGCTCGCCCAGTTCGCAGATTTCACCCGGTAAGTCGAAGTTCATAGCGTGTCCTATTCCAATACTGGCGTAAATTAATTCCTTTGCGCCGCCAGCTATGGAAACCGGGCCTTGCGCATATTCGACCAAAGCGTCAACTGCCAAGGTCCCTTCCCCGGCTCATCGGGAGCAATGCTTTGAATCCAGCCCATATTTAATCAACCTTTGCCTTAGATGCCTTGACGGTTTTCGTCCACTTTTCCACTTCTTCCTGCAAGAACCTTCCAAAATAGTCGGGCGTATCCCAAGTGGCCGTAAAACCTTGTGCGCTGAACTTCTCCTTGACCTGCGGCAACTGCATCGCCTTCTTCAATTCCTCGCTTAGTCGGGCAACCACGGCCTTTGGCGTCCCAGCTGGTGCCAATAGTCCGTTCCAAGCAAAAACCTCGTAACCGGGCAGCCCTGATTCAGCAATCGTCGGCACATTGGGTGCCACTGGTGAGCGCCGCGAACTGGTGACGGCCAGCGCCTTGAGCTTGCCGGAATTGACGAACGGCATCGCCGATAGCATCGTGTCGAACATCAAGGGCACCTGGCCCGATACAACATCTGTCAGTGCCGGGGCACTGCCCTTGTACGGGACGTGCAAAAGCTTCACCCCCGACATCGAGTTAAAAAGCTCGCCCGACAGGTGTGTGGACTGTCCGTTGCCCGAAGATGCAAAGTTCAATGTGTCTGGCTTGGCCTTGGCCAGCGCGATCAGTTCGCGTACATTGTTCGCCGGGAAACTGGGTGTAGCCACCAGTACTAGCGGGCCCTGAGTCAGCAGTGACACCGGCGCGAAATCTTTGACCACGTCGTAGCGCAGGCCACTGAACAATGACATGTTGATTGCGTGCGCGGTTGTCGCGACCAGCAGCGTATATCCGTCCGCGGGCGCGTGTGCCACTGCTTCGGCGCCGATGTTGCCGCCAGCACCGGCACGGTTGTCAATGACGAACTGTTGACCGGTTGCTTCGGAGACTTGCTGGAACACTACCCGAGCGACGATGTCGGTCGGCCCCCCCGGTGGGTAGGGTACCACCACCTTAACCGGCTTGTTCGGGTAGGTCGACGCCGCGGTTTGGCCCGCCGGCTGGGCTCTGGCTGTAAGCGTCATCATGGCGACCGCAATGCCAGTAATCAGTGCGTTGAATTTCGTCATTATGTCTCCATAAGGCAGCGCAGGTTGCGCATAGCGTTGCGGATCACTCAAGCTTGACGCCTGTGGCCGCAACCACCTTGGTCCACTTCTGCAGTTCGGTTGCGATCAGGCTCCGAAATTCTCCTGGCGTGTTGCCAGAGGGTTCGGCACCCTGTTCGAAGAACAACTTTTCGACCTCGGGCAAGGCTAGGATTGCCGCGACATGATGTTGCAGTTGGTCAATGACAGGCTGGGGCGTGCCGGCCGGCGCAAGCAGGCCGAACCATGCCGAGGCTTCATAGCCTGGCACACCAGCCTCAGCAAGAGTCGGTATCTCCGGCGCGCCGGGCCAGCGCTTCGCCGTTGTCACGGCGAGTGCTCGGATCTTGCCGGCGCGGATATGGTTGATTGACGAAGGCAGGTTATCGAATCCCGTCTGGATCTGTCCTCCAATCAAATCGATCAGCATCGGCCCGCCGCCCTTGTACGGCACATGCACGAGGTCGACCTTCGCCATTGTCTTCAACAGCTCGCCACTCATGTGCGGCGAGCCGCCGAGGCTAGTCGAACCGAAGTTGATGGTCCCGGGGTTGGCTCGCGCCAACGCGAGAAACTCGCCGACGTTGCGAAAAGGCGCCGCAGGACTGGCGACCAGGACGTTGGGGGTGCTTGCTACCAAGGTGATCGGCGCAAAATCCTTCAATGCGTCGTACGGCGCGGGCTTCAGCAGCACGGGCAGAATGCCGTGGGTCGCGATGGTACCGAACAACAGCGTATAGCCATCGGGAGTTGACTTGGCTACCAATTTCGCACCGATCACGCCGCCCGCACCGGCGCGGTTATCGATTACCACCGTCTGGTGTAGTCGCTCGGCCAAGCGCGGCGCGATGGCACGTGCAAGCAGGTCGGTTGTGCCACCGGGTGGATAGGGCACGACGATCCTAATCGCGCGGTCTGGGAAATCGGCCAGCGCTGGCAAGGCTACCGCTACCGTCAGCACCAGGAAGGCAGTGCCTGCACACACGGACGCAAGCCAATGTCGACGATTTGAAATCATATTTTGGTTTCCGTAAAGAGTATGAACGCGGTGCTCATCGCGGAAGCAAACGTTCCGCTTGCATCCGCTCAAGCCAGTAATGCAGCGAGTCTTCGGTGTCTTCGCAGCCGGGAAAGCCGTGTTGGCGCAGCTTGATCGGACTCAGCACCGAGTCGGCCGGATTCGCCAAGCCATGCGCGAGCGCACGGTCTGTGAACTGCCACGAACTGCCTATCATTTTTTCCAGGCTGAGCGACCGCAGCCCGTACTTCGAGACGATGCGTGCCCAGGTGGTTTCATACGCCGGCATAGCCTTCGTCAGTTCCAGCGACTCGGCCGCGCTGGTTTCCATACCAAAGCGCTGCGCGATTGAACCCCAGATGTCCTGCCACACGAGCGCGTCGCCGTTAACCACGTTGTAGGTTTCGTTGGCAGATATCTCATGGGTGCCGGCAAACTCAGCCGCCCGCGCGATCAACCGGCTGTCGCTGGCGGCGTTGATGTAGCGCCCGCCACCGGGAAACGTGCACGACCGCCCAAGTTCGCGCTGTACCGCGGTATAGGCGCCAATAGCGGCGACGATATTCATCGGACTGCCGATTGCATAGCCGAAGATTAGTTGCGGTCGCAGCACCGTGAAGGTCCAGCCCGCGTGTGGTTGACGTTCACGCAGAAGGTCTTCCTGCAGCCAGTAGAAGTTGTCGTGCCGGTGACGCGGCGCCCGCTCCTTGGCCGGCCCCGGCGCGGGCTTTATGTGCCCGCCATAAGCTTTGGTTCCCTGCATCAGCGTGATGTGGCGCAGGCCCTTCGCGGCTGGCTGCAAGGCGTCGAGAAGATTGCGAAGCATAGCCTCGTTGACCGCCATCTGCTTTGGGTCGCGCCACCCGGCTACGAGTTCTGGTAACTCGTATAGTGCGGCGAACATCACGTGGGTCACGTGGGTGAGGCTCTGAGCAGCCGAGACGCAAGCAGCCGGGTCGGTCAGGTCGATCGCCACATGGCGCACGCCCTCGGGCAATGGTGACGGCCGGCGCGACAACGCCAGCACCTCCCAATCGGGAAGCGAGGCGAAGTGTTCGACTGCTGCCGCTCCAACCACGCCACTTGCGCCAGCGATCAGGATCGTATGTTTTTTGTGAATCATCAGTTTGCTCCGAGGGCATCTGCTCAAGCCTCGGCCAGCAGGTGTGAACCACGCAACTGTGGCCGCAAGGCGTCGGGCACCTCGATCTCGAATCCGAGAATGGCCGCAGACAGCGCCTTCCCATAGTTGTCGAGGCAAAGGCTGCGCGACACGCCTCCGCCGAGTGCACCGTGGCAAACAAAGTTCATCGCGTCGAGGTTGTCGACCTCGTAGCGAATCACATCTCCCTTGATCGCGCCAGCGTAAAACGCCTTGAACCGTTCGGCCGTAAGCTGTGCCTTGAGTAGCGGGTAGAACTCGGGCGTATAGGCGAAGACGGCGATGTTCGAGGTGTCGCCCTTGTCGCCCGAACGAGTGTGGGCTATATGCTGAAGTTTGACTTTCATGATCAGCTTTCAAAGTAATTGATGGACGCCGGCACCTGCTCGCGCGGCACCAGGGCGGACCACACGCCGATAACCTCACGCGTACGGTCCGCATGCGGTACACGTTTGCCGGTGTGGGCGATGCCGGATACGGCCATGCCGTCGACCTCGCGCCCGACCTTCACAGCCTCTTCTCGGGTCGCAGTGCGTGCCGCCACGCGCACTGCGATCTCGTAGGGCTCGGGCGCGTCGGCTGGCGTTGCCGCGCCGTGGATGGCGTTGATACCGAGAAAGTCGACACGATATTCCTCAGCCTGTAGGCCGACGATGCGGAAGCGCTCTTCTAGGATCTTCTTCGCCAACTGTGCACGCCGCAGCGCCCCCGGTCCGGCATAGAAGAACATGTCCTCGCCGATGAATCCCTCGGTGCAGCCGATCGACACCTTCAAGGTCGGCGTGCGCGGCTTGCCACCGATGTTTGAAACGCGCACCCGGTCGGGCCCGATCTGCTCGATGCGGGCCTGGGTGAAGTCGACCACCACATCCGGCGTCAGGTAGTTGGCCGGGTCGTGCACTTCGTAGAGCATCTGCTCCTTGACGGTCTGCAGCGTGACCGCTCCGCCAGTGCCTGCCACCTTGGTGATGACGGCGCTGCCGTCTTCATCCACCTCGGCGATCGGGAAACCGAAATTCCACGGCTCAGGCACGTCCTTGAAGCCTGGGTCCGAGAAGTAGCCGCCTGTCACCTGGGCGCCGCACTCCAATAGGTGTCCGATACCCACGCCCTGGCCAAGCTTCACGTGGTCCAGCGGGTCCCAGCCGAACTCAAACATCATCGGTGCCATGAAGATCGACGGATCAGCGACCCGGCCCGTGACGACGATCTGTGCGCCGGCCTTCAAGGCCTCAACGATCGGCTCGGCGCCGAGGTAGGCCTCGGCGGAGATCAATGTCGGCTTCAGCGTCGAGGTTGGCTTGCCGTTTTCTAGGATGCTGTCGGTGAGTTTCAGCACGCGGTCCGTGATTAGGCTACCGTTGACAGAAGCAACTTTCACGCCGGAGTGGCCAAGTTCCCGCAGCCAGTGCACGATGCGTTTGGCTGCGGCGTCCGGATTAATCCAGCCTTGATTGCTGATGATGCGCGTACCTTGCCGCATGCAAGCTGGCAGCACGGCGCGCATCCGGTCGTCGAGGTAGGTGTCGTAACCTTCAAAGCTCGGGTCGCGGCGCGCTCGCACTTGGGCGGCAGAGACGGTGGCCTCTGCCATGGTCTCGAAGCACAGGTAATCGAGTTTGCCGCGTTCGGCGCTCAGGGCAGCTGGCTCGACTCGGTCGCCCCACCAAGCGGCGCCAGCGCCGATCCGTATCGTTTTAGTCATCTGATTTCCTTTGATAAAGTTGCCGGATTGGATTCGCGGTAGACCACGGCATCAACCGCGATGCAGCCTTCTCCGCGCGCGCCAACGATTACGGGATTGATGTCGAGCTGGGTAATGCCGGCCGCGTCATCGCACATCAGCTCACCAACGGCAACGACGTTTCGGCAAAACGCAGCCACATCGAGAGCCGGCTCGCCGCGCACGCCGTCTAACAGCGGTGCGATGCGCAGTCGGCGGAGCGCGCGTTCGACCTGACCGACGTCGAACGGTTGCAGCAACACTTGCGCGTCGGGCATTGCCTCGACGTACTTGCCGCCGTCGCCAACCAGCACCACCGGGCCGAACACCGGGTCGAGCCGTGCGCCGATCATCAGCTCACGCCGCCCGCGCACCAACTCGGCGACGATCACCCCGCTGAGCGTGATTTCGGCGGCGCGGGCCGCACCCACCATCTCACGGTAAGCCGCAGCAACGCTCGCTGCATCGGGAATGCCGATCCGCACCAGACCCAGTTCAGATTTGTGAGACGCATCGGCGGTGCAGCCCTTGACGACCACGGGCGCGCCACCGAGCACTTCGAACGCTGCACGCGCTTCTGCCTCGGAGAGGCACAGGGTATGTCGGGCCACCGCCACGCCGCACGCGGCAAGCAGCGTCAAACTGGCGGCCTCATCTAGCATCGTCGACGCTCCGACGGTGCGCGGCCTGTTCGGCACCGATGCATTGCGAAATTTGGCGGCTTGCTGGAGTTCGGCGTGCGACAGAAACTGCCCCAGGGCGCGCACCGCTTCGCCTTCGGTCGGGTAAACCTCCAGTTCCAGCGCCTTGAAACGATCGGAGATACTTTGCTGCGGCGCGGCAACGACCAACGGCTTGCCGGTTTCGGCGGCAAAGCGCGCCGTATCGCTCGCGAATGCATCGACGTCGTAACCGGCCCCAGCGACTGCTATGCCGATGACGAAGGCATCAGCCGCCGGGTCACGCGCGATCGGCGGCAAGATCGCACCGAACAGTCGGCTGTTGGTGAGCAACGCAGCGGTGATGTCGACCGGATTGGTGGTGGTCGCAAAACCGGGAAGAATGGTCTTCAGTTCAGCCTGCGTAGCGGGCGAAAGCGGCTCGAGCGGCATATTTGCAGCGCTAGCAGCGTCGGCCGTCAGCACGCACACCGCACCAGAATTGCTAATAGCCACCAGCCGCCGCCCTTTTGGCTTCCAGCCCTTGAGATAAAGCTGGGCGGTATCGACCAGATCGACCATGCTTTGTGCGCGCCAGATGCCGTGATCCGCGAGGAAGGCATCGACCATTCGGTCTTCACTGGCGAGTGCCCCAGTATGTGACTTGGCCGCCTCTTGGCCGGCTGCTGAGCGGCCCGACTTCAGCGCGACGATAGGCAAATTGCGCGCGCGTGCAACACGGGCCGTTTCGGCCAGGTTCCATGGATCGGGAATGCCTTCGAGGTACAGCAACAGCAGCTTGAGACCCGGGTCTTCGGCAACCACAGACGCGAGTTCGCACACCGTCACGTCGCAGTCGTTGCCAGTGGCGTGCGAGTGACGCACGCCAACACCGCGCGCGCGCAGCAACCCGTACGGAATCACGCTCATCGCGCCGCTCTGACTGATGATGCCGACCGGTCCATCGGCTGGTGCGACCTCAGTGAACATGGTCGAAAAGCTGAGCACCGCGCCGTTGCCGAAGTTCGCCATGCCCTGCGAGTTGGGCCCGACGATGCGCATGCCGCGGGCCCGCGCGCGCGCCGCCATCCCCTGCTCGCGCACCTTGCCTTCAGGGTTGCTTTCGCCGAAGCCCGAACTCATCAAGATGCACAGCGCCACGCCAGCCTCGCCGCATTCGTCGACAGCCGCTACGGCCAGTTCGCCAGCCACCGCAACGACGACCACGTCGGGCACCTCTGGCAGCGCCTGCAGACTCGGGAAGCAGCGAAGGCCTTGCACTTCGTTGCGGGTCGGATTGATCGGATAGACTACGCCGCGAAAGCCGAAACGGGCCAAATAAGCCAGCGGCCGGCCTCCAATCTTGTTGGGATTGTCAGAGGCGCCGATCACGGCGATGGATCGCGGCGCCAGTGCTAGGCGCAGTGCGTCGCGCGGGTCAAGAATCATGAGGGTTCCCTGTTGAAAAAAGGTAGTAGTCGGCCAGCTACTTTTTGCACATCGCACCGCACCCGGTCTCCAATGGCCAGCGACTCATCCCCGTGTGCCATCATGCGAAAGCCCTCGGCGACGTCGACCAGCACGATACGGTAAGGAGCAATGGCTCGAAACTCGTCGCTCGGAGCGCGCTGCACAAGCGTACTGGCGTGCACGACGCCGAGTCCGGCGGAAGTTGATGTGGCTGGCGCTTCGTGGCCGCAGGCCGGACAGAAGTCGCGGTGGAAATACCAGGTGTGTTGGCAGTCGTCGCACCGCTGGAAGACTATGCGGTCCCCCCCGTGCGTCCAGCTGGATGATGGCGTCATTTCGACCGAAGCTGCATTGGGGTTCATACTGCTTCCATCACTAAACTGACATGTGACGACAAGACCCCGCCGTCACCATGCAACAGCGACACCCCTGCCCGGCGTGCCTGGCGGTCGCCCGCGCGGCCGGTCATTTGCAGATGGGTTTCGGCTAAGTGCGCCATGGCGCCAGCCACCCCGCAATGGCCATACGAGAGGAGTCCACCATGCAGATTCAGAGGCATGGCGCCATCGGCATCGAAATGCCCCTCCCGCGCCAACACGCCAGCGCGGCCGCGCGGTGAGAGGCCGATCTCTTCGAGCAGCATCGTCAGCGTGATCGTGAAGCTATCGTAGATAGCAGCATATTCAACTTCGGCGAGCGCACGCCCAGCACCCTCCAATGCCCGAGCAGCACAAGCGCCCGCACCGAAATCGGTCAAGCTCACCGCGGCGCTGACATGCTGCGCGTTGTGAACTTGGGCCGCTGCGCTGATTCGTACCGGGTTCGCCCCCTCGGCCTGGGCCGACACTACGAACGCGCAGCCGCCGTCCGATACCGGGCAGCAGTCGAGCATCTTCAAAGGCGACGCAATAGGGCGCGAGGCCATTACATCGGCGACGCTGATCGGGCTACGAAACTGAGCACCGTCGTGTAACGCCGCATGCCGGCGCATCAGCACCGCCATTTCGGCGAAGTCGGCCTCTGTGCAACCGAACTCGTGCATGTAGCGTGAGGCCACAAGCCCGTAGTAGGCAGGAATGGTGGCTCCCAGCGGCACCTCGTAAACGGGGTGACCGACCTGCGCAAGCACTTGGATGGCCGAATCGCGACTCTGCCCACTCATCCGGTTTTCACCGCCGACAACCAGCACACGCTTTGCCGCGCCCGAGGTGACCAGCAGGTGCGCCAGCATAACCAGCGCAAAACCGGTTGCACCGCCCAACTGAATCGCGTGCGCGTATCTCGGCCTCAGGCCGTAGTGCTCAGCAAACACGGTCGAGAGCATGAGGTGCGGCAGCGTCGTCGAATAGCCGCAGATCAGGCCGTCGATGTCAGCGCGCACCAAACCGGCATCGACCAGCGCGAGGTCGACTGCATCGCTCATCAAATCGAGCGTGCTGCGACCATCGTGGCGGCCATATCGCGTCAGACCGCTGCCCGTAATAAAACTCATGCAGCCTCCCGTTGTGCGTAATTCGCCGAGAGCTGGAGTCCCGCATTCTTCAAAGCGGGGACCAGCAAAGACAGGCGTGTCGATATACGTTGGGAAAGGGCCGCCACGCTGATAGCGCCGATCGGTTTTCCGTCGCTGCCGAGAATTGGCACGCTGATTCCGCCCATCTGGTCGATCACCACATCCAGCAACATCGCATAGCCTCGCTCGCGCGCCAACGCGATTTCTGCTTTCAACAGTTCGCATGTGATGCGTGGATAACGCTTCTTGAAAACCGGCTCCAGAAGGTTGAGCACGGTTTCGACCTCCTCGTCTGGAAGCCATGCCAAGATCGCCAGACTGCCGGCGCCTGCGCCAAGTGGCCGTCGACTTCCTATGTCGAGGTAGTTTGCACGTATCGGAAATGTGCCAAATTCCCGGTCCACGCACACCGATTCGAGCCCATGACGAGTCGACAAAAGTAGCGTGTCGCCCGACATCGCAGCCAGCTGCACCAAAAAAGGTCGGACGCGGTCGCGGATATGGTCGCGACCTTGCATCGCCATGCCGAGCACCAGCGCTTCATCGCCAAGCGAATAGCATTTTGTCGTGGGGTCGCGGTGTATGAACCCTTCGGACATCAGGGTCTCGATCAGGCGCAACGTGGTCGCCTTGTTGAGTCCGGATCCGTCTGAAATATCCGCAAGGCGCAGCGGCTTCGGTGTCGAGAGCACACGAAGGATGCGGCAGACCTTCTGCGCCGAATTAGTGTCAGAAATCTGGTGCATGATATTTCTTAAACAGTCGCCACGGGTGTGACGGGCGACCCTACCGCGCCGGGCAAGCGCAGCGGAGGGGCTGTCAGCAGGAACCTGCTGCGGCCTCGACTGCGCAGCCATTGCGCCAGTGGCGTCAGGTGCCAGAGTTCGCCTAGGTGAATTCCAAGTTTAAAAAGGCAATGCTCGTGCAACGGCAAGGTGGCGCAACAATCCATGCGCCGTCTGGCGGGGTGGGCTTCGACGGCATAGTTGTCTGCGATCAGCACCGCAAGCCCGCTGTCAGTAATCCACTGCAGCAATCTGTCGTCTCGGCCATCGAGTACCGCGCCAGTCTGGTCCAGCCGTACCGGGTCAGGCTGTCCGCCCATTGCCAGAAGCGTTTGCGCAAAGCCGGTGTGAAGACACACCATGTCTCCGGCTTCGACTTTGACCTGGTCGGTTTCCAGCACGCGCATCAGTGCGTCGTAGCCAACCGCCTGTCGGCCGTTGCCCAGATGCGCATGGAGATCGATCATGACTCCGCGACCCTGCACGCAACGCTCAGCCATATTTTCTATTCCGAGTGCATGCGCTTTGGATGTAGAGCGCATGGAGCCAGGCGCAGGCACGCCAGCGTCGGTAGAATCCTCTGGCCCGACAACGTCGAATCCGGCCCGAAAACCGTTGTAGTAGACTGGTTCGGGCACGCCATCGCCATCCGCGTCGAACATCTGCCCCACATGCGCAAAGCTGTCCCACTGGGTCGAATACTGCAGGTGTAGCACGACCAAATCATCGCTGAGAACGTCAGTCTCCATGATGTTGTCGGTGAACAGCCGATAGTTCATATTTGGCCGACCATTGCGCAGCGTGGGACGAAGTACCGGCGGATGGCGGCGCGGATTCAGTACGTTTCCGCCAGGGTAATCCAAGGGAAGACTGAGGCAGAAGGTCAAACCTTCTTCCACCTCAGCGATACCCTGCTGAACTTTTTGCGAAGTCAGTAAATTGAGTCGTCCACATTGGTCATTAGGACCGAAGTCGCCCCAGTTCGAGCCGGGCGGTCGCTGTTTCCAGCGGAGTTCAACTGCCATTAGACCTGCTCCTCAAGTGAAGTTGCCAGCGGCACCGAAGCGGCACCGCCTAGATAAACCCGCTGCAGCAAATCGCCCTCGCGCAATTCACCAGAGAAGGCTGCCGCGACAACCCTCCCCGTTTCGACCACGTAGCCGTAGTGCGCATTGCGCAATGCCTTCTCGACCAACTGTTCGACCAGCAGGATTGCCAAGCCGCTCTGGCACAACGAGGATGCCACCGCGAGGATTCGGTCAATCACAATTGGCGCAAGGCCACCCGATGGCTCGTCCAGTATCAGCAGTCGAGGCTCACCAATAACGCCTTGGCCGACCGCGAGAATCTGCTGCTGCCCACCTGAAAGGCGCGACGCCATCTGATGGCGGCGGTCAGCCAGTTCGGGAAACATGGTGTAGATGCGATCGAGCTTGCTGCGATCGCCGCGCGGCGTGACAGCGTAAGTTCCGATCAGGAGGTTGTCTTCGACCGACAACGTGTGGAACACGCGGTGCCCTTCTAGGACTTGCACAATGCCGGCTTTGACGATGTCGCGTGGACCCGCATCGCTCAAGTCACGACCGTCAAAATGCACGCTACCAGAACGCTTGGGTACGAGCCCGGATATTGCGTGCATCAGTGTGCTCTTTCCAGCGCCATTGCGGCCCAATATGACTACAAATTCGCCAGCGCGTACGTCCATCGAAATGCCGTGCACAACTTCGGCTTTGCCATAAGCGATGTGCAGGTCACGCACTTCGAGCAACGTTTGCGCTGGACGCTGGCTTGGAATCGCGGTCATGGTCATTTCTCAGGCTCCGAGATATACGCGGATGACTTCCGCATCGGCGCGCACTTCGTCCGGCGTGCCCTGTTTGATCATCTTGCCCACGTTGAGCGTGGTCACACGGTCGCAGATGCGAAAAACGAAGTCGGTGTGGTGTTCGACCAGCAGCACGCCGATACCAGCGCCGCGAAGCGTGCAGATCACAGCACTCAGGTGTTCGATCTCCTTCTCGGTCAGTCCGCCGGCTGGTTCATCCAGCAGGATGAAGCGCGGGCGCATCGCGAGGCCACGGGCTATCTCAAGGAAACGCTGCTCGGCATGATCGAGCAAGTTGGCGCGTCGCCCAATGACATGGCCGAGCCCTATGCCGTGTAGTAGCTCGGCCGCGTGCTCACGCAGGGCTTTGTCTTCGCGCGCCACCCGCGGCATGCCAAGGGCAGTTGCCAAGAAACCAGCCTGGGCGTGCGGCCAAGCCCCCAGCACCGCGTTGTCAAGGACTGAAAGGGTGGGCAAAAGCCGTGGCTTCTGGAACGTGCGCGCAACGCCGACGTGGGCGCGACGCTGCACGGTGGAACCCGCGAGTTCTTCCCCGCCATGGCGGATGGATCCCGATGATGGTTGGTAGTAACCCGACAGCAAATTGAGCAGCGTCGTCTTTCCACTGCCGTTGGGGCCGATAAGGCCATGCACTTCACCGGGCTGCAGCGCAAGCGAGACGTGGGCGAGTGCGCTAATGCCGCCGAATTCTTTGCTAATATCCACCGCTTCCAGCGCGGTTCGGGCCGAAGTGACTGCTGCCGACGAGATTGCCGGTGGCGCTTCCTGAATTGGTAATGCCTGTATCGCGACGGTTCGGTTCATCGACGGCCTCCGATTGCTCGGACCAGGCGCGGCAGATCGGGTGTGATGGCTTCGTGCTTCTCACGGCGTGGCCGAAACCGCTCGGCGATCAGCTCGAACACGCGGCCGATGCCTTCTGGCACGATCAGCACCACGGCCAAAAGGATCAAGCCGTAGAAGAAATTGCCGAGCTTCGCAAGCGGTGCGACTAGTTCGGGCATAACCGTCAGTATCACGGTGCCGAGAAAGGGCCCGAGAATGCTGCCGCGCCCGCCGATCACGATGCAAACAAAGAAAAACAGGCTCAATTCAAAGACGAAAGTGTCGGGCGTGATATAGCTCTGTAGGCTTGCGAACATCGCCCCGGCCACACCGGCAGTGACCCCACTGAACACGAACACCACCAGTTTGACGCGGAACAATGGTACGCCGACCGCTTGTGCTGCCACTGGGTTGTCGCGGATCGACATCAAACCGCGCCCCCACATGCGACGCGCGATGTTCCAGCTAAGCAACGTAACGACCAGCGCCAACGCTGCAGCTAAGTAATAAAAGCCTTTTGGACTATCAAATGGCGCCGGAAATACTGGCCCTGCCAGACCAATGCCACCGCCGGTCACATCGACCTGTGCAAGCACCAGTTCGTTGACGATCAGCGCAAACGCCATCGTTGTCATCGCAAAATAGAAACCAGGCAAGCGCAGCGAGGGCAGGCCGAGCGCAAAGCCACACAGGCCGCCTAGAGCGCCTGCCGCGATCACCGCAGCCGCTGGATGCCAGCCCATCTTGCCCGTTAAGATTGCAAACGCGTAGGCACCGACGGAAAGCAAACCGACGTGTCCGATCGATAGCTGGCCGGTATAGCCGACCACCAAGTTAAGGCCAGCGATGAGTATCCAGTAGACGCAGATCAACGCCGCCAAGTGCAGCTGATATTGGTCACCGACCCACGAAGGCAGCGTTACGGCAAGCACGGCGCCCAATGCTAGCGCGATGTTCTTGTTGCTGAACACGAAAGAAGTATTGTTCATACAGGCCTCACGTTCTTCGAACCAAGCAGACCTTCGGGCTTTAGCAGCAACACGACCATGAGCAGACCGACCGCGATGGTCTGCTGATATTCTCCACCGAACCAGTAACTCGCGAAGCCGTTCAGCAGGCCGAGCGCAGCGCCACCGATCAATGCACCGATGTTACTGCCCAAGCCGCCAACTGCCAGCGCGATAAAGCCGTTCAACGTCAGGGTCATGCCGAGCGCGAAATAGGCGAAGGTTAGTTGTCCGGCCGCGAAGCCGGCCAGACCACCAAGCGCGCCAGAGAGCATGTACGACATCACCCGAATTCGATCTGTAGAGACGCCGCGGGCCCGCGCCGCAAACGCATCTTCCGACATCGCAAGAAAAAGCTTTCCGTACATAGTTCGGCGGTAGAAGATCTCAAGCCCGATTGCCATCATTGCCGCAATGCCGATCGGAAGCCAGTATTTTTGGTCCAGCACGCCATCGCCAAAATCTTGTGTGAACAGTCGCGGAAAGGGCTTTGGCTCTGTGCCCCACCAAAGGGCCACGCCTTGCTGAACCATCGTTGCCAGCGCCAGTGTGCTAAGCAGCCATAGATGCTCATCGCCGCGGTTCAGCACTCGGCGAATCGCGAGCACTTCGGTTGCCCATCCAAAAGCCGCACCGACTGTCATGCCGCCCATCAAGCCGAGCACCCATGGCAGATGCAGCGTGGCCACAAACCATGCGCCAAAGACACCGCCCAACATCGCGATATGGCCAGTCGTAATCGACAGGACTTTGGAGGTTGAGTACATCACGTTGTAGACCAGCGCAGTGGCCGCATACAACATGCCGATTGCAAGGCCAGAGATGATGACAGTGAGCATAATGAAGGTGTCTCGCTCAGCCGAGTTTCAGCGCGGGGCGAGCCTGAAGCTGCCATCCTTGAATGTATTGGCCGCGTTGGTCACCATATTGCTGTCCGGAAATCCATTACGCTGGGTCGGACTCCAGGTATAGTTGGCGTAGACGCCGTGGAAGTCCTTAGTGTTTTCGAGTGCCTTTTGGATTGCAGCAGGTTCAGTGGAGCCGGCGGTCTTGGCAGCATGCTCGATGATCTTGACGGTGTCATAGCCCATCGCAACCCACCAGAAAAGGACATCGATCTCGCCGCCGCCCAGCCTCGGTCGCATCTTGTCGGCCAGGGCTTGGGTGAGCTCAGGCAACTTGCCGTCGGTGCCGTAGGTAGTACTCAGGTAGCCGGAGGCAAACGTGTTCTCCCAATATTGAGGCTTATTGAGCAATTGTCGGATTTGCGAGGCCATTAACGCAGGGTGACCAACGACCGGCACATTCCAGCCCATGTCGCCACGGGCATTGAGCAGCCTTGCGAGTAGACCGGTGGCGGCCGACCACGGCATCACCACATCAGCACCGGCTGCACGGGCCTTGGACATCTCGTCGGAGAGATCTGTCTTGTTAGGATCTACCAAGACCTTATAGACCGGCTTGATGCCCACTTTTTCAAGCAACTCTTGCGCGGTCTTGGCGCTTGCGGTGCCATAGCCGGAAGTGTCGGCAATGATCGCGACTTTAGTCTTCTTCAGTGTGTCCAAGGCGTAGTTATTTGCCGTCGAGATCCATTGCCGGTTTGTGTTGATGGCGCGAAAGGCGCGCGGGTACTTTGTTGCATCGGTCAGCTCGTCGATTGAGCCGATCACGATGTTTGGCACCCCGGCGCGCGCCAGGATAGGTGTGGTTGCGAGGCCCTCGCCTGAGTTGACCGGGCCTATTACGAACTGGACCTTGTCGCTGAAGGCGAGTTGCTGCGCGAAATTGACGGCTTTTGTCGGATCGCCGGCAGTATCACGAGTCAACAGTTCGATTTGCTTTCCGAGAATACCCCCGGCCTTGTTGATCTCTTCGACGGCAAGTTGGACGCCTTGATTTTCGGCCACCGCTGCGGACGACAGTGGTCCAGTGAGAGAAGAAAGCCACCCAATCTTTACCGTCTGCGCGAAAACGCCACTACTCACTGCCGCCAAGCAGGTCAGTATGATCAGTCGATTTACAAGTTTTGTTAAACAAAATTTCATGATGTCTCCAAAATGTGCTTTGAACCAAGCCTCTTGTGAGGATCTTTGTTAGGCATTGCCAAGATTAATTAAACATCCGTCCTACTGCTTAACCAATCATGAAAACCCTAGCATTGGTTTGACAGACAAAACACTTTGTCTGTATGGTTCAAGTGGGTTCTGTCGCGTTAACCGCAGTTGAACGTACGTCGGACTGGGTGCGTGCCAGTCCCTCAAACTAGACGGATTTGCACTGCCAAGCTCACCGCCTTTGAAGCAACGCTGGAGCAGGCCCTTACGGCCGACTCCAATCGAGCCAAGCACGGCAGGCGCACAGCCAAAGCGCTGTTTGTTCAAATCCAGGCGCAGGAGTACCGGGGTGGCTACAGCGCAGTGACTGACTTCACCCGCGCCTGGCGCGAGCTGTCTGGTAAATCCAGCACGAAAGCGTTCGTGCCCTTGAGCTTCTAGCTGGGTGAAGCCTTCCAGTTTGACTGGAGCGATGAAGGTCTGCTGGTGGGCGGCGTGTTGTACAAGCTGCAAGTGGCGCATTTGACACTGTGCGCCAGTCGGGCCTTCTGGCTGGTTGCCCTGTCGTTGAAAGGCGCAAAGTATGACCATTGGGTCAACAGTCAAGACAACTTCAGCCTGTCGCGGCCTATTCGCTGGTCACCCCCATGTCGCTGCAATCACGTGCTCCAGTCCTCACCCGCTCATGCCACATCGCGCAGTTCCTGCACACGCCCGCCGCTCTGTGCGTCTCGGATACTCAGCAGCGCCACCAATGTATTCGCTAGAAGGTCGTGCCAATTATGGACTTGGAGAACGTCAGACGGTCGATGCAGTAGGGTGCAGGTGCTGACTGTCTCCACTGCCACCAGACAAATTGGAAGCTTAAGCCAACGCGCAGCTTCGAGTACGGCCTTCTTCCAGCCTTCCAGACCGATGAATCGGAACTCGTGAATTCCTCCCAACTGGATAACGTCAGACCCGCCTTTTCCTTGAGTGACATTGATGAGCCCGCGCACAACCGTGCTTTCGGAACGGGACTCTACTGGCGTCATAACCACATTGACTGGATCGTGGTCAACAACGGCAACCCTGACTACATGTGCGTTGAATGGAATCTCCTCATCTTCCACCTCCACAATGAAATCTTCTTGCTTCCGATATATGAAGCGCCGCGCAGGATGCGTATCAACACGCTCATCTTCTTCGATTTTCAAGAGCTCAGCGGCCAAATTTGGTGACGTCGCCATTGCGACGGCGACACGGTCCAGGAGTCGCGAGCTGCTCTGCACTGCGGCCACAGTTTCGTCCACAGCCTGTTGCTCACCGTCATCCTGACGGCGCAGACTTGCCGCGAGACCATTGCGCACTCCTGCATGTCCGAAGAAGTCTGCTTGAGGTTTGACCGGTACTCCTGAGTTCCAAGTGGCTGACTGCTTCCGCTGCGCTGCCGACGACCAATCGGAAAAATTGATTGTCGAAGTTGGATGACAGCTTCCGAGTTTTTGGCATCGGCGGCGAATGCCTGCTTCCGGCAAAGTTGAAGGTCGGCTTTCGACAATCCGTTGGATTTCTTGGGGTTTCGGCGAAAGGCCGGTACCAGTCTTCAGCCGTCATTGGCATGGGGCTCGTCGTTTTTTCCGCTTGAACGACGGCAATGCAGCGGGACTGCCGCTCAAGCGTGAATCGTCAGTGACTCAATGACAATTTACTGGCAAGTTTCCTGACGTTTGAATGCCGATGTGGGTGACGAACGAAAATATTGGAGACAATGCGGTACTGGTGAAATATCTAAACCAGTTAAATAAAAAAGGAAATTTGAAAATGGCAACTGCGAAAAAAATGGCCCCAAAGGCTGCGGCAACTCCAAAGAAGGTAACGGCTCCTGTTTCCAAAACAGCCAAGGCCATTACAAAACTTAGCGCAAGCATTGCGAAGCTGACCGAACGCAAAGACAAAATCAATGCGGAAATCAAAGCCTTGCGTGATCAACGTGCTGCGCTGAAAGTTGTTCCAGTGACCCCTGCGCCTGTAGCTCAAAAGGCAAAGGCTGCCCCTAAAGGTGCAGCGCCAAAGAAGGCGGTAAAGCCTGCTGCTAAGAAATAATATTCTTTAGCGACACTGTTGCTTTGCAGAAAAGACCCTTCGGGGTCTTTTCCTTTTTCCCAAACCAATTGCCATTCATGCAGCCGCTTATAAAACTCCGCCACAGTTAGACTTTGAAACTAGATGCCTTTTCTTGGCACCTTGCGGGTAGCGTAAAGCGCGAGTTCGCTCGTGAAGCATGGTCATGATCACCTTCCATTCAGTGGAGGTAGTTGGGCGTGGAGTTGCTTTCACCGGCCGCGTCATCATCGTCGAACAGCCATCGCGGGAAGTCGTCCAGTCTCAGCTCCTTTCTGCCGGCTGCGACCGCGTTTGCTACCGCCTCCAGGGTCAGCTGCGAGATTTGCCGGGCTGGTAGATGCGCCAGATGGCGACGCAAGGACACATCCAGTTTGAAGCCTTTGACTGCGATGGATTTGATGGCAGCTTGCATCACTTCCGCCGCCAGCACCAGGCACTCGGATGCCGTGGGCGTCATGATGTGGAACTCCCTGAACCGGCTGCGCAAGGGCTGGTCCAGGATGAGCGCATTGTTGGCCGTAGCAATCCACGTGACCTGGCTGGCATCGAATTCGAAGAGCAGCGAGATGTCCCGCACACATTTGGCGCTCAGGGGCTGCTACCCGCACTGGCTGGGCTGATGCGACGTGGTAGGGCTTTTACCCAGCCCAAGATATCTGGACGGATCGTTCCAAGTGAGGGACAACCCCTTTTTGGCTTGTCCAGTCGTGGCAAGCTCGCGCTAAAAATTCAGGCGGTTGCCAAGCATTTCGGTAGTCTGAACGTCTTAAATAATGTTAGCTTTGACGCACGTCATGGCGAACTACTTTCACTTGTCGGCCCTAACGGTGCTGGTAAAACGACATTGATGCGGTGCATCAGTGACGGACGAGAGCGTTCGAGTGGTGACATTACGGTTAACGATTATTCAATCGCCAAGTTGCCGCCCTTTGAATGCGTACGACTAGGGCTCGGACGCAAATTCCAGACTGCCAACGTGTTTGATGACTTAACAGTCCTTGATGCCTTGGCGGTTGCACGTACACGGCTGGTTCACTTAAAGATGTGGCGACGTACTCAGACCGTCGAGCTACCGCCCGCAGCTTGGAGTATCGTGCAGACAACCGGACTAGCTCGTCTCCTTGAAACGCCATGTCGTTTACTATCGCATGGTCAAAAGCAAGCCCTTGAATTATCGATGGTGCTTGCATTGGAACCCAATATCATTCTTCTGGACGAGCCAACTGCGGGGCTAACAAAGCCTGAACGTACCGCAATTGGAGACACGTTGAAGAGCCTGGCCAATGAACATCAAATCTGCGTAGTACTTATCGAGCATGATCTTGATTTTGTTTGCGACATCAGTTCAAGGGTAATTGTTCTTCATCAAGGAGAAATTGTTCTTGATGGATCAGTGGAAGAAGTGGTTCATTCAGAACTTGTCAGAGACATCTATGCCGGGGTGGCTGCACCGACGCCGGAGTTAACCTCCGCTGAAGGAAGTGTGTCATGAGTGAAATAGTTTTGGCACTGGAAGCCCTGCGTTGCGGCTACGGTCAGGCTACCGTCATTCATGGCGTTAGCCTCAAGATCATGCGAGGGGAAGCGGTGGCGTTGCTCGGAAAAAACGGTATGGGCAAGTCAACCCTTCTCAAGGGAATTATGGGTTTCTTGCCTCGACAGGCCGGATCTATAGCATTCGGCGGAGATACATTAGTCGCCGGACAGCCCCACACGTTAGCCGCCCGCGGGATAGCCTACGCGCCTCAAGAAAAAGCGGTTTTTCAGGATCTCAGCGTCGAAGATAACTTACGTATCGCCGTGTCTGACCCTCGTCGTTTTCGTATTGGACTTGAGCGCATAGCTGGTTACTTTCCATTTATTCCGCAGCGGCTGCGCCAAAAGGCCGGAACCTTGTCTGGTGGTGAGCAGAAGATGATGATCTTGGGGCGAGCGCTAATGGCTCAGCTACGACTGTTACTTATCGATGAAATAACAGAGGGATTACAACCTTCTGTCATCGAGAGAATCTCAGGTGTTTTACAGGCTGAGCGTAACGCCTCATCCATCGCGATGCTGATCGTTGAGCAAAATGTCAAATTTGCACTCAGTACAGCGGATCGTTTTGCCGTGCTTGAGCGTGGTGAACTTGGCGAGCATGGTCCCACTAACATGCCAGATGCCTATGCACGCATCATCGCTGAGCTGGGAGTGTGAAGGTGCTGGAACTCAACACCTTTTCGATCGTTGCGCGATGTGAGCGAACAGGACAGTTGGGCGTGGCTGTTAGTAGCGCGGTGCCAGCAGTCGGGTCTATGTGCCCATACGTTATACCCGGCGTTGGTGCAATCTCCACACAATCATGGGTCAATCCGAATCTTGCAATTGACGCGCTCAAGTTGATGCAGCTTGGTGCATCTGCGCGAGATGCCCTGGATCAGGTGTTGTCTAAAGATGACGATGCAGCATTGCGGCAAATTGGAATTATTGGAAGGGAGGGAGATGGGGTAGCGTGGTCAGGCTCGAGCTGTACTGCTTGGCAGGCGCATTTTACCGGAAGCGACTTTGCTATCCAGGGGAATATGTTGCTTGGTGAGGCAACCCTTCTGGCGATGCGCGCCGCCTGGAAAAGCAACGCCGAATCTGATCTCGGAGAGCGTCTGATGCGCACGCTTGAAGCGGGTGACCGCGCGGGGGGTGACTTTAGGGGCAAGCAGTCTGCCGCATTGAAGATCATGGACAAGGAGTGGTACCCAAGTGTCGATCTGCGTGTCGATGAGCACACTGAGCCTGTAGCTGAGCTTCGCCGCGTGCTGAATATAGCTAAAGTGCAGCTATTCCCATTTATCGAAGGCATGCCGAGGAGAGAAGGGGCGTCTCGTACCCTGCCAGAGGAAGTTACGCGAATGCTACTGCACTCTCCCACAGACCGTCGCTAATCAGTGACCTTCTACCCCTGCCCCAGCATAAAGTATACGAAGCCCTTTACTGTCAGCTGCAGATGTTATTAAACCAGTGCTCATTCAGACATCCATGGCGTAGCCGTCAATAGAAGTTCCAATCCATAATATGGGTGGTAGCTTGGCTTATCATGGTCTATCAGGGAAGTCGCGAAGTTTCCGAAAATCGACGGCTGGATCAAGCGGATAAATTGGTCGGCGAATTTTCTTGAACGGAAACAATGAATAGTTCGAACTCGTAGGGCCGCCAGAGTCAGAATCGCACTCCACGATTCCCTTGCTGAGGGGCCCGAACACCGGGCGACAATACATACGGGACTTCAATAGTAGGTAGGTTTTTTCTGCTGGACTGATACCGACGCTGGTATAGATTCCGAGATCATACGGTTCAACCCGCTCTTCGGTAACGACGATCTGGGCGGCACCGATATCGAACAGTACGGTGCGCCCCATTCTGACAGTCGATCCGGTGTAGATTGGCCCGCTCACGCAAAACTCGCCCGCGCTAGTGGCCCGCACAACGCCGGTCAATACGGTCGGCGTCTTGGCCAGTCCTTGCGCCTTCAGGATGGTCTTGTTGCCGAGCGCAACCGTGACCGTGGCGCCGATACCAGCCGCCACCAATCGGGCCACCGCCTCTGCATCGCATACAGGCCCGACGGCGATATCGGTCAGGCCCGCTTGCAGCACAGCCTCCAGCACATCCATTGTGTCGCAGCTGCCACCCGACATGACATTGTCACTATGATCGAGCAACAGCACTGGCCCGGGCCCGGCGCCACCCGCAAGTTCCTGCGCGCGCTGCACCGATCGTGCAAGCGGCTCGCTGGCATAGATGAATCCCTCGCGGTCGTTCCACATCTGATGCGAAATGCGGGCCGCGACCGCATCGGCGCGATCGGAATTTCGGTCTGCCACGACCACTACCGACATGCCGGCACCTTCAAAATCAGCGAGCGAAAAACCAGCCATGATCGACACCGCCAGAATGCCGGGTTCAGCTTCGGCCGCGAGCGCCGCGTCGACCGCGCGCTGCATCGCAGCGGCCGAGGTATTGCTCATGAGGGTATGCGACAACAGAGGCAATTGTCGCCATCCGATCACGGGCACGATGCGCTGCTCGATCATATCGACCAGCAAGCGCCCCGCATGCGCTCCGGTTTCATACATATCGATATGCGGGTAGGTCTTGAAGCCGACAATGATGTCGCAATTGTCGACCATCTTTTGCGTCAGGTTGCCATGCAAGTCAAGGGCGACGCACATCGGTACGGCAGGCGCGATACGACGGATTTTTTCCAGCAGGTTGCCCTCCCCGTCCCCGGCCTGTTCCGCGACCATCGCACCATGCAAATCCAGCATGATGGCGTCACAACCTTCCGCGACGGCGGCGAGAATGGACTCGCATATCGCCTCGTAGGCTTCGGCAGCGACCGTGCCGCTGGGGTTGGCCATTGCAGCCACCGGTGTGACGACCGTGGCCCCCAGAACGGATTCTGCAATATCCAAAAACGCGCCCATTGCGGTGCGAGCGCCTTTCTGGTCGCGGTACGCGTCCTCGTTCCACATCGGAGCAAAGGCCGAAAGAGGTGTCTCGATGGGCGAAAAGGTATTGGTCTCATGGTTGAAGCGGGCGATGACAATCTTGCGTGGCATGGTGTTGGCTCCTGCTGAGGCTAAGGATGAGGCGGGTTGCGATTGAGCGAGACAGCTGCGTGCCGTCAGGCCACGCGGGTCGCGCGGGTCGCGCGGGTCGCCGACAGCATCGCCAGCAGCAGCACGTTGGCGCCAGCCTCCAGGTGCGCCGGATCTGCATCTTCGATCTCGTTGTGGCTAATGCCCTCTTTGCATGGCACGAAAATCATGCCGGATGGAGCGACCCGCGCGGCGTAGATCGCGTCATGGCCCGCACCCGATACCACGTCCATCGTCGAGTAACCGAGCGTGGCGACCGCGTCCCTCACCGCGCCGACGCAATCGGAATGAAACGGACACGGCGCAAAATGGGACACCTGCTCAAGCGCGATGCCAAGCCCGCTCTCGCTGCCGGTACGCGCAACATAATCGTGCAGATCCTGATTCATGCGGGCCAGCAGGTCCTCGGACACATTGCGAAGATCGATCGAGAATTTCACCTGGCCGGGGATTACATTGCGGCTATTGGGCATGACCTGCACCATGCCAACCGTACCGCGCCCGTATGGCGGATAGCGATTAGCGATTGCAACGACCTCTTGCATGATACGGGTCGCGACCTGCAGCGCATCCTTGCGAATCGCCATCGGCGTCGGGCCGGCATGCGACTCGAATCCGGTCACCACGCAGTCATACCAGGTCAGTCCCAGCACAGCGGGCACCACGCCTATCACGCAGCCGGCGTTTTCCAGCACCGGACCTTGTTCGATGTGGGTCTCGAAATAGGCGCCGATAGGATGTTGTCCCGGCACCTCGGTCCCGACATAGCCGATGCGCGCCAGCTCTTCCTGTACCAATTT
The DNA here is from genome assembly GCA_002381615.1 of Polaromonas sp. UBA4122. Classification (GTDB taxonomy): domain Bacteria; phylum Pseudomonadota; class Gammaproteobacteria; order Burkholderiales; family Burkholderiaceae_C; genus Polaromonas. The sequence continues at coordinate 29,543 of DFWY01000160.1, read as the reverse complement.
GCCAGCGATATCGGTTGCGGCATACGCATGCTCCAGAGAGAATGCGCCGCAAAAGACACCGGAACCCATCATCACCGGAACAAAGCGCGAGCCTTCCTCATTGGTCCAAACCACCACTTCGAGCGGCGCTTCGGTCTGAATGCCGTGTTCATTCAACGTTCGAATGACTTCCAGGCCTGCGAGGACGCCGTAGTTGCCGTCGAATTTACCGCCGGTCGGCTGGGTGTCGATATGCGACCCGGTCACAACAGGCGGCCGCGTGTTGTCGTGCCCGGGGCGGCGCATGAAAATATTGCCGATCTGATCGATCGTGACGGTCATGCCTTCGGCGCGCGCCCAACCGGATACCAGATCGCGTGCCTGCCGGTCGAGGTCGGAGAGCGCGAGCCGGCACACCCCGCCTTTAGGCGTTGCGCCGATCTGCGCCAGGTCCATCAAGGCTTGCCACAAGCGCGGTCCATTGATGCGCAAGGTATCCAGAGAGAGCTCGGTTTTCATAGTGTTTGTGATTGCGGCTTGAGTGTCATAGGGCAATGCTGACACCGAGATAACGGTCTTTGACGCTGCCGTCCGCCAAAAACTCGGCGTTGGTTGCCTCGTAAACAATGCGTCCCTGCTCGATGATGTAGTGCCGATCGGCGAGCTGTGTGCAGACTTGCAGATTTTGTTCGACCAGGATGATGGGCATGCCCGCCGCCTTGATCTGCTTAAGCTGCGCCACGATTTCATCGACGATCACGGGAGCCAGGCCTTCGACTGGTTCATCCAGCATTAAAACCTTGGGGTGCGTCGTCAACGCGCGTCCAATCGCGAGCATTTGTTGCTCCCCTCCGGATAACTGCGCCCCGCTGTTTTTGCGACGCTCTTTCAGTCTCGGGAAAATCGTATAAATATCCGCCAGTTGCCATGGAGAGTCTTTGCGAGCAGCCATTTTGAGATTTTCTTCGACGCTCAACAGTTTGAAAATACCGCGATGCTCAGGAACCAGGCATACCCCGAGTGCGGCAATGCGATGGGTCGGCAATCCTGCGACATTGTTGCCCATGAACCAGATATTCCCCTGCCGCGGTGGCACCACGCCAACAATGGTTTTCAGTGTCGTCGTTTTGCCCGCGCCATTGCGGCCGAGAAGCGTGATGACCTCACCTTCCTCAACGGCAATCGAGATGCCCTGAATGATATGACTCTTGCCGTAATAACCGTGAATGTCCTGCGTTTCCAGTATCATGCGCCGCCCCCGGTAATCATGCTGCCCAGATATGCGTGGCGTACGCGCTCATCATTCCGGATCTCGTCGGGCGTGCCCTCGACCAGCACCTGCCCCAGTTGCATGACGGTGACGGTATCTGAAATATCCATCACGATATCCATGTTGTGCTCGATTAAAACCACCGTGTACTCCTCGCGCAAACCGCGGATCAGACGTTTCATGGCGCCAATGTCATCGATTCCCATGCCCGAGGTCGGTTCATCCAGAAAAATCACTTTTGGCTGCCCGGCCATCGCCATACCCACTTCGAGACGGCGCTGTTGCCCGTGCGAGAGTTCTCCTGCCGCGCGGGTGGCGACGGCGCCGAGGTTAAGACGCTTAAGCAAGACGTCCACTGTCTCAGCAGCTGCAGTAAACGACTCCGCCGAACGCCACAAATGAAAAGCCTGCGCCGGATTGCGGCCTTTCGCCGCCAAGCGAAGATTTTCATGCACGCTCAGGTTCGGAAAGAGGCTGGTTACCTGGAATGAGCGTGTCAACCCTTTGAGGACCCTTTTGTATCCCGGAAGATGCGACACCTCCTCGCCGTCAACGATGATGCTTCCTTCGCTGATCGGCACAGTACCGGTCATCGTGTTAAACAGCGTCGTTTTACCGGCGCCGTTGGGGCCGATGACCGAGTGCACGGTGCGTGGCATCACATTGAGCGTGACGCCATTGACTGCAGTGAACTTGCCGTAGCGTTTCACCACATTGACTGCCTGCAGAATCGGGACAGTCATCAATTCTTCTCCTGCTTGACGCCGGATGAATCTCTGGGAACGCGATGCGGCTTCAGGCGCTGGACAAGTTGCACGCCGAGACCCCATAGCCCTTTCTGCATGTAGAGGCTGACGGCAATCAGCAAGATCCCGAGCAGCATCAACCATCGCGGCCACAGCGTGGAAAGCCAGTCTCCCACCAGTACATAAAACGCTGCACCCAGCACCGACGCGAAAAGATTTCCGGTACCGCCAATGACCGTCATGATCAAGATCGATTCGCTGGCGTGGTATTCGATGTTAGACAGCGGTGCGATCCCGGTCAGCATTGTGTACAGTGCCCCGGCCAACCCGGTGACGGCGCCCGATATCATGAAGGCGATCAGCTTGAACGACTTGATGTCGTAACCGATTGCCGCGGCACGCGTCTCGTTGTCGCGGATCGCCAGCAGGGTACGGCCGAGCACAGAATCGGCTACACGCTGCAGCAGCGCAAACGCAATAACGAAAATAACCGCGACGGCGCTGTAGTATTGCCACGGCGTCGAAGTGGGAATCAGGGTAACACCGAACAAGGAAAGCGGCGGGCGAGGAATGTTTAACAGGCCGTTGTCGCCGCCGGTAATATCCTTGAGCGTATAAGCCAAAAAGTAAAACATCTGCGCGAACGCTAGGGTCAGCATCACGAAATAAACGCCGCGCTGGCGGATCGAAAACCAGCCGACGACCAGGGCCGCGACCGCACCGACGACCATCGCAGCCAGCAGCGCAGCTAGTAGCGGCACCCGCATATACAACAGGGCAAGCCCGGCGGCATAGCTGCCCAGCCCTAGAAAAATACCTTGACCGAACGACATCAGCCCTGTGTAGCCAAGCAGCAGATTGCATCCCAATGCGGCCAGCGCAAATATCAGCACTTCCGTCGCCAGAGAAGCCGAGCTCAGCATCGCGGGTAGCAGCAGTACGGTCACAATCGACAGGAGGAGATAGCGGTAACGCTTCAATACGTTCATTCGTTCTTTCCGCTGCGCCCGAACAGGCCATTGGGACGCAGCAACATGACAGCCGCCATCGCGATATAAATCATCAGGTGCGCGCCTTCTGGCCAGATCGTACTCATCAGGCTTTGTACTATGCCCACCAACAAGCCTCCGGCGAGTGCGCCCCAAAAGCTGCCCATGCCCCCGATGACGACGACCACGAAAGCGATCCCGAGCGCTTCAATCCCCATAAAAGGCTCCACACCGCGTATCGGCGCGGCGAGGACGCCTGCCATCCCGGCCGTCACTGCGCCAAGCGCAAACACCAGGCTGAAAATACGGTTGATATTGACGCCCAACAGCGAGACCATCTCGGTCGATTCGCTTCCTGCGCGCACGATCGCACCCAGGCGCGTGCCGTCCAGCAGCCACCATAATAGCAGCGCCATGGCAGCCGTAAAGCCAATCACGAACAGACGGTATATCGGATAGACGAAATCGCCGAGAATGACAATGCCCTGCAGCAGGGCCGGCATCGCGATGTTGTGGCCAAGCACACCCCACTGCAAAATGACGGCCTCCTGCAACACCAATGCAACGCCGACGGTGAATACGATATGAAATTCGTGCGGCAACTGGTAAATGTGGCGCAACAATATTTTTTCCGCCAACCAGGCGAAAGCACCGACACTCAGAGGCGCGAGGAGAAGCGTCCACCAGAAGTCCAGGCCCAGTTCGCCAAACTGAAAGCAGAAATACGCGCCCAACAGGAAAAAAGCGCCGTGCGCGAAATTGACGAAACCGAGCAATCCGAAAACGATGCTTAGACCTACTGCCATCAGGAAGTAAAGCATACCGATACCGATACCGTTGATAATCTGTAGCAGATATATACTCATGCCGCGCCGACCTTGAATGTGAAATGGCAACCGCGCGGTGCGCGGTTGCAGGCGAGGTTAACTACTATCGCGTTGGATTGGTCAAGCCATCTTGCACAGCGTCTTTTCCAGCGGAAGAAACGATTTACCCGATGAGACGATGTCGGCATAGTCATTCTTGTTGCGCATGACTGCCTTGCCCTTACCCTTGAGCAGATAGTAGTTCTTGATGACTTGATGGTCACCCTTGCGAATTTCCTCCACACCAGTGAGCCCTTCGTACTTCATGCCCTCCATTGCCGCGATGACTGCCTTGGGATCGACGCTGTTGGCCTTTGCAATCGCATCGAGCACAATCTTTGTGCAGACGTAGGATCCCGCCAGACTGTAGTTCGGGTCCTCATTCAGGGTAGTGTTGACGAGCTTGACGAATTCCTTGTTGAAAGGCGAATTGATCGCGTGCCAGTACTGGGCACCAAAATACACATCTTGGCAAAGATCTGCCCCCAGCGATTCGAACTGTTCCAAACCGGAAGCCCAAGCCATCACGATCGTCATGTTCTTTTTCATACCGAAGCTAACCGCTTGGCGCAATGTATCGGAGCTTTGGATACTGAAGTTGAGCAGTAGCAGCACATCAGGCTTGGCCGCCATGGCGTTGGTCAGATAGCCGCTGAATTCTTTCTCGTCCAGCGAATGGTAGCTGTTGCCGACGTGCTCGATCCCTTTTTCCTTGAACACTGCCTTGGCCGCGCTCAAAAGCCCTTCCCCGAACACATACTGCGGCGTGATCGTGTACCAGCGTTTCGCCTTCGGCATTTTTTCGATCAACGGACGGACCGTTTGCTCGATTGCGCCATAAGTAGGTACTGACCAGCGGAACGTCGAACGATTGCATTCGCTGCCGGTCAGTTCATCGGCGCCGGCAGTGGTGATAGAGACGCCTCCCGCTTTATCGACTTCCTTGCCGATCGCGAGTGCCTCGGAAGACAGGAAACCCCCTAGAAAGAAGCGGGTTCCTTTTTGTTGAATTGCATCTTGCACCTTGCGGATTGCCGTGGCTGGTTTGCCTTCGGTATCAATAGCCGTGTAGGCCACCGCTCTTCCGAGCACTTTCCCGTATTTTTCGATAGCGAGTTTCATGCCCGTATCAGCATATTTTCCATTTGCAGCAAACGGCCCGGACAAGGGAACGGCACACCCGAATTGAATGGCATCCACTTGTGCCGCAGCACTGCCCAGATAGCCAAGCATTGGTACAGATGCAGAGTATTTCAAAAAATCACGTCGGCTAGCCGTGCTCACTCCACCTGTGGTTACTGCTCTTGAAGATGAACTATGCATTGTTGTCTCCTAAAAATTAAAAAAACACCTAAAAAACCTGAAACTCCAGTAAACGGTCAAACCGCCCAAAACACATTGGTGATTTCCAGTAATCCGCCGGTTTTTTTGGCGACATCTGAGTGTCTGCCTTTCTCGGACGTGATCCACCAACAGCATTGAAGGCGTCAATCAAGCGATTCATTGCAGACCCGGGGGTTTGCGGCGATGCCAATCCGTTACATTTTGGAATGCTTGTCCCGTTTGCAACAGCAAACTTTCCTGCCATGGTTTTGATACGAGTTGGATGCCGATGGGCAGACCGCGTTCGGAAAATCCGGCCGGGAGGCTGATTGCGCAAGTATCCAGATAATTGATCGCGCGATTGAAGGCGCCCAGAGGCGTGATTTCTTCGTCGATTTCTTCCAGCGGGCAAGCGACGAACGGCAGCGTCGGCGTCAGCAACAAATCATAAGCCTGCATCCAGTTATTGAACCTTGCAATCGCTTCTTGGCGGTGCGCCATGATGGCAAGATAAGCGTTCGCATCGACCGCCCTGCCGCTTAGGATGCGTTTGCGCACCCAAGGACCGATCGGCAGGTTCGCGTCCTCAATATAGTCTGCATGCACGTGGTACGCTTCAGCCGCGATGAGCGCGCCGTTGTTGCGCATCAACTCGGCAAAGTCGAATGGGACATTGACATGCTCAATGGTGGCGCCGAGTGACTGAAACGCGCGCATTGCCTCCTGGGTGGCAGCATGAACATCATCGGCTACGGGCCATGGATATTGCTCCGGCTGCATGACGGCAATTCTCAAATGACGGGCGGACACGGGTTCATTGCGTTTGAATGCAAAAATCGGTCGATGCAGCGTATTGGGGTCGCGCCAGTCGGGGCCTGCCAGTACCTGCGTCAAAAGCGCAGCGTCTTCAGCCGTGTGGGTCAGCGGCCCGATCGTATCGAGGCTCGCCGACAGGGGTACTGTCCCGTACAGGCTGATGAGGCCATGCGTCGTCTTCAGCCCGGTCAGGCCGTTGAATGCGGCGGGAGCGCGGATCGATCCCCCAGTGTCCGAACCGATCGCGGCTGGCGCCAAGCCGGCCGCAACCGCTACCCCGGAACCGCTGCTCGAACCGCCCGGAGCACGATGATGGTCGGTCATATCCCAGGGATTACGCGGCGTGCCCATCAGTGGGTTGGTTCCCCATGCGCCGAAAGCGAATTCCACCATATGCGTTTTACCAAGCATCACCATCCCGGCCGCCTGCAAGCGTTCCACCACGGTGCTGGTAATCGAACTACGCCGCGCTTTCCAGGCTAGCGATCCCGCAGTGGTGATCTGTCCGCTGATCTCGCATAGATCTTTCACCGCGATCGGAAGACCATGCAGCGGCGGCAATGGCAATCCGCTCTGCCTCTGCAAATCGGCGGCTTGTGCCTGTAGCAGCGCTGATTCTTCATACACGCTTGTATAAGCGTGCACCTTTTCGTTGAGCCGCGCAATCCGGTCGAGAAAGACCCGCGTCAACTCTACCGAAGAGTATTCTTTTTCCTGTAAACCACGAGCCATGTTGGCCAGGCTCGAAAAAGCGATCTGCTGATTTTTCGTCATGCTTGCATTCTCACAAAATGAAGGTTACTCAGGAAAGTCATATGGGGGGTGGCGCCGTTTCACTATTGACCAGCCGTGCCGATTTAATTTTGACCATTGTTATCCGGGTGACATCGCTAGTCATTTTTTTGGCGGCATAAACAGCTTTGGATGGTCAATGCGTGGTCGGCGGCAACAGCCGAACGTCGAACGTCGAATTAGCCGAAGGTGTAATCCGACCTACGCAGTCAGCGTAGCCTCGACCAGCTTGGACCAGTATGTGGCGCCGACGGGTAGCAAGGCATCGTTGAAGTCGTAGTTGGAGTTGTGCAGCTGGCATGGCCCCATGCCGTGATATGTATCGATGCGATGATTGCCATCGCCATTGCCGATGAACAAATAAGTGCCGGGCACTTTTTCCAAGTAAAAGGAAAAGTCTTCGGACCCGGTAAATGGTGGAATCGTGCGGTCGACATGATCGGTGCCGAAGATCTTTTCGGCCAGATCCGCAGCGAACCCGGTTTCCTTGGGCCAGTTGATCAGTGCTGGATAACAGCGCACAAAATCCAGCTCGCCAGTGGCCCCATAAGCTTCACAAAGCTTGGTCACAATGCGGCGCATATTGTGTTCCATAAGATCAAGCACCTCGACACTGTAGGTTCTGACCGTTCCGCGAATCACGGCCTGCGCCGGAATGACGTTGTAGGCGTCACCCGCATGTATCTGGGTAATCGACAACACGGCCGTGTCAATCGGATTTTTATTACGCGTGATAAGGCTCTGCAAGGCCTGCACCATTTCTGTGGCGATCATGATGGGATCTACGGAATTGTGCGGCTGTGCCGCATGGCCGCCCACGCCATTGATCACGATATCGAAGCGGTTGCTCGACGCCATGGTTGGCCCGGAACGAAAGCCAAAGACCCCGGTAGCCATGCCGGGCATATTGTGCATGCCGTACACCACATCGCAGGGGAAGCGTTCAAACAAGCCGTCGTCGATCATGGCTTTGGCGCCAGCGTTGCCCCCTTCTTCGGCTGGCTGGAAAATAAAATTGACCACACCATCGAAATTTTTATGCTCGGCCAGGTACTGGGCCGCCCCTAACAGCATGGTGATATGGCCATCGTGGCCACAGCCATGCATTTTCCCGGGATTCTTTGAGCAATGCGCGAAACGATTGTTCTCTGGCATAGGCAAGGCGTCCATGTCGGCGCGCAAACCGATGGACCGCGTGCTCACCCCCGATCGCAACACCCCCACGACACCCGTCTTGCCCAGGCCTGTATGCACTTCCAGGCCCAGCTCAGTCAAGCGTTTTGCCACCAGGGCCGAGGTTCGCTGCTCTTGAAACGCCAATTCTGGATGGGCATGAATATCGCGGCGGATAGCGATAAGTTCTTCGTGATTTCGTACTATGTCGGCTAATAAGTTCATGATTCTTGTCTCTTGAAAAGCGCCGTTTTCGGGCACGTTATAAGTACGATAAACCAATTTAATCTTCGGGTTAAGGTCAAGGGCCTAAGCCGACGAGTTGCTGATGGGCCGACAGGTATCTGACCCGCCTCGTAGTTGTGGTCGCCCTGATAAAATAATCCCGATCGTCACCAGGCTATGCCAATTGCGTCTTTACAAATTTAGCCAGATGCACCGCCAACAAACTTAAGGACTGCTGCAAAGCGTCGAAGCCTTGCGATTTTTCGTAGGTAGCTTCATCCATATAGAGGCTGCGATTGACCTCGATTTGCAAACTATGGCGATTCTCTGCAGGGCGCCCTATACGGGCGATCAGCGCCACGCCTTTGAACGGATCATTGCGCGCCACCGTATAGCCACGCCCAATTAGAAATGTTTCAATCGTCTCGACCAGTTCCGGATCACAAGTGACCCCATCGCGATCTCCAAGCACAAAGTCGGCCAACTGCTTGTCGGTATCAATTTCAAGCACCTCGTATGAATTGGACGGCATCGAGTGCAGGTTCAGATGCCAGATGCCGCCAAATTTCTTGTGGGCCGCCTCTATCTGCTGGCTTAATGCGGCATGATAGGGTTGATGAAAGCTCTGGATGCGATTTTCGATTTCGGCCACCCACAGCTTGCGATCGTAAATGGCTTGGTGACGCGCAAGTCGCCATATCAGACCGTTGCCAAGACGCGTTTTCTCGGTAGGATGTAATTCAGTCGCCCAAGGTTCAGCGAGCATGTTGCCGTCAATATCGGTGATCTCGCGGTTAGGGTCGATATACGTGCGAGGGAAATTGGCCGCTAACAAACAGCCCCCCACACCAGGAATAGCCCGCCAAAGTTCGTCCACATACGTATCTTCACCCGAGCGCAGGATCGACGCGGGCAGGCAACTTCCGAAATCCCGGGGATAGATGACGCCGCTATGTGGCGAGTCGCAGACCAGCGGGATCACGCTATCGGTGGGCATCGACAACACAAACGGATCAAAGTCTGAATCAGCAAATTTCATTTCGCGGTTCCTTAATAATCGAGCCATAAGTCAAGGTAATAAATCCAAAATATCGGCCGGCATTATCTGCCTGCATTCACACGACATCATTTAAATGACAAGCGCTCATGTGGTTGAACCTTATAGGTGTGGCCCCATCCATGTCATGCTCCACCAAGTTAAGCACCGGACGCTCTTCGCGGCAGCGCGGCATGACGTGCGGGCAGCGCGGATGAAATGGGCAGCCTGCCGGTGGATCGCTGGGCGAAGGCAGCTCACCCTTGATCGGGTCGAACTGACGCCGCTCTGCCTGTAATCTGGGTAAATCTTTAATCAGTGCCTGCGTATAAGGATGATTGGCGGCCTTGAAAATGGTTTCGGTCGGCGCGATTTCAACAATCCGCCCCAAGTACATGATGGCCACGCGATCCGAAATATGGCTGACTACACCCAGATTGTGGCTAATGAAGAAATACGTCAGCGCGAATTCCTTGCGCAGGTCAATGAACAAATTCAAGACCTGGGCCTGGATGGACACGTCAAGCGCCGCCACTGCCTCGTCACAGACGATGACCGACGGCTTCAAGGCCAGGGCGCGCGCCACACCAACGCGCTGACGCTGCCCGCCCGAAAACTGGTGCGGGTAACGAAAGCGGTAGGCCGGATCCAGGCCCACCTTCTGCATCAGCTCGCACACGTAGGATTCTTTGGCAGCTCGGGCAATCATGCCATGCGCCAGCGGTGCCTCGCCAATGATGTCGATCACCCGCATGCGTGGGTTGAGCGAAGAAAAAGGATCCTGGAAAATCATCTGCACACTTAGCTCATATTCGCGCCGCCCGACAGTATCGAGCGTGGCGATCGAACGACCCTTGTACAGGATTTCGCCACGCGTAGGCGCCAAAATCCCCGCCAGCATGCGTCCTAATGTGGATTTACCGCAACCCGACTCGCCCACTATGCCTATGACCTCGCCGGCGATAATATCTAGGTCGACGCCCGCCACCGCCCGCACGGGCTTGGGTGCAGAACGCCCCTTCAACAGGCGCCCAAGCCTGTCCACCATATCTTGCGGCTGCACATAATGCCGCTCAACCTGGCGTAGACTGAGAATTACGTCATTATTATCCCCGCTCATGTCTCTACCCCGCGATGCCAACAACTCACGCTATGCGAGGGTGCTACTTCCTCGAATACCGGTTCCTGAGCACACTTTGGCGTGGCGCGATTACAGCGTGTCCTGAAAGGGCAGCCCTCGGGCATATTCAGCGGGGACGGTGTCGAACCGGGGATCTGGAACAGGTCCTCTCCCCGCGTGTCGAAAGTGGGAATCGAGGCCATCAGGCCATGCGTGTACGGATGTTGCGCGGCACGTATGATGTCGGCGGTGGGGCCCATCTCCACAATGCGGCCGGCGTACATCACCGCCAGACGATCGGCCAGTCCTGACACTATCGCTAGGTCATGCGTAATCCACATCAGCGCCGTGCCCATCTCACGGCACAGCTTCTGCACTTCGTACAGAATTTGCCCTTGTATCGTCACATCCAGCGCCGTCGTGGGCTCGTCAGCAATAATCAGTTTAGGGGAATTCAACAAGGCAATGGCGATCGCAATGCGCTGGCGCATACCTCCCGATAAATGATGAGGATAGACACGCATGCGTTCTTCGGGAGCCGTAATTCCCACCTTGCCCAGCACGTCGATGGAACGCGCGCGCGCCGCCGCCCGGGAAACCGACTCGTGCGCCTGCACCGTCTCGATCATTTGCGTATCGACGCGCAAGGTAGGATTCAGGGTCATCATCGGATCCTGAAATATCATCGCCATATCATTGCCACGCAACGCGCGATGTTCCTTCGGCGATAAGGTCTGCAAGTCGCGGCCATCAAAAAAAAGACGATCTGCCTGCACCCTGCCAGGCTTATCGACCAGGTTCATGAGAGAAAAACCAGTCATGCTCTTGCCCGAGCCCGACTCGCCCACCAGCCCCAGGATTTCCCCTTGCTTTAGCTGAAAAGAGACGCCATCGACGGCCTTGACCACGCCGCCGCGCGTGTAGAACCAGGTTTTTAGCCCCTGGACATCAAGTAGCCATTGGCTGGAAGAGGACGCCGCATGTGTCAGCAAAAAATGCTCCTGCCTAAATCTCGTTGCGGGGATTGAGAATATCGCGCAAATGATCACCCACCAGGTTGATAGCCACCACCACCAGCGCTAGCGCGATGCCTGGAAAGAATGCAATCCAGTAGGTGCCCGACATCATGAATTCGAAACCGTTGGCAATCAGCATGCCCAGTGAGGGCTCGGTAACGGGCACACCAACGCCCAGAAAGGACAGCGTGGCTTCAAGCGCTATCGCATGGGCCAGATCGATGGTGGCAATCACCATGAGCGGCGGAATGCAATTGGGAAATAAGTGGCGCCACAGAATGCGCTGCCACGACAACGACATACAACGCGCCGCCTCGACATACTCCTTGTTGCGTTCGACAATGGCCGCCCCGCGGGCGGCGCGGGCAAAATACGCCCACTGTACCGCCACCAACGCATAAATCACCTTGTCGACCCCTTTTCCCAGCACCGCCAGCAAAATAAGGGCCACCAGTATCGCTGGAAATGACAGTTGGATATCGACGATACGCATCAGCAGCGCATCAATGCGGCCACCAAAATACGCCGAAATCAGTCCTACCGTCACCCCAATCACGAAAGCCACCGACACCGACACAAAGCCCACAATAAGGCTGATACGCAAGCCATACAAAATGGCGGAAAACACATCTCGCGCTTGGCCGTCAGTGCCCAGCCAGTATGTCATGGCACCGCTGCTGCTGACCGCCCCGGGTGGCAGCTTGGAATCCATAATAGCGAGCGTGGCGATATCAAACGGATTTTGCGGCGCGATCCAGTGCGCAAAAATCGCCAGACACAAGAAGAGCACCAGCAGGATCAGTCCCAGCACCGCCAGCTTACTGGCAAAAAACTGCTCGGCAAATAATCGCAGCATGCTTTCGCGCTTTGCCAGCACAGTTCGGGATTCAAGGGTCGTATTCGTTGTTGTCACGCGCGCGCCTCCAATCGCACGCGCGGATCCAGTATGGTGTAGATAATATCGACCACTAAATTAAGAAGCGCCAGAAACACAACCGTTAACATCAGATAGGCGACCACCACCGGCCGATCAAGTGTAATAATCGAATCGATCAGCAGCTTACCCATGCCAGGCCAGGAAAAAACAGTTTCCGTCACCACGGCAAATGCAAAGACCTGGCCATACTCCAGCCCCCCTATTGTGACGATGGGAATCAAAATGTTCTTCAGCAAATGCACACCCAGCACGCGCTTTTCGGACAAACCTTTGGCGCGTGCAAACTTGATGTAATCAAGGGGCAGACATTCGCGGGTGGCCGCTCGCGTTACACGTATGATCAAGGCGCATTTAGCGGCGGCGATGGTGGTAACCGGAAGAATCAGGCGTTGCCAGCCCGCCCAGCTAAAAATACTAAGCTGAATTGGCCCGAATGCCTCGACCGGCCCACGCCCGCCCGCCGGCAACCAGCCCAACAATACGGCAAACACCATGATGAGCATCAGGCCCACCCAGAAGTTAGGTAGAGAGAAACCCAGCACCGAACTCGTCATGATGGAGCGTGCCCCGAAGCTTTCGGGGTTAAGGCCCGCGTAGATGCCCAGCGGCACACCAATCAGCACCGAGAACAACATGGCCACCGTGGCCAATTCCAGCGTGGCCGGCATGCGTTCAAGGATCAGGCGCATGGCGGGCTCGCCAGTTAAAAAGCTGTTGCCAAAGTCAAGATGAACCGCTGCCTTACCCAAAAAAATGAAGTATTGGTGCCACAAGGGTAGATTCAAGCCCAGCGACTGGCGTATGAGCTCGCGCTCGACCTCAGTCGCTTCGGGGCTGGCAAGCATGGAAACAGGGTCTCCAACCAGATAAATCCCAGCAAACACCAGCGCCGACATGACCAGAACCACTCCAATGGTCTGGAGTAGTCGGCGAATTATGCTGGACAACACCCTGTCAACTGCACTTTACTTGGCTAGAGCCATGTCTTGAGCAAGAGTCAGTTGATCCGAGCGACCGCCGTAGCGCACGTCCTTCTTCATGGCCCAGACAGATAGTTCGAATTGCAAGGGCAAAATAGCGTAATCTTTCATCGCCATATCCGCCGCGCGCTGCAGCATTTCGGAGCGCTTGCCATCGTCCTGTGTTCTGGACGCATCGATGACCAGGCGGTCGAGTTCGGGGTTGGAATAATGGCTCCAGTTGGTCGTGCCCAGGCCCTGCTTGGGAACATGACTGACGACGAGTGCCGTGAGCGGGTGGATCATCTCGCCAGTGACTGCCGCCCAACCCGCCAGGTAGGTGCTGAACGAATAGCTGTCGCGCTTTTTGAAGAACACCGGTGGCGCCATGGTTTCGACATCGGTCTTGATCCCTATTTGTGCCCACATGGATGCCACGGCCTGCGCGATACGCTGGTCGTTGGTATAGCGACCGGCGGGCGAGCCCATGGATAGCGAGAAGCCCTTGGGGTATCCAGCGACAGCCAGCAGTTCTTTGGCCTTGGCCGCATTGGCGGCAGGCACCGTCGAATATTTTTTGGATGCGCCAAAAGCCGGGTAGGCCAGCAAATTAGCGGCCGGCTGAGCGACCCCGTCCATGATGCGTTCGACGATGGCGTTTCGGTCTATCGCCAGTGACAAGGCCTCACGTACCCGCTTGTCGGTCAGGGGGTTCTTGCCTTCGGTGCCTGACATGCCGGGAGGCACTTCCTTTGACTGGTTCAAAGCCACGTAAATCACGCGTACCGAGGTGGTTTCCTGGATGTGCAGCTTCTTATCTTTGTTGAGCTTGGGCAGGTCATCAGTCGGGGGATTTTCAATCACATCAACGTCGCCTGCCAGCAAGGCCGCTACCCGTGCCGCCGGATTCGAGATAGGGCGATATGTAACCTTATCCCAAGCCGGTTTGTTGCCCCAATAATTCGGGTTGCGATCAAGCACGATCTCGGCGCCGCGCTTCCAGGATACGAATTTGTACGGGCCGGTTCCGATCAGGCCATCGCCGCGATTCAATTCAACTGTAGTCTTGCCTTCTGGGGCCGGTCCGGATGCCGCTTTTTTGGACATGATGGGCAGCAAGGACAAATTGGCCAGCAAGACGGGCGACGGGCCCTTGGTGGTGATTTTGACCGTTAGAGGATCGACAGCCTCGACCTTGTCAACAGAGCCTAAATAAAGGGTGTAAGAGGATGGGCTATTCGGAACCTTGGGTACGCGGGCATAGGTGAAGAGCACATCGTCAGCGGTAAAAGGTGAGCCATCCGAGAACTTCACGTTAGGGTGCAATTTGAACAGCCACACATTGCCGTCGACCGTCCAAGACTCGGCCAGAGACGGGATCGGCTTACCCGTGGAGTCGGTGCGCACCAGTGGATCGAATATGGTTTCCGATAACTGTATATTGGGTGTGAGTGAATGGAATTGAGGATCCATCGAGCTAGGTTCGGAACTCAGCGCGATCGTCAAATCACGCGCTTGCGCCATGCCACCCACGCTTAGAAAACTGACAGCCATCGCTGACAACAGGATTGTTTTGTGAATTAACTTCATGGTCATGCTACTTTTTATAAAAAACGAGCCTAAAAAGGCCATTCAAGCTAAGCAATGCTACTGAGTTAGTGTAGCCATCGAACGACGATAAAAGTTCAGTGTTTCCCCTATGCGCGTCGCTGGCCCAACGGCCATGCTATAAAACTTCGTATAGCGCAATGGACGTAAGCAATGGGATGGACGCTCCTACCTTGAACGGTTCTGTTGCATTAGCTGTCCTGTATCAACATCTGCGGTTCACACAAGCAATACAGATGCTTGTACTGTTATGCAAGGTCTATGCCAATAAATTAAATCATCGCCAGTATGAAGAAAAGCATCATGCCTCGCACCTCTGAATGCCCTTCGTCTACGAATACTTAGCCGCTTTGCTGGCCCAGGCCAGCGCGCTGATTTCCATAGAAGTCGATGCCGTCATGCAGGCCAACGGTTTCCCCCCACAGAACGGTAGATACTCGCTAGGCTCTCGGCCAGCGAGGGCAGGAACATTGGAGGGGCTGGCCCAGGTTTCGATTGCCAAGCAGCCAACGGTGACTCGCCTCCTGGATCGCATGGAAGCCAAGTCCACTTTGGAACGATTCGCGCACGAAACCGATCGGCGCATCATGATGGTGCACATTACGCACCAAGTTCAGAAGATCGTGACCGACCGCATACACTGAGTAATCGGCTACCCAATACGGTTTTGTCACGTTAGCCGCGGATGGACGTGATTCTGTCGGTGACGAATGCCAGTCCCTCAGACTGGGACTGGACGGATTTGCCCTGCCAGCGCATAAAACTGGTCGGCAACCGACATCTCGGCGCAGCCCTGCATCATTTCTTCAAGATGGCGATAGCTCAACAGATAAGCCGCGTACCAACGGATGCACACCAGAATGACATCGATCGGGAAACGCATCCCTTTGGTCGCCAACATCTCGTTTCAAGCCTTTTCAGTTAAAGCGCTCAGCATAGACGAACGGGCTGATTGACCGTTAACGCGACAAAACCTTTGCTTAGCCCCCCAATCCGGCGCGAGCTTGCGCGTGAAGAATATGGGTCTTCATGTTTCTGCTGGCCACATTTGCATCACCTGACTTGATTGCTTTGATGATCTGAAGGTGTTCAAGAACAGGGGCCGTACGATGTTTGGTGCTCGCATCCTGGAACGCCAGGTTCCTGCATTCGGTTATTACGACATCAAATGCATCCAGCATCTCCAGGAGCAGCGGATTGCCTGACATTTCTGCGAGCTTGCGATGGAACTCGCGATCGGCAGCCGACATGGCCAGCAGATCTGCGGATTTAACCGCTGCTGCGAGCTTGTCTGTCAAGCGCTCCAGCATCTTCACCTCCGCGAGTGTCGCGCGCTGTGTTGCGAGAAGGACTGATAGGGATTCCAGTGACGCCCTTACCGTGTACACATTTTCCAGCGAATATTGCGCAGCGAAACGCCAGCGTGCGGACCGAACAGCTTTGGGGTCACGCACGAACACCCCCCTCCCCGGCTCGACCTGAAGTAATCCAAGCCCTTCCAGTGCTGAAATTGCCTCGCGAATCGCCGGCCTTCCAACGCCAAGTTCTTCTGCGAGCAACCGCTGGCCAAGTAAGGGTTTTCCCACGGGATACTTGCCGCTACGAATGCGCTGCTGGATGATTTCGGCGGCATGTTGAGGTGCACTTTTTTTCATTACCTTCGCCGTCTTTCTATTTGTGTTGCACGCAGGAAAAAATGTGGTTATATTGGCGGGTCTTACTGGTCAGACCAGTAAGACCAGTCGAGAAAACAGAACGGCTGATACAGCACCATTTTCACCTTAGGAGGACGACAATGCAACGGATTATCTTGGCCCCCCTGCTTCTGGCATTTTTCGGCGGGGCTGCCTACGCCCAGGAGCCCATCGCCATTGGCATCAGTATCGCGCAATCCCCGCCGGGTTCGGTCGTGCAGGGCGTACAGGTAAAAGACGGTGTTGAGATCATCAAAGACATGATCAATGCAAAAGGTGGCGTGCTTGGCCGGCCGATCAAACTGATCTATGAAGACAACCAGGGAATCCCCGAAAAAGGGAGGTCCGCAACGGAAAAGCTGATCGTCAAGGACAAGGTTGTTGCGGTCACTGGCGGACATCAAAGCTCCGTATGCTTGGCGGAAATCGAAGTAGCGCATCGCTATAACGTTCCTTACGTCAACACTAATTGCTGGTCTGACGATGTCCGAAAAAAGGGCTATTCCCAAGTCTTCAATCCGGGAAATTACAACACCCGCGTATCCACCGCAATGGCCGAAACGATTGGCGCCATGGGCGTCAAGCGCGTGGTCGCCTTTGCCGAGAATACCGATTACGGCATCGGCCAAGCCAAATTGATGGGGGAGCTGATCAAGGCCAAGGCACCCCAGGTCGAGTACAAATACGAGACGCTGGACCGGGCTGGCAAGGATTTCACGCCCGCTATCCTCGCCCTGCGAGCGAATCCGCCCGACATGGTGGTCAATGTCATGTTGCCGCCGGCCGCTTATATCCTGATGAACCAGCTCTACGAACAGGGCGTCGCACCGAGTCCCAAGACCTGGATGTATGACGGCGCCGGTCTGGCCGACTACCCCGATTTCTGGCAAAACGTGAAAAATGCCGGCAAATACATGCTGTCGTTCGGTCTCTATCATCCGCAAATGCCGATGCCGAAAGTAGGGCAGGAGGTTTCTGCGGAATATACCAAGCGCACCAAGGGCGAACCCAACCGCTTGATTTTCCAGGCAGCCGATTCGCTGCTCCTGATTGTGGATGCGATCAGGCAAGGCAAGAGTACCGATCCCGACAAGATCATCAAGACACTCCAGACGATGAAGTTTGAAGGTGTTCGCGGGTCCTTCCAATTTTCCCAGCAGCCGGGGTTCACTTATCAGCAGTGGGTCGATATTCCGTATGTGAATTACCAGCTCACCGAAGTCAACCAACCGGTTTCGAAAACTAACCTGATCCAGGGACCGGGTCAGCCGCTCAATGTCGGCAAGCTGCAAAAGCCCGTCAAATAGAAATTCATCCCGGCTCAGCCCCCTCGGGCTGGGCCGTCTAATCTGATTGGGTTTCCAGTGAATAACTTGCGTGAATCGCTGGTCGGCTATGCCGCTTGGCTTGGCTACGGGCACGGTGAAAGGGCTGAGGCCTGGGTTCAGCGGCTGGAAATCAATCGACCGGAATTGGATTATTTCCGCGCGCAGCCGCTTCCCTCCTGTCCGGCTTATGTCGCATTGCCAGCGCCGATGCCGGTTCCCGACGGAGCGCCAAATCTAGCGCAGCATATTGCAGTGACGCCGCATGCCGAAGTCCTTGATGCCATCGCGCGTGCCAGGGATTTGGCAGGCTGGAATATGTTCACTTGGTTGTCCGACCAAACGCCGCGGCATGAGCCCGGTTTTTTGGGGGGGATGCCTGTGGCCGTAAAAGATTTGATGGCCATCGCAGGCACTCCTCTGAGCGGTGGCAGTGCCGCAGTGGCAGACACGACGGCGCTGCGCGATGCCGAAGTGATTGCAAGGCTGCGGCGAGCAGGTGCTGTGTTTATTGGCGCTACCAATCTGCATGAACTGGCGTACGGCATCACCAGCGACAACCCGCGTTTCGGACGGGTGATCAATCCTGCCGTGCCGGACCGGATTCCCGGCGGATCGAGCGGCGGCACCTCCGCCGCCATTGCCGCCGGCATCGTCCATGCTGGACTCGGAACCGACACTGCGGGTTCGATCCGGGTGCCGGCCGCCTGTTGCGGCATCGTCGGTTTCAAGCCGAGCTACGATGTTTTGCCCAGGGATGGCGTAATGGATCTCGCGCCCTCGCTGGATCATGTCGGTCCATTGGGACGAACCGTGGCCGATACCGCGGCACTGTTTGCCGCCATGCTGGACTTGCCGTCAATGCCGGCCTGGCGCTATACCGGCCTGGCGGGGCGCAGGATTGCCCGGCTGGCTGGCTACTTCGATCAGCCGCTCGACCCGTGCTTACGAGACGCCCTGGCCGAAGCCATGCGGGCGCTCGCGGAGGATGGCGCAGCCTGCTCGGTTACCCAGATCGATGGCATGGAAGCTGCGGCTGCTATCCAGTTAAACACGATTTGCGCCGAAGCCAGCGCTACCCACAACGAGCGCCTGCAGCAGCGCGGTGAAGCGCTCGGCGAAGATGTTCGGGTGCGGCTCGAGATCGGAAATTTCCTGCCCGGACACTGGTATGTCAAAGCCCAGAAGATGCGGCGCCAGCTGGCTGATCACATGGACGCCGCGTTCGACCAGGCCGACTTCCTGATTTGCCCGACGATGCGCGCGCCGGCGCCACCCATCGGTGCAGTCCGAGTCGAGATCGAGGGACGTTCTTATGCACTGCATACCGCAGTGACGCAACTGACGATGCCGTTCAACTTGACCGGACACCCGGCCATTTCCATTCCATGGAGCCATACGCAGGACGGCGTGCCGCTCGCCCTGCAGATCATCGGCAGACGTAGCGCGGACTGGCAGGTGCTGGCCATAGCCGAGCGGCTTGAACACCTGTCTCCATGGAGCAAACGGCAAACGGCCGCTAACAGTAAAAAGAATCGCCATGCTGGCAATTGACCTGCTCGTTAACGGCTTGATCTTCGGCTTGTTCTACGCGCTTATGGCGGTTGGACTGGCCATGATTTTTGGCGTATTGAAAGTGGTGAACTTTGCCCATGGTGAGTTCTACATGGTGGGTTCTTATGCGTATGTGCTCATTTCGCTGAAACTGGGCGTGTCGCCGTGGATCGCGTTGCCAGTCGCGGCGGCCGCAGGCGCAGCGCTCGGATGGCTGGTCGAACGCACGTTGATGCGGCCTCTGTACAGCGGTTACGCAAGCTGGAGCATCATGAAGGATGAATACGCAGTCGTCGTCACGTTTGGTCTTTCGCTGCTGCTCATCAACCTGGTGGACAAGATCGTCGGCCCTTATCCGATTCGCGGTCCGGAGCTGATCGAAACCACCCGTTTCGCGATCGGACCCATCATGCTCAACGGTCAAAAGCTGATTGCGGCAGGCATCTCGCTGGCGATACTGCTCGGCCTTGCCTTGTTCATCAAGAAGTCACTGTGGGGCCGGCAAATACAGGCGGTTGCACAAAACCGGCTGGGTGCTTCGCTGGCCGGCATTGACGCCACGCGCACCACCAGCATGATCTTTGCCATCGCCGGTTTGCTCGCAGCATTGTCAGGCGCCCTGCTCGCGCCAGTCATTAATCCTTCCCCGGACGTGGGGGCCTTCCCTGCCATCAAATCCTATGTCATCGTCGTGCTTGGCGGGATGGGTTCGATTTGGGGTGCGATGATCGCCGCCCTGTTCCTGGGGGTGTTCGAGGCCTTCTTCGCTGTCTATGTGTCCTATGCCTATCGCGACGCATTCGGCCTGCTGCTGCTGATCCTGGTCCTGATATTCCGACCGCAAGGTTTGTTCGGAGAGAAAGGACGTGAGGTATGAGCACCCCGCGCAATCTCTGGGCCAACCGGCTACGCACGGATTTTCGAGCGGCGCTAGGCTTGCTGGCAGTGCTGGCATGTATTCCTTTCTTCGTGACCTCGCCGTATTCGCTCGGCATCGTCATCGTCAGCATGTATTTCGCGATGCTGGCGATGGGATGGAACCTACTGGCCGGGTTCACCGGTCAGTTCTCGCTTGCGCCAGCAGCTTTCGCCATGCTCGGGGCCTATACCACGGGGCTGCTTAATTATCATTGGCAGGCACCGCTTGCGCTTGGCCTTCCGGCCGCAGTGCTCGGCACGGCGCTGGTGGGATGGGCACTGGGACGGCTTATCCTTCGCTTGCGTGGCCCCTATTTATCCCTGACGACGTTGTCGTTTGCCGAGATCGCACGGGTCGTCATCAGCAATTCTCATGAATTTACGCGTGGTGACCAGGGCCTGAACGTGCCAACCTTAATGCAGAGCAGGGTCGGCTACTACTATCTTTTTCTCGCGGTTCTGGCATTGACGTTGGTCGGACTTTATCTGCTCATGCGCTCAAAGGTAGGGCGTTTCTGGCTTGCGATTCGGGACGATTCCATCGGTGCCGAGACCCGCGGCATTGATGTGGTGCGCTATAAAACCCTGGCCTTTGGACTGTCGTGCGCGATCTGCGGCTTTGCCGGTGCGCTCTACGGCACATTCAGCCAGCTCGTCAGTCCTGAACTCGGCCTGTTGCTGCAAACCGGGCTGGTTATTTCGATGGTAGTCATAGGCGGTATCGGCACCCTGACAGGCCCGATCCTCGGTGCGCTGCTGGTCTATCTTTCGTCGGAATGGCTGCGGGAAATTGGTGGCATACAGCTGATTGTTTTTTCTGCGCTGGTGATTATCTTCGCGCGTTTTTTCCGCACCGGACTCTGGGGCCTGGTTACTAGCTGGCGCCCGCGCCTGAAGAGCGCGCCCGATGCAGCGAAGGAGCCGACATGAGCCTGCTCATGACAAGGGGCCTTTCCATACATTTCGGTGGCGTCGCGGCGGTGGACGATGTCAGCTTTGCCGTCGAGGAAGGCGAAATCCTCGGTTTGATCGGACCCAACGGATCGGGCAAGACAACGGTGCTCAACATGCTTTCTGGATTTCTCCAGCCCGATGCCGGCGAAGTCATTTTTGCAGGAGAGAATGTGACCCGCCTAACGACGGTTGAGCTGGCTCGGCGCGGATTGCTGCGTATGTTCCAGATGACGCGGGTTTTCGGACGCATTACGACACTCGACAATATGCTGGTGGCGGGAATGGCGATGGGGTTGACCGAAAAAGAGACCAACCAGCGCGCCCAGGTGTTGCTCGAAGAACTAGCCATGACGCATGTCCAGTATCTCGATGCGGGTCAGTTATCGGGAGGCCAGCGCAAGCTTCTTGAGTTTGGCATGTGCTTCATCAAGCCGCCAAGAATGGCGCTGCTCGATGAACCCTTCGCGGCCGTCCATCCAGTGATGCGGGAAACCATGGCCAACTTCATCCGGCGCCGACATGCGATGGGCCAGACCTTTGTTCTGGTCAGCCACGACATGCCTATCGTCGTCGAGTTATGCCAGCGCTCGGTGTGCATGAATGCTGGCAAGGTCATTGCGGTGGGATCGACCCGAAGCGTACTGGAAAGCACGCCGGTGATCGAGGCTTACCTTGGAAGTTCCAGCCATGTCTGAATTGCTGTTAAACGTCGAGAATGTGACGGCAGGCTATGCGCAGGACATCGATGTGTTGCGCGATGTTTCGCTTCAGGTCCATGCTGGGAAAGTCAGCGGATTGATAGGCTTGAACGGCGCAGGAAAATCCACGGTCGTCAAAACAATCTGCGGCTTTTTAAGCCCGAAAGCCGGACAAGTCAGCTTTATGGGAAAACCTATTTCGGGAGTCGCTCCGCACCAGCTGATTGATCTCGGCATCTGCTGCATCCCGCAAGAGTCCAGCCTGTTTCCTTATCTGACGGTTGAGGAAAACCTCCTGCTGCCATTGCAGGGGCGCAGGAAAAAATTTGGCGGTGTCATTGCGCAGCGCTTTGAGGAAGTGCTAGTAGCCTTCCCTGCGGTTCGCGAGAAGCGCCGGGCGCAAGCCGGCGACTTGTCTGGCGGCCAGCAGAAACAGGTAGAGTTTGCGAAAGCCTGGCTGCAGCAGCCGCGAATGTGCCTGATCGACGAACCGAGCATCGGGCTGTCGCCGATCATGGCCGAAGAAGTATTCTCCTGGATCGAAAAATTTACCCAGTCCGGCATGGGAATTTTATTGATCGACCATAACGTCAGGCGCGTCGTGCGCATGTCTGATCACGTCCATGTGCTGAGCCTTGGCCGTATTACAGCGGCGGGCAAGAAGGAAGCCTTCCAAGGCGATCTGCATGAACAGGTGAAGCAGTGGTTGGGGCTGAACTTTTGATGCGGCGTATCGCATGCCAAAGTGTCACGGCGGAAAACTTTTTCCGCTTCGGACTGGTGATCGACGCCAGGGGCGCTACGCCAGAATTCATCAACGAGGGCACCACAGAACGATTCCCGGATCTGGCCTCGTTCGATCCGGGTGTCCAGGCCGCCAGCCCGGTGATAGGAATTTACCTTGCAAATGCACGTACCTTTCCACTGAGAATTACAAAGCTCGAACGCCATCGGCAGGCCAGTCAGGTCTTTATTCCGCTGGGCATGCATCGCTTTGTCGTGGTTGTGGCGCCGGGCCGGGAAACTCCCGATTGGGAACAGGTCACGGCATTCCTGACGTCGCCTGGCCAGGGCATCAGTTTGCATCGGGGAACCTGGCATCATGGTCTGGTCGCCCTGAATGATGCGGACCGGTTCGCCGTTATCGAGGGCAGAAACTACCGGGGGGACACAGAAGAACACATTGGGCAGGTAGGACTATGGCTTGATGGCCCCGTTTCGTCATAGTGAACACTCGTTCGGCATCACTGTACTGCTGGTGAAAGAGAATGTCCGCCAGGCGCGGGCGTTTGACCTTGATGGTTACGTCCTGTCCTAAGAGCACCGGTTAGCGCAATTCAGCGCCCAGAATACGGTACATGGCTGGTCGATTCGTGCCGCTATTTCGGCTAACAACAATATGGAGACCTCAATGTCTGACAATTCAGTAAGTAACGCGGTCAACGATGCGGTAGCGCTGACACAGACCTTGCTGCGGCTGAACACCATCAATCCGCCCGGCAATGAAGACCAGTGCACCGGGTATCTGGCAGAGCTGCTGTCGGCGGCGGGCTACGATTGCCGACTGGTTGAATTCGCACCGCACCGCAGCACCCTCGTCGCACGCATCGGCGGCAGGCCTGACAAGCCGCCGATCTGCTTCACCGGCCATGTCGACGTGGTGCCGCTCGGTTCAGCGAAATGGTCACATGACCCGTTCGGCGCAGAGATCGTGGGCGACAAGCTGTATGGTCGCGGTTCCAGCGACATGAAAAGCGGCGTCGCCGCCTTCACTATCGCCGCGATCGCGGTGGCCAGCGAGATCAAGGATAGCGCTGGCTTGACCTTGGTCATTACCGCCGGCGAGGAGATCGGCTGCGAAGGAGCGTTCCATCTGGTTGGCATGGAAGATGTGGCCGACATTCTTGGCAAGGCCGGGGCGCTGGTGGTGGCTGAGCCGACCGGCAACGAACCGATGGTGGGCCACAAGGGCGCGTTCTGGCTGAAAGCCAGCGCGACCGGCGTCACCGCCCACGGCTCGATGCCCGAGAGCGGTGACAACGCCATTTACAAGATCGCGCGCGCCGCACTGGCGTTGGAAAACTTCGATTTCGGTACCGCACCGCATGCACTGATGGGGCAGGGAACGCTCAACATCGGGACCGTGCGCGGCGGCCTCAACATCAACTCGGTGCCGGATGCAGCCGAGATGACGATCGATATCCGCACCGTCGCCGGTCAGGACCACAAGCAGATATGGGGTTGCCTGTGCAGTCGCATGGGGACGGGAATCGGCCTGCAAACCCTGCTCGATGTCAGCAGCGTCTACACCGCGCCGGAAGATCCGTGGATGCACAGCGTGATCGCGCGCTGCCAGACCCATTTCGATACGCCCTTGCAGCCCAAGACCGTTTCCTATTTCACCGATGCGGCAGCCCTGCGCGGACCGCTCGGGCAGCCGCCAACCGTGATTCTGGGACCGGGAGAACCCCACATGGCGCACCAGACTGATGAATTCTGCTACGTCGCGCGGATAGCCGAAGCAGAAAAACTATTCCGCCACATCATCCTCGACTGGTGCACTGGATGAACTCGATCGTGCTCAAGGAACGGGATGCCAGCGCCGTCGCAAGGCAGTTGGAGTAGACCTGAACCCATGTCGCCACCGATGCGGCGGTGGGTATGCATTCGACCAACCCATGTTGACCGGTGGTCAACGATCAGGTAGCAAGTGAACCGTACCGGACGACAAGCATGAGAACGGCAATCAAGGCCTAAGCGGAATGGCACTTACTTTGGCTCCCAATCATGACCATGGATCTTGATCTTTCGACGAGCCTGAGCGCGCGGAACCTTCAACCATAGATAGGGTTTGGGTCGTCGCTTTCGCATTCGTGGCTCAATGCGTGAGGGTCGATTGCCAACCCGACATTGGGCGATCAACGTGAACATCCGCCCGCAATCCTTCGTGGCCGACAGACCTCGCGAGACCCACTCGGTCCACAATTGGACGGTGTGCTTGAAGCTCAGCTCGCGTGGGTCTACGCCGGCATTGCAGGCGGCCTGCGCCATGAGCAGTCGGATCACGTTGTAGGCCAGTAGATGGATCCACAGTTGTTTCTCGTTCATCTGCGGCGTCTGGCAGTTCAGAACGTCCATACCCATGGTGCTCTTGAGGTTGCGCAAATCGAGTTCGACGTTCCAGCGACGCGCATAAAGCGCGGAGAGATCGTCCTCGCTGACGTGCCGGTGATCCATAAAGGTGGTGACCAACACCTGATGTGCGACCTTGGCTTCGCGCACCGTCAGTTCATCGGGAAATGCCTCGTACTGCTCAGGCGTCATCCACTGTGGACGCGCCGCAGGCTTGGGCCAGTGCACGATGTGATCACGCGTGCCAACCGACCTACCACGGCGAAAATCGGTGATGCGCGATCCGTTTTGCTCGAACAATACGTCTACGTCTACGTCTACGCCTACGCCTGCGGCCATGAGGGTGGCGATCAGGAAATAGTTGCAGTACAGGGCATCGGCGAGCATCACATCACCTGGGCAGAAACCTTCGAGCAGGCCGCGCACCAGGCCGAGTTCGCCCGTGCCCTTGCCGCTGTGTGGCCCTATCGCCACATCCAGCGCCGCGCCGGTGGCCAAGCAAATCACCATGTCCAGTCGGGCCAATGGAAAGCCCACGCCTGGGTGCTGGGTGCTGGGTGCTGGGTGCTGGGTGCTGGGTTGGGGATAACGCTCCTAGTTTTCTGGGGTATCGGGGCTGCGGGAAATTCGGCGCAAGAGACATGAAAAGTCGAAAAGATCTTTCGCGTACACCTGCGATCTTATAGGTTCGAAACCTATAACCTTTATAGCCAGTTATTGTTGCTGCCAGTGGATTGGGGTTACAGCTTGAAAGTCCAAAACTCTTTGAACTGCTTGCGCGTGACATTCACCTCACTCCATGAAAGTGAATCCCTCACGCGCTCGGTAAAGCTGTTCTGGTCGCTGCGCGCCACGCACAAAGTCATCCACCTCCAATAGACTAGGTGCCCCTGAGTCGACGTCGGAACACGCCCTTGTCCCGTGGCCTCGCAGGTGCGCTGTAATTCGCTCAGGGGAAGCATTCGGGCAACCCTCAGCCATTGGCAAAACGCCCACGCAGATACGTGATAATCGCGCCGGAATCAGTCATCCACTGGCTGTTACCCGCCTGGTCGGTAATTTTCAAGCAGGGCACCTTGGCCTGACCGCATCCGCGCACCAAATCCTCACGGTTCTTTGCGTCTTTTTGCGCGTCACGGCGTTCAATCTTGAGTGACAAGCGATGCATTTCCTGCCTTACCTTGATGCAGAAGGGACAGGTCTTGTATTGATAGAGAACGAGGTTCTGACACTGCTGATCAACACCCGCCTGCACCGCAGGCTGACGTATCTGTCCAGCCGGTCGATTGGCAACTTCCCAGAGCAGCATCACGGGACCGAGGACGAACCGCAGGATTTTGAAGAATATTCTGACCAAAAATTTCATGCTGGATACCGGGAATGGATAGAGGGAGGCCGCGCGGCGTCCGCAAGGGATTTCATGAAGGTCTTCCTCCAGCAGTTTCCGGGAAAGCGGGCGCTGTTGAGATGAAGACACTACATAACTCGCTTCGCTCCAGAGCTCATCAGCTCAAAAACGGCAGCTTTACCATCGTCGCAGACCCCGAACTGGCACTGAGTTCGGGTCTGCGCCTTTTTAAGCGTCCAATTGCTGCTGAGAATTTGCTAGTTTTAAACTGCCATTCGGCCCAGCAATGATTCGACCACTCTCCATCAATTTCTTGATGGCTGCAGTCATCGAGCCCAGGGGAATTCCGGTCTCTTGCCCAATGACCGTTTGGCTAACCTCAGTGAATTCGTTCGAATTAAGCACGCGCTCCAAATACTGCAGAAGCTTGGCTGGGTTACCGCTGAGTTCAAGCGTTTTTCCTGAAGCACCAGCGAGTTTGGTCGAGCGTACTTTAGCTTCTGGTATTGATGTCTTTTTCTTGGCTTTAGCCAACACGTCGGTGGGCGTCAGGTCATTTCGACTCTCCACGCTCTGCTCAACGGAACCCTTCGGCGCAGTAGCTACACGGGCATTAGGCTTCGATGTCTTTTTCTTCTTTTTGACCATCACGGCCGTAGGTGTCAGGTCATCTTGACTGACCACACTCTTTCCAACGGAACGTGTCGGCGCGGCAAGAACAGGAACTTGCACCACGCTGGGCTGGTCATCAGCTGTCATTTCGGAGGCTACTTGAAACACTTTTTTGATCTCTTCTTCGATCCCCGCAATCGTCTGCGAGAGGCGCGCTAACGTCTTCCAGTTCTCAAATAAAGCGTCATTACCCAAACCATACGGGTTGGATCCAATAGCTGCATTGACACGATCGGCGTATTCCTTAACTGCGTTTTTGAGCTTAGCATCTGCGGTGTATGCCGCGGCGCCGGCTTTTTGAATGGCTGACAATGTCGAGCTAGAGAGTGGCATGGGTCGGATCCTTTTTGACAACTAATTGGGAAACGAGAATTGTGCGGCTTACCTTGGTGCGCGACCGCGGTTTGGGTCGGAAACGAATAGGCAAGGCATCCATCTCAGGACACGCATTTTACCGTCGGCTGGTTTGACAAGACCAAGCTCAGATTGCACACCTTGCGCCCGCAGTTCGCTACTCAGAGGATATCGACGTGGTATGGGTAAGGCCAATCGGAACAGACGTGCTCGACCAGCATCTGCGTTGGGTGTTGACGCCTACCGTCGCTGTACCGTGTCTATGCCGAGCACGCTGCAGTCTTCGGCGCCGTGCCCGGCCTCGATGAGCTGATCCATGCGGGCCGCCACCGACGGCAGCGCCGCCATCGGCCGATCGCCCGTGGTCTCGAGCATCAGCCGCACATCTTTGCGTGCCATTGCCAACTCAAAACTCGGTGTGAAGATTCCTTTCGCCATATTCATGCCACGCCCGGCCACGATCGCATTTAAGTCGATAAAACCAAGCAGCTTAATGGCGTCTTCTGCACTGACGTTGCTCGCCTGTGCCATGGTGAATACGTCAGCCATCACCGCCGCGACGCCGATGATCATGGCGTTGCCGAACAGTTTGTTCACGGCGGCCAGATCGGCGCGTTCGCCCATGTACTCCAGCCGGCCCGTCATTTTCGACAGCTCAGCCTTGACGGTTTCGAAGAGCACCTTGGGCCCGGCGACCATCATCGTACCCTGCGCATTGCGCGCCGCTGGGGGGCCCATGAAGACGGGGCAGTGCAGGTACTTCACCCCTTCGGCATTGAGACGTGCGGCACGCGCTGCGGTGCTTGTCGGCAATGTGGTGGTGTGATCAAGGATGATCGTATCGGGTGAAAGCCCGGCGCGCGCTGCCGCCAGCACCTCTTCGACCACGGCGTCGTCCTTGAGCACGATGTGAACGCGCACCGCGTTGCGCACCGCCTCGGCCGGGCTCGCTGCTGCGGTCACTCCAAACTGCTCCAGCGCATGAACTTTGTCGGGCGAACGGTTCCACGCGGTGACCGTGTCGCCGCGTTTGGCCGCCGCTTCAGCGAAAGCGCCGCCGAGCAAGCCGGTACCGAGAAAAGCGATGTTTGCCATAAGTATGATCCTTGAGAGTTTGTGCTATTTGGAAAGACGGATGCGAACGAGGGATAGGAAATTCAACCTTACAACTCAGGATCTTATCTGTTGCGGCCAGTCAGGAATTGACCAGGGATACGATTTAGAAAACACTGATCACAGCCAAATCGGCGCCAACAGTCAGGGCTCAAGCCGTGGCTGGCGTGTTCAGCCAGCGCCTGGCCAGTTGCACCCAATAGGTACCGCCCAGTGGGATCAGATCGTCGTTAAAGTCGTAGCTGGGGTTGTGCAACGTGCAGGGACCATCGCCATGGCCTGTTTCGCGGTGTACTCCGTCGCCATTGGAGATAAAGCAGTAGACGCCAGGCTTGGCCCCATTCTGCTGCCGACACACTGCATCGTCATGTCCGTTCTCCTTAAGCTTTCGTTTGTGGTGGTGGCATTGCCTGCCCCACAGCCCAGATAAAGCCAGCGATAACGGTCACTCAGCAATGTGCACCTGGTCGATATAGGCAGTTGACTAAAGAAACCTATTCACTTTTCCCGCAAGGTCTCGCTCGTACTCCCGCCCCGGCGCCTTGGGATTGTCGGTCTGCCAGAAAGCAGTGCTTGCGTTGCCGCTAACCACTGCCTATGGCGGGCAAGGGGTCCACGACGTGGGCGGAACCTCCTCGGCCTGCACGACGGTGACGCTGAGCAAACGCGTGGATTCTGGCGTGCCGCGACGCAGCAACACCCTCGCCCTCACCCAATGGCCATTTTCAATCTCCAGCGGCAAGGTCTCGCGGTTTGCAGTCAAATGCAAATCACCAATTGAAAGGCACAAGGTGCAGCGGATTCGGCCCGCCCATTCCAGTTTCCAGTCTTCAATCCGGCCTAGCACGGTGATGACAGACGTGTTGGCCAAGCCTTAACTCCAGCCGATCAGCTTTACACCCCGGCGATCTGATCGCCACCCAACA
>DFWY01000127.1 GCA_002381615.1 Polaromonas sp. UBA4122 | reverse complement strand
TCCTTGGCTTCCGTTATATTGGCGGTCGTTCCCATAATGGACATCCTCTTTGCACTTGCTCAGTCTACGCCGGATTGCGTGCACGCGTCGCGCTCGACTTCCAATGGTCGAATTCCGGCAGAGGTTTCATAATTGGTGTTCTTCAGTCTCTGCTGGGCCGCAGGCTTAATAATCTGCTTCTCTTTCGCTCGTCATTGTCAGCGCTGTCTGAGTTTCCCTGCTTGGCAGCAGGTTTCAATATGACTTGCCTCCCCATCCTGATTCAGGTGTTCTTTAACTCCGCATTGGCCTATTTTCTCAATCGGGCAGTAGGTGAGAAGCACAACATCGCCTGTCCATCAGCACTGATTGGTGCCTCGAACTTCTTTGAACTGGCTGTCGCGGCCGCCATTAGCCTGTTCGGATTCAACTCCGGAGCTGCTTTGGCCACCGTGGTGGGAGTGTTGATTGAAGTTCCGGCGATGCTGTTGGTGGTGTACCTCGTTAATAACAGAAAGGACTCGTACGAGAGCGGCCACAAGGTCGTCAAAGGAACCCTTACAAGTTTTGCGTTTTTGAGTCCAATGGGGTAAGTTTGTAGATGCCGTTGGCCGCCGCCTGGTCAATCAGGTCAGCGCTGATGTATTCAGTTCTCTGGCGGATCGCCAACACTGCGGCCTGCGTCAGCAAGATCGTGACCTTGCCAGTCAAACCGCTACTCAAACCCATGAGTTTCTGAATGATGGCCTTGTCGGCCAGTGGCGACGGTTTTTCCAGGGGCAGCAGCCGGCTAAAGCTCACCACGAATTCCCGAAACTCCGGGCTTTCGCGCCACTTCGGCAAGGAAAAGGGTTCGAACCGGGAGGCAATCTGAGTATCGGTCTGCATGGCATACAGCGCCTCACTGGTGCCCAATGCCACGATCGGCATGCGCAATTCATTGCTGATGAATTTGAGCTGCTTCAGCAGTTGACGCTGTTCGCGAACCGAACCGGCCAATAAATGATGGACCTCGTCGATGATCATCAACTTTGGCGGCCAGCGGCTGGCGGCTGGCGGTGCAGCAGGCGCAGTCCGAGCAACTCCATATCGGTACCGCGGTGATTGACGGGCGGCTGAACACCCAGGCCTTCGATGATCTTGGCGTACAACTTGTTGTCGCAAGGGTTTGCAGGCATTTGAAGGTGAGCCGTTTTACGGATTTCAACCTCATTGAACTCATTGCATATGTTTGGGTGATCGCGAACAAACTTTTCGACAATCATGGTCTTGCCAATATTGCTGTCACCGTACAGCAGCATGCAAGGCATACGCCCGCTGGGCGGATGATTCAGCAAGTGCTCCATTCTGGCAAGCGCCTCATTGCCTCGGGAATACGCTACCCACTTGGGTGTTGCGGCCGACGACCTTTTGACCCAGGCTGCCGACTTTGACTGCCCCTGGGCAAAGTGGTTGAAATCGTTGCACCGAGCGGGTTTTCCGACCGAGGGGGTGGGTCAGCGGAAATCGGCAGCCTGGGTCAATTTAGCATCGGCGCTAACAACGCATGACTCGGGGCCTGATTGATTCGCCATTTCTTACCAGTATCAAACTTTCATCGACTATCATTCTTCAAGTATTGTGTTACATGAAACAATGGGTTAAGATGTTGCATGTAACAAATGGAGTGTGATTATGGGAGCATCGATATCAGAGCGGGTTCAAAAGCATCGCGACGGTCTGCGTGCCGCCGGACTGCGCCCAGTGCAAATCTGGGTTCCGGATACGCGACGTGAAAACTTTGCTTTGGAATGCCGTCGACAGTCCCAGCTTGTCAAAAATGATCCCCAGGAGTCTGAGATCCTGGATTGGCTGCATGCAGCTGCTGATACTGAAGGGTGGAAATGAGGCGTGGCGACCTAGTCACCATTGCGCTTCAAGGTGACTATGGGAAACCGAGGCCTGCGCTGATCATCCAGTCAGACCTCTTTAGTGAACACCCTTCTGTGACGGTTCTTCCGGTGACAGGGGAGTTGAGAGCAGCTCCCCTGTTTCGGATCCAGATTGAGCCTAATGAAACAAATGGTCTGCAAAAGCCGTCTGACGTGATGGTTGACAAGGCGCAGTCGATTCCACGCGAGAGAATCGGTGGCGTTTTTGGGCATGTGTCTGAAGAAGAAATGCTGGCAGTCAGCCGTTCGCTGGCCGTGTTCCTTGGCGTTATCTGATCAACCGGGCAGGCGCCAGATGCAGGCCTGCCACGCCGCCCTACCCAGGGACTTGTGAGCCAGGGCAGGTGCAGGGCGTGCGCTCACGCACCGAACTGCTCAAAGATCACAGCCGGCGCATCATCTTTGGCCTGCAATCCTTTGGCGAAGGCATCGTATCATCATTGCTGGCATTGAGACCATGCACATGATCCGCAAGGGGCAGCTGGACTACCCCGCTAGCTCAACCATCTCCTCAGCTAAGCAGTTTTACACCCTGGCAATTTGATCCCTAGACCAACGAAGCAACAATTCTCGGCCACACTCCACCATTGCGGAAAAACCGTATTTTCAGTACTGCTTGTAAGGCAAAAACTTGCCTGACAGTACCACGTTGACACGATCGCCTTTTGGGTCGGGCTGGCGCTCGATGTTCATGCTGAAATCAATGGCACTCATGATGCCGTCGCCAAATTCTTCGTGGATCAGTTCCTTTATGGTGGTGCCATAGATACTGACGATTTCATACCAGCGGTAGATCAATGGATCGGTGGGCACGGGTGTGGGCAGCGAGCCCTTGTAGGGCACCACTTGCAGCCACTTTTGCTCTTCGGCGTTGAGGCCAAAGATCTTGCCGACGATCTTGGCCTGGGAGGCGTCCAGCGTCATCTGGCCGAGACAGGCGGCCGTGACCCACTCCTTGCTCAGGCCTACTTTTTTGGCCACATCTTCCCATTTGAT
The DNA here is from genome assembly GCA_002381615.1 of Polaromonas sp. UBA4122. GTDB lineage: Bacteria > Pseudomonadota > Gammaproteobacteria > Burkholderiales > Burkholderiaceae_C > Polaromonas. The sequence goes on along the minus strand of DFWY01000127.1, from coordinate 1,739 downwards.
ACCCTTGGACACTTTGGTGGTGATGATTTTTTCCGTGATGTCGTTGCGGTTCATGTTGACTCCGTTGTTTGAGGTGAGGTTGAAAGTATCGGGGGAAAAGGCTTGGTGAGAGGCTCAGTGCGCCCCAGCGGGCTTCTCTGCATGTGAAATCGCGTTGAATCATGCCAGTTTGTCCACCTTCTTGATGGAATCGATTTATCCTAAATCCGGCTACAGGGACTTCCCACGAAGTCAAGCACTGGTTGTCGATGGTTTCATCCTTGGTGACGGTATTTTCTCCATTGGCGTGAAGTGAAGCTGCATTCAAACGAGGAACAGACTGCACATCTACAGACGGTCTTGTTGCACTATATCGTGCGGACCCAGATACGAACCGCTCAGCGAGACTCCATTCAGTTACCGTCGCCACCGCAATTGGTGCGACATCGGATTTATCGAGTTTGCCCGCTGCCGGTCTGACCTGTTGACTGCATCTACGAAATCACGTCTTGCAAGAAAAACTATCGCCCATTTGGAAAAACGTTTACATGACAGCACCTGCCGATGCTGGCTTCACACTGACGTGGTTGGCGTCAAAGGGTTTGCCCCTGGCAAACACCGCCCGCAGAATGCGCGCATTCTTGTTGGCCAACGCCACCACCGCCTTTTGCCAGCCTGCCTTTTCACGTAACCGGTGTGCCCACTTGGAGATGGGGTCATCGCGCTTGTGAGTCGTCATGATTGCGGACTTGGCACCCTGAATCAGCAACATGCGTACATACATGTCGCCGCGCTTGGTGATCCCACCCAAATTATTTTTGCCGCCGCTGGAATTTTGCCGCGGCGTCAGGCCGAGCCAAGCACCAAACTGCGCGCCGTTCTTGAACTGCTTGAAGTCGCCCACCGTGGCTACTACAGCCGATGCAGTCACCGGACCAATACCCATGAGCTGTGTTGCGGCCTTGGCCTGCTCGTCATCTTTGAGGTGAGCGGCGATGCGCTGGTCACACCATTGAATATGATCATCCAACTCTTTCCACTGCCCCTGCGCGCGTTCGATGACCAAGCGGGCGATCCCTGACAGTTCATTTTCAGCATTTTCGATGATGGTGCTGAGCACTTCACGCAGTGCCTTGGGGCTTTGAGCAAACACCAATCCGAACTCGGCCAACAAGCCGCGAATGCGGTTGATGCAGGCCGTGCGCTCAGCCTTTAAGCCTTCGCGTAGCCGGTGCACGCACAGCATACCTTGTTGGCTAATCGTCTTGATTGGCACAAAACGCATCGAAGGACGCGAGGCAGCTTCACAAATGGCTGCAGCGTCATTGGCATCGTTCTTCCCGCCTTTGCCTTGCATCCGGTAAGGCGATACCAGATGGGCGGCGATGATGCGCGCATCCAGCCCCAAGGTAAGCAGCCGACGGGCCCAGTGATGGGCACTGGAACTGGCTTCCATCGCAATCAGACACTTGGCAGGTAGCTGCACACACCAGGCGAAAAATTTGTCGCGCGACAATGGCCTGTTTGTCACAACTTTGCCGCCGGCGTCGACAGCATGAACTTGAATGACATGCTTTGCCAAAGGCGTTGTTGCACGGATCACGCTGAAGACGAGGTTACCCCAACCCCAGAGCGGCTTATGCCGCCACGGTTAAAGTGCGGACGGAGTTCGGGCGTCCAGCACCCAGGGTTGTGTCGCAATAGCGATGTCGGACAATCTGAGCCATGCATGATTTCCGTAAAAGTTTGGTCAATAGCGC
>DFWY01000119.1 GCA_002381615.1 Polaromonas sp. UBA4122 | reverse complement strand
GCCACGGTAATTGTCGTCAACCACCCTGCTGCAGTTCAAGGACCTGAGGCATTGGGGGGCCACGGATTGGGTTAGACGTGGATTGAGTGCCCACGAGCTCATGCAGGTTCTCGGGCACTCGAACATTCAGACCGCCCAGTTTTATGTCGACCTGGTGGGCCAGGATATGCAGGTCGCGCTGGACCGTGCCAGCGCCAATGGCGTAATTTTGCAGCTGCCACCGCAAGGCCATTGCGATGGCGCCCAGCAGCTCAAAATGAACCGCCAGGAAAAGGTTCAGCATGCCCTCGCCGAGCGATTGAAAAAATTGGGGAAAGTGGCGACTAAAGACTCACGTAACCAGAGCCCCGCGACGCCAGAATCAGCTTTGCTTGCCATTACCGGAGGTCAAGCGGGGGCATTGCAGACCGAACCTGACGATATGGAAAAGACCCGTGTCAGGGGCTGTGACGCTGTAACCGCGCCAGCTGTGCCAGCGTTGCAAACGCCTGGCGGGAACACTTTCCCTAAGAATAATGGCCATCAACCGGGCTCTCAAGGTCACGGTCAGACAAACCTTGGGGCATCTTTGCTGCCTTCGAACGTGTTTGCATTTCCTGCTCGCAAGGCAGCGTAGCCAAGTTTTCCCGGCCCCTTCTGTACAGTAGCCGGGCTGTGCGCAAGACCGATGAGATGCCTTGGAAAGGGACACAAAAAGGGAGCCCATTGGCTCCCTTTTTGTGAAAGATGGCATAAGACGACCAATATCGGTCATTCGGGCCAATGGAAAAAAAATCTCGCATTGGCCCAGTGATGAGTAAGCGCTTTAATCGCTGATGTTCTTAAGACTTTCGACTTCACACGCCTGACCTGATGAATTTTTCTTCGCGTTCATAGCCTCGTCACAGCCTGAGATATACCCGAGCTCAGACCTTCATCGGCGGTTTGGCGCGGTTTTGGCCCTGCCTTGCCAGCATCCATCCTGGGTATTCCGGCGGCAACGCGCTTACTTCATCAAGCGCCTTCAACTCATCTGGGGTCAGCTCGAGTTGGGTGGCGCCCAGGTTGTCTTCGAGCTGCGCGGGCGTCTTTGCACCAACAATCACTGTACTCACCTGTGGCCGACTCAGCAGCCAGGCCAATGCCACTTGTGCCACCGACACCTGATGGAGCTGCGCGATTGGGCGCATCGCGTCAAGGACGCGGAAGGCGCGCGCCTTATCGACCAATGGAAAGTCAAAGCTCGCACGGCGTGCGCCTTCCGGCCCCTTTCCGTCTGGAGCAAATTTTCCACTCAGTAGCCCCCCAGCCAGCGGGCTCCAGACCATAAGGCCAAGTTGTTGGTCCTGCAGCAGCGGTAATACTTCGCGCTCCAGGTCGCGCCCAGCCACGGTGTAATAGGCCTGCACGCTTTCGAAACGCGCCCAGTGATTTTTCTCCGAAATCGCCAATCCCTTCATAATCTGCCAGGCCGCCATGTTGCATAGGCCGATATAGCGGACCTTACCCGAGCGCACCATATCGTTTAGCGTGGATAGCACTTCTTCCAGCGGAGTAAGGGGGTCAAAGCCATGCAACTGGTAGAGGTCGATGTGGTCGAGCTGAAGCCGCTTGAGGCTGGCGTCCAGTTCGTTCATCAGGTGGTACCGTGACTGCCCTCGGGCGTTTACTGCCGTCTCGTTCATGATGCCAGTGGCCTTGGTGGCCACTACCAGTTCGTCGCGCGGCAGGCCTAGGCTCTTGATGGCCTTGCCAGTGAGCGTTTCCGAGTCACCCAGTGAATACACATTGGCGGTATCGATAAAGTTCACACCGGCATCAAAAGCTTGTTTCACCAAGGAGGTGGCGGAGTCTTGTCCCAGCCCGCCCATGACTTTCCAGAATCCCTGGCCACCAAAGGTCATGGTTCCCAGGCACAGCTCAGAAACATACAGGCCGGTTCGGCCCAGCAGGCGATAGCGCATGGCATCCTCTCGAAGTTAAAGCAGGGGCAGCAAGACTAGCAGTTTCCAGACACCCCAGTCTGAATGTCAACTTTGGGCGCTGACCTGACCGGCGCTTCTCGACCAGAGCCGGACATCCAAGAAATCGCCTGCTAGCGGCCGTTCACCCTGCTTCACGGATGTCCAACCCATTGCAGTCTACTAAAAATTGAACATTCAGGTGGCAATCAACAGACGCTCGAAACACATCTGAGGTCGAGTGGTCCAGGCAAACGATGGCACTTGGCTGATTTCTGATTGACGTCTCACCAAAGCGCCGAGTCCCGCATATCAATCAAACGCCTGCGCTGTCGATTGCGCAACCACACTCCCACAACCCAAGCGACCACAATAACTCCGAGTCCTGCACCCACCATGACATCTGTAGAAACCCAACCGCTAGTCGCGCCGGTCGTCCACAGTTTCACCTCCCACAGCGCGGCGCCAATACGATAATTCCGATTGCGAGTCTCATCCCTGAACGTGCTTTCTACATTTCACTGATGAACATGATAGCCCGACCTGAGGCTGGCCGCCGTAAGGGCTGTTGCCTTGTCGTAAAACACTGGTGACCCTTTCCTCTACGCATCCATATGTCAGGACGCGACCAAAAGCGGACAACCATTCGAATGCGTCTCAGATTTTCATCCTCCTAATGTGCGTGAGCGCACAGACGAGTAGCTCTTGTCGGACCTACCATGCGCCAAGGAAAATGAACTGACCCGGTTTACCTGTTGCCGCTGACAGCGCGCGATTTCTTCCTCAATGAAGCGGTGGCTACGTCTTACGAATTCCGCCAATTTCGCGCAAACGGGACCCTTTGAGTTGAGTCGTCCCAACCTGAGACTGCAGCGTCTTTTCAATGCCCGAAGGTCCCAAAGTTAATCGAATGAAGGAAATAGAAATGAACATCACAACCACGCGTCGCCGCTTCATTGAAATCGCGCCTACAGCTGGCGTCGCGCTGTTCGCCGCCTGCTCGGCAGTCATCGAGTCCACCTACGCTGCCACCGCGCCAGTGATGGGCGTCGCCGCGCTGGTCGGCGAGAAGGATGCTCAAGCCGTTGCGCTCGGGTACGTGGATGACGCCATCCGGGTCGACAAGATCAAGTTCAAGGCCTACATCGCCGGCAGCCAGTGCAGCGGGTGTGCCCTGTACTTGGGCAAGGCTGGTGATTCAGCGGGGGGCTGCCCGGTTTTCCAAGGCAAGAACGTGACGGCCAAAGGCTGGTGCAGTGCCTGGGCCAAAAAGGCCTGACCGAAGTTGACCACTCCCCTGCAGAGTGGCATGTACTGGCCAAGGCAGCAGCCTCCAAATTGCATGCAATTCTTCTCGGGAGAATCATCAGTAAACCTTGTGTCCGATGTCCTGTGAAAAACTCTTTCAAGAGGACCAATGTTTGCCTTTGATTGACATTTCTGGCTCTATTGAAATTTAAGTGGGTGAAATCGGCCCGTTTTTCGGGGACTGGAAAGGAAGGCTTGTCAGGAAGGCCGCGGTGAGGCGATGCACTGACCACGCCTGCCTCCGAAGCTCGGCGAAGATGGAAAGCAAGCATTCATGCGGCTTGTAGCAGGATAGAGTGAACTCGGTTCAAGGGTCGCTTAGCGGTACTCATCCCCACGTTGGATGTCCAGGTAGCCAGGCTGCAGTCGGGTTTTTCGGGCATTTCCCCAGCCCGGCAACCCACTCGAAATTTAAGAGAAGCACATTTCTCAACCCCGCATTTATGTGCGGCCCTGACACTGTAAATCCTTCGGTTCGAGAGCTATGAAGTTCGAGGGTGTTTGGAATAAACAAAACGTTAAGAGAAGATTCAATGAACGTGAACGAAAAGATAGAAGTCCATACATCGGTCCAGCCGGCGCTTCAAGGTCCAGAAATTCCGATTGAACAACTGGTTGCCGAGGAGTACCAGTCGGCACCACCGGTCACAAAGAGTCACATGCTTTCACAATTGATTGGAAAAGTGTTTGAGATTGCACCGGCAGTCGAGAAAAGACGCTTGATAGAGCGATTAATGAGACCATTGGGATTGCTTTCCCTGGTTGCCATTGCCAACGGAATCTTTCTAGGCATCCGCCTTCGAGGTGCGTCGCCTGGTTTACGGGTAGGCATTGATGAGACACAGAAAGTTCAAACTGGTGATGTGATTGCTCTGGCCAATTGGATACAGCAAGTCAGCATGCAAGCTGTCCATGGCTTGGCGCAAATCATCACCACGTCGCCGACATTGGCAAGCTCTGCAGCTGCGATACTTTTGGTCCAAATTTTGTCAAAACAAGCCAAAACGCAACGAGTCGACGATTTCCGGAAATAGTCGTCTACGAGTCAGTTCGATGAAATGACTATCGGCACCGTCGGTTTTTGGAGCTGGCCTGACCGGCGCGTCTCGCTGCAATTTTGACTGTCCCCGGACTAGCGCCAATGACCGCTTTGGGCACTTATGCATAGGACCCAGTTATGAATAGTTCGTGTGCCAGTACGACCGGAGGCCGCATGAACATTGGCTTCGCAGGTTGGAACACGCTGAACGCTCAGCATAAGTTGGGCTGCTCCACTGAGGTCTGAAAACCCTGAACTGAGAACGTCATGTACGGCTTCAAGAGACTACTGCTGCTCCCTTGCCTCAGACCGCTCAATGACAGAGTGACCACCGACCCGCAGCACTCAATCATCCATAAAACATGGGTCGTCCTCAGGGCGCGCATTTGGAAACTGACTGGGCATTGAAATTATGTAGAGCCAGAGTCCAGCCAACTCCCCCAGATGCCGCTGACAGGACCGCCATCGAACCGGAGGCTATCCATAACTGGGTCCTATGCATAAGTGCCCTTATGTAGAGCTCCACATAAGGGCACAAAGCCGCCATTCGCAACACTGACTGACCCCAGACCCTTCTGAACTCAGTCGAAGGACCCTGCAGTTGTGAAATTTTTCGGATTTCTGAGTGGCTCCCAACGCAGCGCCATCTTTTCAAGCCTTTCCACTGGGACGCCGTGCGTGTTCTGCCATTTGCCGCGGGCTTCAACCACCCGAATACTGTCGGTCATTGACCGGTATGGTTCCATCTCCCGCAACTGTGTAAACGTGTTGCTCACAACGACTTTCAGGCCCTTGGCGAGCGTCTGGCGGGTCATTTTTGACACCAACTGTGAGCTTCACGAATGCATGAGGCGTCGTACCGGTAATGGCCATCGAGTTCAAAGTACATGTCGGCTTCGAAGTGCAGGTAGCCCTGGGTGGCCAAATCCTTGGCCATGGTGCTTTTCCCGCTTCCTGGCAGTCCACGAATCAGGACAAGCTCCCCTGAGGAATTCGGGCGCGCCTCCAATCGCTTTGGTCTCGCGAGAGGAACATGTGAAAGTGAAGTACGGGGGGCGGACTGAACGAGGACTGAATTGACGTTGGGCATCTGGACACTGATTTCAAAGTTGAAGGTGTTCAGTACAGTCCCGCTGTTTATATTACGGCTTATCAACCCAACAAACCGAGTCCAACTCTTCCTTCGAGCCTGACGCATGAAAGTGACGTGTCCGCTACCATAGGCGATAGGCCGTTTATTCCACCCGGGACCGATAGGTGCGAAAGGAGGAAATGTGAAATTTCTTATCCGCATTTGCTTTGCTACTGTCTTTTCAGTCCTGTTCCTGCCTGCGCATTCAGAAACGCTACGCTGCAATGGCCACAGTATTGAAATTGGCGATTCAAGGTTGTCTGTCCGTTACCGCTGCGGGGAGCCTTTGCTCAAAGACTCATTCTGTGCACCGGTCTACTATTACCCAGGGTTCCAGCTTGTTCCAGAGCCGTTTGCCAGCACCATCTTTCCATGCCAGGAAATTGAAGAATGGTTGTACGACCGTGGCCCCGGCAATCTCGTAGCGACGGTGCGCTTTCGTGCTGGCGTGGTGCAATCAATCACATACGACGCACGCGCGTCGCCGTAGCTTCAGGCGACCGGGGTAGATATCGCGCGATGGTTGGACTGCCTGGGTGACCGAGAGCAAACAACACCGGACGTATGGCTGGTTGATTCAGTGTCCGTTTTTACGCTGAATCCTGCCCCGGAGGTGCCCATGTGTTGGCGCCAACACGGTCCACCTGAAGGTGGGTTCTGCCCGGCCTTAGCGCCGGGTTTTTTTCGGCCGAGGCTGCGAGTTTCACTCGTCTGCGGCTGGGGTCCGATAATTGCACCCAAAACATCTGGAGAGTTTCAATGAAGCGAGTTGTCGATGGGGCAGCAAAAGCCATGGTCGCACTGGCCGTTCTGATGTGCAGCGGGTGCGCAGTCGTGGCCGTTGCCGATGCGGCAGTGACGGTGGCCGCCACGGTTGTCAAAACGGGCGTTCAAGTGACTGGCGCTGTAGTCGGCGCGGTCATTCCGGACTAGAAGTAAGCGAAGAAGTAACCATCTTCATCACAGTTACAAGCCAGAATAAAACTTTGGCTCGCTCGAGATGGTCGGAGCTACTGCGACTGTCGTTTTTTGAGTGAGTACTAATCATGTTGAATATCAAGACCCTTATCGCTGCTGCGCTGCTTTCAAGTGTTGCTGCTGTGTCGTTCGCTCAGGCGCCTGTCGCTCCAAAGGATGAAGGTGCGACCGCTCCCGCTGCTGTGACTGCGCCAGCTGCTACAACCACAAAGACGAAGCCCGCAGTGAAAAAAACTACAGCAAAGAAGCACACTGTTAAGAAAGTAAAAAAAGCTAGCGCCGCCAAGAAGGCTGATGCTGCCGCACCTGCAGCCTCTGCTGCCAAATAAGCGAGCTGACTTCTGAATAAGGGGGCTGGGGAAACTCAGCTCCCTTTTCTTTTGCTCTCGTCACTTATTCGTGACCGCAGGCTCGGCTCTTTAATGTCGCTCAGACTTCCAGGCGATTTGACCTAATATGCTGAGATGACTTCGATGCCACCGCCACAGAACGACAGCGGCGCCGGTCTGCGGAGTCTGCGTTGTGCCTCATGCACTTCGGGGCCCAACCCCTAGCCTGAGTTTCAGCGCTGAAACTTTGGAGAGGAAGGCAATGGACGGGCCGTTATGCTTGCCGGATGACCCTCACCAAAAAACGCATTTTCCTAACCCTCGCGCTGTTGCTGAGTCTCTCGTTTGCCAGCGCCCAGAACATTGTTGGCAAGGTCGTGGGTGTCTCAGACGGCGACACGCTCACCGTCCTGGATGCGGCCAAGGTTCAGCACAGGTAGGGGACCTGTCTCAGGACGCTAAAAGAATGCAGGGTAGGGGCGCCCTGGGTCGATGCTGATTCGGTCGAGGCTTGTGCGTTGGTGGTGCTGGGCACCGCCGCTTGCCGCCAGCGCTGGAAGGCGCTAGACTGCGCTGGTCCGCAGGTCTCCATTTGATAGCGAATTTGATAGCGATGGAGGCTTCGGAGGGCTTCGAACACTTGCGGTTGAACTCGGTTGAGTTCACGTAAGTGCTTGATTTTATTGATGTAGGGTTGACGTCAAAACCCATTCCAAGGCCTGGTGCAGCGTCTCTTAATCCGTCGGTCGCGAGTTCGAATATCGCAGAACCCACCAGATAATCCTTATAGGCATTGAATAGCCTGCTACTTAAACGATAGCAGGCTTTTTTTGTTTTCCGCTCTATTGCCAGAATTTGAGACGTTGCCAGTAGCCTACGAACTGGCCTTGCACATAAGCACCAGGTCCCGTTTGCGCTTTTGTAGTCAATCACGCTCACGATGTTGTAAATCGTGCCGTGTGGATAATTCTATCGGCGGATGTGATTCCCGGCCGGTAACGCATCTTTATGCGGGTGGTGACTTCGGATTGCGCGGACATTGCGGCGATGTACTCACGCCATGCCAGCGGCTCCACAGCAGCCCATACGGTGGCCAGCGCGGCCCATGTCACTGTCTTCTTGAGCGGTGGTGGCGCGCTCCACAGTCACGCGTTGGTCTAGCTGGCCGGTAATCATGCTGTGAGCACTCGATACGGGTTAAGCAGGCGGCTCATATAAGCCTGATTGCTGTAGAGCTGTCGCTCCGTCTGCCCCCTCCCTGTTTTTGTACAGATCAGCGATCAGCAGCAGGGCGGCGGCTTTGATAGGCGCTGCGGCGGTAAGCGAATGAATCAAACGGGTTGACTAGGAGGTCAATCTCGCTCTAAATTCCCAGCATCACCTGCGACCAGTCACCAGCTATCATGCGGCCGGTGTTGGGGGTGCCGGTTTTCTCAGACACTTGATTGCTGAAATAGGCGGGCAGATCAGAGACTTTGCCGCTTTCCATCAAGTAGCCCGCGATCCCGGCCGCCTTCAAGGTGCCTTGCAACTTCGCCTTCAGCTGTTGACCCAGGATTCATAGACGCCGGTGGTGGTCAAGAACTTGGCAAAGAACGTCAGTTGTGCATTCGGTGTGGCGCTGGCAGCATGGTCCCACTGCAGGTGGATTCGACCACCGGGTGTGTCCACCACCATGGCCTCAAGGGCTTGCGTTTGAACAAGAAGTTGACGTCTTTTTGCTTCACCCATTTGGTGACCTCTGTAAATCCGTTGAAACTGGCTC
>DFWY01000128.1 GCA_002381615.1 Polaromonas sp. UBA4122 | reverse complement strand
ATGGCCACGCGCTGCCGCTCGCCGCCCGAAAGCGTGCCGGGCTGCCGCTGCAGCAGACGTTCGATGCCCAGCAGCTCAATGGCCTGATCCAGCGACACCCGCCGTTGCGACATGGGCACACGGCGCAGCCCGTAGTCGAGATTGCCCCGGACGTCCAGGTGCGAAAAAAGGCTCGCCTCCTGGAACACAAACCCAAGCGGGCGCTGGTACACCGGCCTGAAAATGCCTTTGGCATCGTCCTGCCAGACCTCGCCATTGACGACCAGACGGCCCGCGCCAGCGCGCTCCAGGCCTGCGATGCTGCGCAGCAAGCTGGTCTTGCCGGAGCCCGATGGACCAAAAATCGCCGTCACGCCGCGTCCGGGAAGAAGCAGGGTCACATCGAGCGAAAAATCCGCCAAGACCCGACGAAAAGACATATCGAGGCGCGCATCGTCTGGCCTCATGCGCCCTGCCCCCGATGGTGCCCAGCGGGCTGGAGCAGGTATAACGCCAGCAGCACCAAAAATGAAAACACCAGCAGCCCACCGGCCAGCCAGTGCGCCTGGGTGTATTCCAGCGCTTCCACATGCTCGTAAATCTGCACCGACATCACACGCGTTTTGCCGGGAATGTTGCCGCCAATCATGAGCACGATGCCGAACTCCCCTACGGTATGCGCAAAGCCCATGACAGCGGCGGTCAGGTAAGCGGGCCGGGCCAGCGGCAGCACCACGGTCAAGAAAGTGTCCAGTGGCGAGGCGCGCAAGGTGGCGGCGGCTTCCAGCGGCCGGTCACCGATGGATTCAAAAGCATTTTGCAGCGGCTGCACCACGAAAGGCAGTGAATACAACACAGAGCCGACGACCAGCCCGGCGAAGCTGAAAGGCAGCAGCCCCCAGCCCAGGGACTGCGTGAGCTGGCCGACAGGTCCCTGCGGACCCGTCAGCACCAGCAGGTAAAAGCCGAGCACCACCGGCGGCAACACCAGCGGCAAGGCCACCAGCGCACCCACCGGCCCTTTCAGCCAGGAGCGCGTGCGCGCCAGCCACCAGGCCAGGGGCGTGCCAGCCAGCAGCAACACGAGCGTGCTCGTACCCGCCAGCCTGACGGTCAGCGCAATCGCCTGTAGAGCTACTTCATCCAGCATGGAGCATCGCGCCTTCAGGATTCATAGCCAAACGAACGGATCACGGCCTTGGCTTTGTCTGTTTTAAGAAACGACAGCAGGAGCGACGCCGCCTTGTGCTGGCTCGCTCGCTTCAACAACACTGCATCCTGACGAATCGGGCTGTGCAGCTTGGCGGGAACGATCCAGCCTGAGCCGGTTTTGATCTTGCCGCCTTCGACCACCTGGGAGAGTGCGACAAAGCCCAGCTCGGCATTGCCCGTGGAAATAAAGCTGAGGGTCTGGCCAATGCTCTCGCCCTGCACCAGTTTGGGCTCCAGGCTGGCCAGCAGCCCAAGCCTGGTCAGAGTTTCCATAGCTGCGGCACCATACGGAGCCAGTTTCGGGGCGGCGATGGCAAGATGTTTGAAGTTCCCCGTCTTGAGGACCTCGCCCTGCTCGTCCACCGTACCCGGTTTGGGCGACCAGAGCACCAGCCTGCCGGTGGCGTAGGTAAAACGGCTGCCTGCCACCGCAGCCCCTTCTTTTTCAAGTTTGGCGGGCCGCTCGTTATCGGCCGCCAGAAAAATATCAAAGGGTGCGCCGTTCATTATTTGCGCATACAACTTGCCGGTCGCGCCAAAAGACAACACCGCCTGATGGCCGGTCTCTTTCTCAAATTCTGCGGCAATCAGCTTCATGGGTGCGGTGAAATTGGCCGCCACCGCGACCTGGACTTCATCCGCCAGGGCCGAGGCAGAGACCAGCAGGACCAGCAGGGCTGGCAGTAAGCGCAAGACGATTTGACGCATGAGAGACGCTCCAGTGCTTGAAGGAGTGCATGACGGAGAGCAAAAAAATGAAAAGCCGGCACGTTCTGAGGATGGCGGGAGCCAGTTTTTTGCCGGAGCCGATTCAATGTTTTCGCTATTCTATTTTAGAATAGCGATATCTGGCCAGGCCAGTCTCAAAATAAGCCCATGAAAAACGCCCCTGCGACCGCACTGTCATTCGACAGCGCCCTGAGCCACGAGCCCGCCGACAAGCGCATCGAAATCCTGCGCCTGATCGCAAGCAGTGGCTCCATCTCGCAGGCCGCGCGGCAAGCCCGGGTCAGCTACAAGGCCGCGTGGCAAGCCATCGACACGCTGACCAACCTGGCGGGCGTGGTGCTGGTGGAGCGGGCTGTGGGCGGTGCCGGTGGCGGCGGCGCAAAAATCACGGAGGCCGGCGAGCAGTTGCTGGCGGTGTCCAAACGGCTGGCCGAGTCGCGCAAACAGGTGCTGGCCGAGGCCCATGCGGGCGCTCTGACGCCTTCCTTCGCCGCACCAGCGCTCTCACACATCGGTGTGCGCACCAGCATGCGCAACCAGTTGCCCTGCCAGGTGGAGCAGCTCGACGCCATGGGCCAGATGGTGCGGGTGTATCTCATGCTGGCCGGCGATACCCGGCTCGTTTCGCGCATCACCCGGGCCAGTGCGGAACTGCTCGACCTGAAAAAAGGGCAAGCGGTGCTGGCGCTTTGCAAAGCCACGGCGGTTCTGGTAACCGCGCAACAGACCGGTGATGTTGACTCCGGCGCGCCTTCAAACCCCAACAAGTCTTCAAGTAACCCTGCATTAAGCGGCCGGGTGGTGCGCATCAGCCGCGGGGCCACGGGCGACGAAGTGTCCCTGCAACTCGATGGCGGCCTGCAACTGGTCGGGTTTGCCAAAGCAGGCAGCCGCTTGAAAACCAAAGCCCGCGTCACCGCGCTCATCGACGAATCAGCCATAGTGATTGCGCTGGCCGCTTAACGGATCATTTAAGGGTCGATGAGCCATGCTTTTTGCCGATACCGCCTTACCGAGCCACACCCAGTTTGCTATATTTTTGATAGCTTCTTATGCCCGTATTTATTTGGCAAAAGGCCAATTTCATCCTTAACCAGCGGAGAAACCCAACAACGAAGCACCTTGGGGGCTATTTTTTCCAATCAAAAGGGCGCCAGCTTCCCACGCTAAACTTGGCGGTAGCCGTGCCACGCTGGTGGGCATGCGAGCCCCAACCCATCCCCTGATGAACGCCACCGCCTTCTCAAGCACCGCTGCCCCGCCCGCAGACATGGCGCCTCTGCCTCTGCCTCTGCCTCTGAGCCGCAATGCAATGATTGCACTCGTGGTGGTGGCTCTGCATGTTGGATTTATCTGGGTGCTGCAAAGCGGCCTGCTGATGCATAGCGCGGAACTGGTGGTGCCCGCCGAGGTCCTGTCGCAATTTGTCGACCCGCCCACCCCCAAGCTTGCGCCGGTGCCTCCGGTGCCGATACAGCCCACCCCCATGGCGCAAAAAAAGACGGTGCCCAAAGCGCCCGTTCAGTCCCTTCAGCCGCAAGCGCTGCCTTTGGCCATTGCCGACCCCACACCTTCACTTGACGCACCGACGGACATCGTCACACCGCCCCTTCCGCCTGCGCCTGCGCCTGCCCCCGTGGCCGCAGCGACTGATGCTCCTGTAGCCTCACCCGCCCTGGTCACGTTTCAGCTGCCGTCAAACAGTGCCGACTACCTGCAAAACCAGAAGCCGCCTTACCCCCCCCTGAGCGCACGCCTGGGCGAGACGGGTAAAGTCGTCTACAAGGTCTGGATCGGACCCGATGGAAAAGCCCAGCGCGCCGAACTCGTCAGGTCAAGCGGTTTTTCACGCCTCGATAACGCCGCCTTTGAGACCGTCATGCGCTGGCGCTACGTGCCTGGAAAGCGCAACGGTGTTCCGGAAACCATGCCTTTCAACGTCCCCATCAGCTGGGAACTGCGTCAGTAATTTTGAACTGAGGAGTGTTGATTCATGAATTCCCAATTTGGCCTTGCCAACGTCTGGAGCCAGGGCGATATCGTCACCAAATCGGTGGCCTTGCTGCTGCTGATCATGTCGCTTGCCTCGTGGATGGTCATCATCATCAAGACACTGGACCTGATCAAGTACAAAAACATGGCCAGGACGGCTGAAGACTTCTGGCACAGCGAAGATTTCGCGACCGGCCTTGCCAAGCTGGGAACAGACCCCGCTAGCCCTTTTCGCCAGTTGGCGCTCGAAGGACGTGAGGCCACCCTCCACCACCTCAATTCCAAGGCTCAACTGCACGATGCCCTGGATATGAGCGACTGGGTCACGCGCACGCTGCGCAACACCCTCGACGAATTCACCGCCAAGCTGCAATCCGGCCTGGCCATCCTCGCGTCCGTCGGCTCCACCGCGCCCTTTGTCGGCCTGTTCGGCACCGTTTGGGGTATTTACCACGCGTTACTGTCCATAGGCGCGGCAGGCCAGGCCACCATCGACCAGGTGGCTGGCCCGGTGGGTGAGTCGCTGATCATGACGGCGCTGGGCCTGGCCGTAGCCATTCCCGCCGTGCTGGGCTACAACGCGCTGGTGCGCGGCAACAAAGGCATTTTGCAAAAGCTCAATCGCTTTGCGCACGACCTGCACGCCTACTTTGTGACAGGCGCCCGCGTCAACACCAGCGGATCGGCCAATGTTGTGCCGATGAAAAAAGCTTAAAGGAAGTCGCCTCATGGCCTTCGGAACTCAAGACGACAGCGATGACGTGATGAACGAGATCAACATGACGCCCATGGTGGACATCATGCTGGTGCTGCTCATCATC
>DFWY01000134.1 GCA_002381615.1 Polaromonas sp. UBA4122 | reverse complement strand
CACACACAAATTCAGACTCTCCCGTTTCGGCCCAAAACGCCTACCGGCTCTGCTCTGTCTCATGCCTTCGCTGCTCCATGCTTCGCCGTTCTACACAAGTGGGATGATTGACGAATACCGGTCTGGCGCACTGAGACGCCATGCAAATCTGAAAGCTTAAAAGTATACGGTCTTCGCAGGCCTGCCGTGGATCGCCTTGCACCGCCCGGAGCGCGGGGGGCGAAGGGGTAAGCGAAGGCACGACGGAGGACGTATCTGCCAACGTGGGTTCTGCCGCAGTGCTCGCAGCACCTGCCTTCGCTTGTTTAGCCTGCGTGTTTTTGTTCGCAGCGGGCTTTCGGGCAACTGCAGCGGGTGCTTTTGGCGCTGAACCAGACGCAACGGCAGGCACTGACGCTGCCGGAGCAACGGTCAGGACTGCTGCTTCGATCGTAGTTGGCGGTGGTGAGATGGCTGGCGCTGCGGCCGACATGGCCGGCGGTGACGATTGTGCTGTTACAGGCAAGGCCGACGGCGTGCCGCTATACAGCAAAAGCGTCAAGCCGAAGCCACTTCCAGCCAAGGCCACAAGGCCTGCCAGAAACCACGCCCATGGATGGGGCTTGTCGGACTTGTCCGGCGGTGCTTGGCGTTTTCTTGCGTGAGTTCTTGATGGCTGGCGGTGGCGCTCCGGTGGCTCAGGTATCCCAGCAGGCGCTGAAATCTTCGGGGGAGCAACGGCCGCTACGGCCAGTGCATTGCTGGCGGGCCCGGAATTTTGAGGGCGCAGCACTGTATTGGCCGAGCTTTCTTCTGGCTGGCGCATCACTATTGTGAACGGTGCGGGCGGCTGTGCCCCTGCTGAACCTGTGGCCTCGGCGGACCCATTGGGGCCCATGCCAGCATTTTCGCGGCCTGTGCCGATTGGGTCGCTTGCGCCGCTTTTGCCGCCTATGCCATTTATACCGCTTGCGTCAGCCCTGCCGCCGCCCGGAACGAACACTGTCTTGTCCATCTGGTGGGCCGAGCTGGGCATCGCCAGCGTGCCTGTTCCCGTTGGCGTGCTGATATCTGAATCTTCACCGGCCAGCACACCCAGTTTTCTGAGTCGCCGGCGTGCTAGTGCGGCATAAATACCAGAGGGAAACTGAGCGAGAAAAACCTGAATGTCGTCAACATCGTCGGAGTCCTTGATCTCTTTCCAGTAGACCAGCTCAATTTCCTGGGTGACGGAGGACACACCCGACACGGTGCTGGGTTGAGCGCCCGTCAGGGCTTCGCCGGTGCGCAGGGTGTCTGTTCGGGTGGAATGACTGGCTGACCGGGACGGGCTTGCCGGAGGAACCAAGGTGGGTTCGGCGGCGTCTTTGCAGGCTGCCTGAAGCGCTGACGCGAATTCCCCAGCGGTGGCAAAGCGTTGGTCACGTGATTTGGCAAGCGCCCGGGCCACCACCGCATCCATTGCAGGGGGCAGCTTGGGATTGAACGCTGTCGGTGCGGGAGGCGTGTGTCCAACCACTTGCTGAATGATGGCGAAGTCGGTGTCAGCGTCAAATGGCCGTGTGCCTGTGAGTAACTGGTACAGCACGATCCCTGCAGCGAACAGGTCCGCTCGGGCGTCTACCGGCAGGCCCTGCACCTGCTCGGGAGCCATGTGCCTGAGGGTGCCGACGATGGTACCCTGCGTTCGGGTGGCGTCTCCGGAGTCTTGAATACGGGCGACGCCAAAATCGGTGAGTTTGACCCGACCGCTTGGTTCAATCAACAGGTTGGCGGGCTTGATGTCACGGTGAACAATGTTTTGCCGGTGCGCATAGTCCAGGGCCGACAGCAGGTCGGCCATGATTCCTGCGGATTGCTCAAGGGTGTAACGATCGCCCTTGTCTAGGTGGTACTTCAGGTCATCGCCCTGAATGAACTCCATGACCAAGAAAGCCACATCACCATCACGGTCCGAGTCATAAACGCTGACGATATGCGGGTGCTGAAGCCGAGCGGCGGAATGCGCTTCGGTGCGAAAGCGCACCTCGTATTCAGCGGCAGCCTGTTCAGACAGATTTTCAACCCGGATGGTCTTGATCGCTACGCGACGATCAAGATTGGGATCACGCCCCTCGTACACCAACCCCATCGCGCCTTTGCCCAGCACGCGGACGACATCGTATCTACCGAGCTTTTTGATAGTCATGAGGCTGCGGGGACGAGCGGAAATATCAATAGATGCAATGTGGATACATTTTGGAACACAGCGCGATTCTAGCGCGCGCCTTACAAAGCACGGACACGATTAAAGTCTGAGATTCGTCGCGGACACCAGCACAGGTCACGACATCCACAAGTGGGAAAAAATACTGGTCTGAGCCCGAGAGCGCGGTGTTGGTAAAAGTTGGCGGAGCCACTTTTTGCACGATTGAATCGCGTAGTTCCCGACGTAGTATCAAATGCATGCAATGTGACAATTTTCACGAAGACCAACGAGGGAAAGCGCAGGGAGGCGCCGGAAAGCCTGAGCTTTGCGCCGGGCCATTTGATGGCAATGAATGCCTGAGTTCATCTGACGAACATCAGCTTACAGCTGTCCGTAGATGTTTTCCGATGTCAATCGGTGTAGCTGCTCCCCATCGGTTTGATTCGCCAAAATTAATTTTTCTTACGTCAAACGTGGCTCTAGCCCAGGTGAAACCTGCGCCAAAAGCTATTAATTTTATAGCAAAAGCTGGCGCGGAAAAGTGGAAAGTCAAAACTGGGAAGTCTTAAGAGCCGCGCGTCACCGGCATCCTGACCTCACCGGACTTCAGCAGGTGCTTGGCAAGTTCCAGCTTGGCCAGCGAGGCGCGGTGCACTTCGTCCGGTCCGTCGGCCAGGCGCAAGGTGCGCTGGTTGGCGTAGGCGTAGGCCAGCGGAAAGTCGCCCGACACGCCGCCGCCGCCATGGGCTTGAATGGCCCAGTCAATCACCTGGCAGGCCATCCGGGGTGCCACGATCTTGATCATGGCAATTTCGGCCTTGGCGACCTTGTTGCCCATGGTGTCCATCATGTAAGCGGCCTTGAGCGTGAGCAGGCGCGCCTGCTCGATCATGCAGCGGGCTTCGGCAATGTGTTCACGCCAAACCGATTGGGTGGCGATGGGCTTGCCAAACGCAACCCGGCTGTTCAGGCGCTGGCACATCAGTTCCAGCGCGCGCTCGGCAATGCCGATGCTGCGCATGCAGTGGTGAATGCGTCCGGGGCCAAGCCGACCTTGGGCAATTTCAAAGCCGCGGCCTTCGCCCAGCAGCAGGTTGCTGGCGGGCACGCGCACGTTGGTCAGCCGCACCACCATATGGCCATGCGGCGCGTCGTCATAGCCAAAGACCGTGAGCGGCCGAATGACATTGACGCCTGGCGTGTTGGAAGGCACCAGAATCATCGATTGCTGTTCGTGGCGGCCGGCCTCAGGGTTGGTTTTTCCCATCACGATGTAGACCGCGCAGCGCGGATCGCCGGCGCCGGACGACCACCACTTGAGCCCGTTGAGCACATACTCGTCGCCATCGCGTTCGATGCGGCACTGGATGTTGGTGGCATCGGACGACGCGACTTCCGGTTCGGTCATCAGGAAGGCCGAGCGGATTTCGCCTTTGAGCAGCGGGTCCAGCCACTGGTCCATGTTGGCTTCGGAGCCATAGCGCGCAATGGTTTCCATGTTGCCGGTGTCGGGTGCCGAGCAGTTGAACACCTCGGCCGCGAAGGGCACGCGGCCCATGATTTCGCACAAGGGCGCGTATTCGAGGTTGGACAGGCCTTCGGGCGCACGCGGGGAGTGTGGCAAAAACAGGTTCCACAGGCCGGCGGCGCGCGCCTTGGGCTTGAGTTCTTCAATAATGGTGGTGGGAATCCAGGCGTTGCCCTTGGCACGGTTTTCGGCAATTTCCCGGAAGAAGCGGGCTTCGTTCGGGTAGACGTGCTCATCCATGAACTTCAACAGGCGGGCCTGCAGTTCCTGTACTTTGGGGGTGTAATCGAAGTCCATGAAGTCTCCTGGAGGGGTTGTTGTTAGCGGTGGTTGGAGAAAGTAGTTGGTATCAAGCCTGGCTTTTAAGCGCAAAGTCCCAGGCCATCTTGGCCAGCAGCGGCGCGCCAGCCGCCGAGCTGACCGCCTGGGCGCTGGAAGCCGTTCCGGCTTCGACCCGTTTTGCAATGCCTTGCAAAATCGCGGCGAGGCGAAACAGGTTGTAGGCCAGGTAAAAGTTCCAGTCGGCCTGAAGCGTTTCGGGCGTGGCCAGGCCGGTGCGCTCGCAATAACGGCGGATGTACCTGGCCTCAGTGGGAATGCCCAGACTGGCTACGTCCAGCCCGCCAATGCCGCGGAACGTGCCCGGCGGAATATGCCAGGCCATGCAGTGGTAGCTGAAGTCCGCTAGTGGATGGCCCAGCGTGGACAGTTCCCAGTCCAGCACCGCCAGCACGCGCGGCTCCGTGGCGTGAAAGAGCAGGTTGTCAAGCCGGAAATCGCCATGCACGATGGAAACCAGGCTTTCATCGCGTGCACTGGCCGGCATGTTGGCGGGCAGCCATTGCATCAGGCTGCCCATCTCGGGGATGGGCTGGGTCATGGGGCCCGTTCCGTCGGCCGAGGCGGTGTACTGCTTGCTCCAGCGGCCGATCTGGCGCTCAAAGTAGTTGCCAGGCTTGCCATAACCGGCCAGGCCGCACTCTGCAAATTTCACCTTGTGCAGGGCGGCGATGACGCGATTCATTTCGTCATAGATCTCGCCGCGCTGGCAGTTCGTCATGCCGGGCAGGGCCTGGTCCCAGAGCACACGGCCTTCAACAAACTCCATGACATAAAAAACGCGCCCAATCACGGACTCGTCTTCGCAGAGGCAATACATTTTCGGGACGGGAACGTCGGTGCCTTGCAGGCCCCGCATGACCTTGAATTCGCGCTCCACCGCATGGGCGGAGGGCAGCAGCTTAGCGACCGGGCCAGGTTTGGCGCGCATCACGTAAGACCTGCCCGGGGTGATCAGCTTGTAGGTCGGGTTGGATTGGCCGCCCTTGAAAATCTCGAGCGTCAGCGGGCCCTTGAAACCGTCCAGATGGTCGTTCAGGTAAGCGGTGAGGTCCTCCAGGTCAAAAGCTTGCGCGCCGGGCACGGCCCGGGTACCTACAAAATGGTCGAAATTGGTCATGTTTTATTTGTCAATCTCGGCTTCAGCAATGCGCATCAGGACTTCGCGGTTGCGCACCACCAGGCCACCGGGCTCGATGCGGATGGCATCCTCGCGCTCCATGGACTTGAGTTCCTGGTTGACCCGCTGGCGTGAAGCACCGAGCAACTGGGCCAGTTCCTCTTGCGCCAGTTGCAGGCCGATGCGCACCTCGCTTCCGTCGGCCAGGCTGGGTACGCCATAGCTGCGCACCAGATGCAGCAACTGCTTGGCCAGGCGCGCCCGCAGCGGCAGCGTGTTGAGATCTTCCACCAGACCGAAGAGCTGCCGGATGCGTCGGGCGTGCAGGCGCAGCAAGGCTTCGTACAGTTCGACATGCTGGCTCAGGATTTTGCGCAGGTCGCCGCGTGCTACGCACAGGATGGTGGTGCCGCCATGCGCATAGGCGTCGTGCGTGCGCCGCTCGCCATCGAAAATCGCTACATCGCCAAACCAGATGCCAGGCTCCACATAGGTCAGGGTAATTTGCTTGCCCGAGATCGAAGTCGAGCTCACGCGCACCGCACCCATGGCGCAAGCAATCCATTCTTCCGGCACATCGCCCCGGGCTGAAATGAGTTCGCTGTCTTTGTAGCGTTTGACGTAGGCGCATCGAAGTATGTCGTGCCTCAGGGAAGGGGACAGGGATGAAAACCAGCGACCGTTATTGATGGCCGCTCTTTCGTCTATCGTAAGAATAGGATTGTCCATGGACTGTCTTTTGAGTGACTCACAAGACCCGCATTGTCGCTTGAGGGACGCGCTCCTGCGCCACCCGGCTGTCGCATGGGTGTCGTGCATGAATCATTGTGTGCCGCTGGTAACCACCGGGAGGCCCAGGGCTGTTGCGGGATCGGAACCCGAGGTCCGTCGTTCTTCAGCGGTATTGCGGCGTGCGCTTTTGCAAAAATGCGTCAATGCCTTCGCCGCCATTGGCGTGATGCAGATTGAGCACGAAGTGATCGCGTTCGCTGTCCAGCTGCTGGCTCAAGGTGTTCGTCGACGCATCGTTGATGAGTTCCTTGATGCTGGCCAGCGCATTGGGTGCGCGCGCATTGAGGTTTTCGGCGAGTTGCAAGGCTTGGGTGAGGGCATCACCCGCGGCAGATACGCGGTTCACCAGGCCCAAGGCGTGCAGCCGCTGGGCGCTGATGCGCTCGCCGCACATCAGCAGCTCGCTGGCCAGGGCGCGCGGCAAGGCACGCGCCAGGCTCCAACTGCCGCCGCCGTCGGGCGATAGCGCCACCGTGCTGTAAGACATCACAAACACAGCATTGTCGGCGGCTACGACAAAATCACAGGCCAATGCCAGCGAAAAACCAGCGCCGGCAGCGGCGCCTTCGACGGCGGCAATCACGGGTTTGGGATAGGTGCGGATGGCGTCAATCCAGTTGTGCAGGCCTTCAATGCTCTGGGCCTGCACTTCAGGCGACTCGCGCCGGTTGGCTTGCAGTCGCTGCAGGTTGCCACCCGCGCAAAATACCGCGCCTTCACCGGTGATCACCACGCTGCGGATGTCGCGGTTGTTCTCGGCTGCATTGAGGGCTTCAATGCCTGCGGCGTAAATTTCTGGCCCCAGCGCGTTTTTGAACTCGGGGTTGCTCAACGTCAGGATGAGGGTGCTGCCCTCGCTGATGCTTTTCAGTGAACCGGACATGTCAGCTTTCCTCGTGCATCAGGCTCAAGCCAATCGCGCCCCGGCGGCGCAGCCACGGGGAAGGGCGGTAGCGCTGGTCGCCATAGACGGTTTGCATGTTGAACAGCACCTCCAGAATGTTGGTGGGACCATAGAGGTCTCCCATGGCCAGCGGGCCCATGGGGTAACCCAGCCCCAGCGTCACGGCAGTTTCCAGATCTTTCGGGCTGCAGATGCCTTGTTGGCACATGTCGCTGGCAATGTTGACGATGGCGGCGACGACGCGCTGCGTGACAAATCCGCCGCTGTCCCGGATCACGCTGACAGGCTTGCCGTCCCGGGCGAACAGGGCATGGGCAGCATCGCGCATGTCATTTCGGGTAGCAGGGTTGGTGGCCAATACGCGCCGCTTGGTGGTGGCGTCATCAATCAGTAGGTCAATACCCACCGTGCGCGCCGGGTCAAGCCGCTCCACTACGGCGACCGTGGTGATGTCAAAACCCAGCGGGGCAACCAGCGTCAGCGCCTCGGGCGAGGGGGACTGGCCGGTTTCGATGGGGGCGCCGAGGTTTTTGAGCAGCTGCAGCAGTTCCGAGCGCCGGGCCGCCCGGGGTGACACCCAGACCGCCGGGATTTCTGCCACCTCTGGAACGAGGGCTTCGGCAGGAATTTGTGCCACGCCACCCTCATAGCGGTAAAAGCCTTCGCCGGTTTTGCGGCCCAATACGCCTCCTGCCAGCCGCTGCGCCGTGATGACGCTTGGACGGTAGCGGTCTTCTTCGTAATACTGATGGTAGATGGACTCCATCACGGGATGGGAAACATCCAGCGCGGTCAGGTCCATCAGTTCGAAGGGGCCAAGCTTGAAACCGGCCTGGTCGCGCAAAATCCTGTCTATGGTGGCGAAATTGGCGATGCCTTCGCTGACGATGCGTAGCGCTTCGGTGCCGTAGCCCCGCCCGGCATGGTTGACGATGAAGCCGGGGGTGTCCTGGGCCTGCACGGGCGTGTGTCCCATCTGGCGGGCGTAACTGGTCAAGGCGCTGCAGACGGCTGCGCTGGTTTTCAGTCCGGCGATGACTTCCACCACCTTCATCAGCGGAACGGGGTTAAAAAAGTGGTAGCCAGCCAGGCGCTCAGGGTGCTTCAACGCCGCTGCGATGGCCGTGACAGACAGTGACGAGGTATTGCTCGCCAGCACGGTGTGTGCGGGCACAAGGGCCTCGAGTTCGGCAAACAGGGTTTTCTTGACGTCCAGCCGCTCCACAATGGCTTCAACGACCAGGTCGCAGCCCGCCAGATCAGCCAGTGTGCTGACCACCAGAAGCCGTGCCTTGTGGCCGGTCGCCGCAGCGGCCTCCAAGCGGCCTTTTTCTACCAGCTTGTCCCATTGGGCGCAGATCGCCTCTCGGGCCTTTTCAGCTGCGCCGGTCTGCGCGTCCATCAACGTGACGAGGCTTCCCGCTTGCGCGGCAATCTGGGCGATACCACGGCCCATGGCGCCCGTGCCAACAATTCCAACGTTTTTGTAAATTAGTTCCATTTCTGAATTATGGCCGACCATGCTTGGCGGCTGGGCTATGGCAAAATCCTGTAACAACATGAAAGTAACCGAAACGTCCCTCAAATACATATTCGGTGCCGTGTTATTGGGTGCCGCTGCCAGCAGTCTGGCCGTGTCTTTGGGGCGTATGCGCGGCGCAGCCATTGTCGGCCGACCCTTCGACGTGACGCTGGTAGCTCAACTGTCTGGTTCTGAAGGTTTCTCGGCGGTCTGTGTGTCAGCTGATGTTTTTTTCGGAGATAACCAGATATCGCCAAGCCGGGTCAGCACGGGCACTGCAGTGGGTGCCAACGCCAATGAAGCGCTGATCCGGATCCGGACCAATTCCGCAGTAGATGATCCCGTGGTGACGGTGTTGGTGCGCGAGGGATGTTCACAGAAGACTACGCGCAAGTACGTGCTGCTCGCGGAGGTGGTGACTGACAGCGCCATCCTTATGCCGGAAACTATCGGTGAAGCGGCGGCGGTGGCGATGCAACAGCCCAGCACCCACGTCACGGGTAGCAAAGGCGCTATGCCTGCCAGCAGGGCGCAAATTGAGCCTGCAACAAGCAGCCCACGAAAAAAAGATTCGGGAGCCAAGGGCGGTACCGTAGTTCGCCGCTTGGCCCTGCCGTCAGCGGGTCTGGTTGCCAAAGCGGCGCCGGAACCGGCCCGCAAATCCCCGCGTTCCCGCCTGAAGCTTGATCCCCTGGACCTTGCAGCCGAGCGAGACCCGGTGCTCCGCGCCTCATCAGAACTGTTGACCATGCCATCGCCAGATGCCCAGCAACGGGCCGCAGCGGCTGCGCTCTGGCAGGCGCTCAACGCCCAACCGAAGGATGTCCTGCGCGACAACCAGAGGCTCAAGTCCCTGGAGGCGGATTTGGCCAACATACTGGCCCAAAGCCGCAAGACCGAGAAGGCCGTGGAGGAACTCCGGGTCCAGCTTGAGCAGGCACGTAGCGAACGCTACCGAAACTGGCTGGTCTATACCCTGGGTGCCTTCCTGATGCAGGCCTTGCTGGCTGCCATCTTTCTCTGGACCCACAGCCGACGTCAAAACAGCGAATTTGCCCGCAGCCCTTGGTGGCGCAAAGGGCTTGGTTCTGATAATGAATTTGACATGCAGGCGTCATCCTCGCAGGAACAGGAGCCTCTGACGCCGCATCTCAAGACCAAACCCTTGGGCGAGGCGGGCAAGCGAACAGAGTCTGAACTGGACCTCGATCTCAATCTCAATGTGGACGAATCCCTGGTCGAGAATCTCAAGAACTTCAAGGCGCCGCAGTCGGCGAAGCACTTCAGGTCGATCGAATCGAAAGACCGTCCGGATTTTTCACCCAGTCTGACGGGCATGCCACGCATCGTGAATGTGGAAGAACTGTTCGACGTGCAGCAGCAGGCAGACTTCTTCGTGACTCTGGGCGACTTCGATAAGGCGGTGGAGGTCTTGCGCCACCACATCACCGATAACGTGGAGACCAGCGCACTGGCCTATCTTGACCTGTTCGACCTTTACCACAGCTTGGGCCGCAAAGACGACTACGAGCTGCTGCGCAAGGACTTCAACAGGATATTCAATGCTCAAGTGCCTGCGTTTGACGAGTACACCACTGATACCCAGGGCCTGGAGTTCTATACGACCGCGCTCTCGCGGATTGAGGCGCTGTGGCCGACGCCCAAGGTACTCGATGTCATTGAGGAGTCCATTTTCCGCAAGCCCGATTCAAGGAACGAGGCCTTTAGTCTTGGAGCCTACCGCGAATTGCTGCTGCTCCACTCCATTGCCAAGAAAATCGTCGGGCGGCCTGCCGGACTGGGAGACTTTGAGCGGAGAGGACCATCGACGTTCCTTGCGCCGGATTCGTCAGGGTATTCGCACCGCACGACCGAATTCTCCGCAACCAATATTCAGCCTCTGTCGGCCGAGCTCAAG
Source organism: Polaromonas sp. UBA4122 (assembly GCA_002381615.1). GTDB lineage: Bacteria > Pseudomonadota > Gammaproteobacteria > Burkholderiales > Burkholderiaceae_C > Polaromonas. The sequence continues at coordinate 44,135 of DFWY01000134.1, read as the reverse complement.
GATGTGCCAGCGCGACCTTTCGTTCCGGAGAAACATTTCGGCCTGACCCAGCCCCATACCTCACTCCGGCTTGGCCTGGACATCGACTTGAGCCGTGATTTTGATGACAAGGCTGCGCCAGCGCATCTCTCCCAGACCAAGGCTGGCGAGCAACTACCCCCGGAGCAACCCCGCAACCTGATCGATTTCGACCTCGACCCCCTAGACCGGACCCTACTCAAGGACAAGTAGCTTGGCTGTCATGGTGTAGTGTTGGACACTATCCGGCTTGCAAAACTGCGTTCTTCCGAGCGTGGTGTCATTGCAAATCCACGCGATACCTATTGGTGTCGCTATGGGTTGTGCTTTCATGGTGGCGGCCCTCACGCCTGCCGCTTCGCATACTACTGCGCTACCCCCGAGGGGCTTGAACTTGCTCCGGGGTGGCTCTTCGCTGCGTTCGCTGACAAAAAAACCATCATTTTTATGGATGTCGTCGGGTCTGTTACACCACATTAGCGTCGCACTTGCAAGGCGCCGGGATTGACAATATTGGTGGGCGTGCCCTTGATGAAGTTGACGACGTTGTCAAATGCCGCTCCAAAATACATCTCATAGCTGTCCTGCTCGACGTAGCCGATGTGCGGCGTGCAGATGCAGTTTTCGAGCCGAAGCAGCGCATGGCCTTGCAAAATGGGTTCTGATTCAAAGACGTCAACAGCCGCCAGGCCTGGGCGCCCTCGATTGAGTGCGGCAATCAGCGCTTCGGGCTCGATCAGTTCGGCCCGCGAGGTATTGACCAGCAAGGCGGTGGGTTTCATGCGCGACAAATCTTCCAGCGTCACGATGCCCATGGTTGCCTCGTGCAGGCGCAGGTGCAGGCTGAGCACGTCGCTTTGTTCGAAGAATTCTGCTTTGCTGCCGGCTATCTCAAAACCATCAGCCTGGGCCCGCTCGCGCGATGCTTCGCGGCCCCAAACGATTACCCGCATGCCAAACGCCCGGCCATAGCCGGCAACGATTTGCCCGATCTTGCCGTAGCTCCAGATGCCCAGCGTTTTTCCTTTGAGGACCGAGCCGATGCCAAAATTGGGCGGCACTGACGCTGATTTGAGACCAGCTTGCTGCCACGCGCCGTGCTTCAAATGGGCCACATAGTGGGGAATGCGGCGCATGGCGGCCATCACGAGTGCCCAGGTTAGTTCGGCAGGCGCGGTAGGAGACCCGATGCCTTCGGCAACCGCAATCCCGCGTTCTGTGCACGCCGCAACATCCACATGGCTGCCAACACGACCGGTTTGGGCGATTAGCTTGAGTTTGGGTAGTTTCTCAATGACTTGCCGATTTAGCTGGGTTCGTTCCCGAATCAGCACAATCACATCGGCGTCTTTGAGTCGGACTGACAGCTGGCCTATGCCTTTGACAGTATTGGTGTAGACCTTTGCGGGGTAGGCATCCAGTTTGGCAGCGCAGCTCAGTTTTCGCACCGCGTCCTGGTAGTCATCGAGGATCACAATATTCATTCCGGTATTGTGCCTGCAAGTTTTTTCATCTCTCGCTAGAGGGATGCCTGAAAGCATTCAACTTGTATCGGAAGGCAACGTACCGCTGCCTGCTTCGGTGGCCGTTGTGCTAACAACTCAATAGCCTGGCGGGGGACTGTTTGAATGTTTGGGAGATTTCACTGCGCTGCGGTCTCGCGCTGGGCCATGCGCTCAAGTTCTGCGCAGACATCTGCCATGCGACCCGATATGACCATGCGGCCAGCGCAAGCCGGGCTGACGGCCGAGTCAAACTCTCGCACAACCCTTAGGCGTCTGTGGGCGGGCATTTTCGAAGCTCTTTTGCCGGATTTGGCGGCTGCGGCATCGGTAGTAGTCGGCCGGCACGGCACGGTGGTGCTGCCTGAAGCAAAGGGCAGCGTCAGCTGACTGGGGGCTCGCCGGGCGGCCGCAGATGCGGTGAACTGGCCTGAATCGTTCTGTGCGGGTACAAACCACGCTGCTAAAGCCTGCACCGGCGCGAGTAAAACTGACAAAATTGGTGAACGTGAGAAACTGACAATCCCCATGATGAACTCCTGTTTGAGAGAGGTTTACACAGGCAGGATTTCGGACTGGCTGGGTTGCCAGTGGGGCCGCTGCATCAGGGTGTTGGCCGCCAATGACCAAACGCCCGCCACCTGTTGCGCGACTGGATAAGGGTGGGCTATATCAGCATGGTGTTGCGGATCAAACCGACGGCCAGGCCTTCAAGCTCGAAAGGCTCACCTGGCTCCACCACAATGGTTTTGAAGTCGGGATTTTCGGGCAGTAGTTCAATTAGGTGCTTGTTGCGGCGAAAGCGCTTGACGGTCACCTCATCGCCGAGCCGGGCCACAACAATCTGGCCGTTCTTCGCTTCCTTGGCCTGTTTGACGGCGAGCAAATCGCCATCCATGATGCCGACATCGCGCATGCTCATGCCCCGTACCTTGAGCAGGTAATCAGGCTGCTGTTGAAACAGGCTGCTTTCAAAATAATAGGTCTGTTCTACATGTTCCTGCGCGAGAATCGGACTACCCGCAGCAACCCGCCCCACCAAAGGTAGGGCGAGTTGGGCCAGGTTTTGCAACTGCAGGGAAAACTGTTTGATTCGGGATTCGTTCAGGGAACGCAGGGTGTCGCTGCGCAGGCGTATGCCGCGCGAGGTGCCGCTTACCAGCTCAATAACCCCTTTGCGGGCAAGGGCCTGCAAGTGCTCTTCGGCTGCATTGGCTGAGCGAAAGCCCAGCTCAGTAGCTATTTCGGCCCGGGTAGGCGGAGCTCCGGTGCGGGCGATGGCGCTCTGGATCAATTCCAGGATTTGTTGCTGGCGCGCCGTGAGCTTGGGTCCTTCGTAGGACAGAGGCGAAAAATCTTTGAGGGCGCTCATGACCGGGACTCCTTGGTTTAGCAGGGTGGGGTAGTCTTGGTCTACCCGGCGCAGTATCTCTTTGGTAACTGTTTTAATATCCAGTGGCTGTATTTTTATACAGTTTTTAAAAGAATGCAAGTCCAGACTTTATGAAGCATCAAAACATTGTGATTCTGGGTACAGGCGGCACCATTGCCGGCCGGGCGGCCAGTGCTTCCGACAACATTGGCTACACCGCCGCCCAAGTGGGCATCGATCAGCTGCTTGCGGTGATTCCCGCTTTGGCGGATGCTGGCCCTGTCATCACCGAGCAGGTCGCGCAGATCGACAGCAAGGACATGAGCTTTGCGGTTTGGGCACAGCTTGCGGGGCGCGTCAATCACTTTTTGGCCCGGCCTGACGTCCAGGGCATTGTCATCACGCACGGCACTGACACGCTGGAAGAAACCGCGTATTTTTTGCAGGCGGTGTGCAAGCCGGCCAAGCCGGTGGTGCTGACCTGTGCCATGCGCCCAGCGACTGCACTGGTGCCCGACGGACCGCAAAACCTGCTCGATGCCATGGCCGTGGCCCGCCACGCAGGTGCAAAGGGCGTGGTAGCCGTCTGCGCCGGCACCATTCATAGCGCGCTTGACGTGCAAAAAGTACACACCTATAAGCTGGACGCATTCAGTTCAGGCGATGCCGGACCGATCGGTTATGTGGAAGAGGGTTTCGTCAGATTATTGAGAAATTGGCCGTTAGCTCAGGAAGGGCGGTATCCGATAGCTATGAAAAACATAGCAACTTTAGCGGACATCGCCGACTGGCCGCGTGTTGAAATCGTCATGAACCATGCTGGAGCCAGCGGCGCAGTGGTGGAGGCCTTGCTGACGCAGGGTGTGCAGGGCCTGGTGGTCGCTGCAACCGGCAACGGCACGCTGCATCATGCACTGGAAGCTGCTTTGCTCAAAGCGCAGGCGGCAGGGGTCAAGGTGGTTCGCGCGACGCGCTGCCTTAATGGCCGGGTGTTGCCCAAGCCAGACGACACTCTCCCGGATTCAAAAGGACTGAGCCCGGTGAAGGCAAGGGTAGACCTGATGCTGCGCTTGCTGGGCTGAGGTCCAGCCCAGCCAGACCAGCGTTGTTGTGAGGACATCCATGCATCAAAAAGGCTGCCCATAGGACGGCTTTTTTGATGCAAGACACCGTCTCAGCTCGACAGTGCTTTGAATGCTCTTTCGGTGATTTCGTCGACACCGCCCATGCCACTGATGGCGCGGTATTTGGGTGCTGCGTCGGCCGCAGTCTTGGCCCAATTGGAGTAGTAATCCACCAGTGGACGGGTTTGGGCGCTATACACCTCCAGCCGCTTGCGCACGGTCTCTTCCTTGTCGTCCTCGCGCTGGATCAGTGGCTCGCCGGTCACATCGTCTTGGCCTTCGACCTTGGGCGGGTTGTATTTCACATGGTAGGTACGGCCCGAGGCGGTGTGCGAGCGGCGTCCGCTCATGCGCTCGATGATGGCCTCAAAAGGCACATCGATTTCAAGCACATAGTCAATCTTCACGCCCGCTGCCTTCATGGCGTCGGCTTGGGGAATAGTGCGCGGAAAACCATCGAACAGGAAGCCTTCGACGCAGTCGGGCTGGGCAATGCGTTCCTTCACCAGATTAATGATCAGGTCGTCACTCACCAGCGCGCCGGAGTCCATGACTTTTTTTGCTTCAATCCCCAGCGGCGTGCCCGCCTTGACAGCAGCACGCAGCATGTCACCGGTGGAAATTTGGGGGATGCCGTATTTCTGGCAGATGAAGGTTGCTTGTGTTCCCTTGCCTGCGCCAGGCGCACCTAACAAAATCAATCTCATGGATGTCCTCGTATTTTTATGAATTCAGGAAGTCAAACAGGGAGGTCGGCGGGCCGACTATCTCATGGGCTGATTGACAACTGTTGGAGTCTGCCGGTTCGCGATGCGGGCTCCACACTTGCTTTTTTTTGCAGAGGATAGCATGCACGCCGCTGACGGCAGTTGACACCGCCGATCAAGTCCAGGCGCGTCCTGCTATGAAAACAGTTTGCGTGTCCGTTCCAGATCTTCTGGCGTATCCACACCGGCGCCCGGTGCATCGTTGGTGATGTGCACGGCAATACGGTAACCATGCCACAGGGCGCGCAACTGTTCCAGCGACTCCAGTTGTTCCAGCGGTGCCTGTTGCAGGGTGGGAAACTGCCGCAAAAACCAGACACGGTAACCATAGATGCCGACATGACGCAGCGGCTTGGGCAGCGTGCTGCCCTCTTGGCCATTTTCCCACCAAGCCTCACCTGCGAAGTCGCGTGCAGCAGGGATGGGGGAGCGGCTGAAATACAGTGCGGTATTTCGCGCATCAAGCACGACCTTGACCACATTCGGATTGAGAAAATCGGTGAGTTGATCTATTGAATGGGCGGCCGTGCTCATGGCGCAGTCCAGGCGTTCATCGAGCAGGTGCGCAACGGCGTCGATCAGGGCGGGGTCTATCAGCGGCTCGTCGCCCTGCACATTCACCACGATGTCATCGTCAGTCAGGTCGAGCACGCTGCAGGCTTCAGCGAGCCGGTCGCTGCCACTCGGGTGGTCTGCGCGGGTCAGCACGGCCAAAACGCCGAACGCCCTGCATTTTTCGATGATCTCGATGCTGTCGGTCGCCACCACGGTGCGGGTGGCCGTGCTCAGCATGGCGCGTTGCGCCACGCGCACGACCATGGGCGCACCGCCGATATCGGCCAGGGGTTTGTTGGGCAGCCGTGTAGAGGCCAGGCGGGCCGGAATGAGAACGATGAAGCTCATGCAGGCAAGGTCTCAGGAGGCATCACAACCCGAGCTCTTCATCCGTGAGGGTTCGCGCTTCGTTTTCCAGCAGCACGGGCAGTCCGTCCCGTACCGGGTAGGCCAGCCGGGCGCTGCGGGAGATGAGCTCCTGTTTCTCGCGGTCGTACTCAAGCGGCCCCTTGGTCACAGGGCAGACCAGCAGTTCAAGTAATTTGGTGTCCATGGGTTGATGGTAATTGAGAAAGCTTTGAAGAAAGCATGGGAGCCAAAAGTTCGTCAAGCGCTGCAAAAAAGTCGGGCTCGGGCGAAAACGTCAAGGGTACGGCGAGCAGGTGTAGCTGAGCCAGGCCCGGCATGTGAAACAGTTTGACGGCGTCCTTTTCAGTGCACAGCACAGTCTGGCCTGCGTAGCCGGTCAGGTCGCCATTTTTAAAATCATGGTGGTCGGGCAAGGGAATGGTTTTTTCCAGCGTCAAGCCGCGCGCCCTGAGCATGGCAAAAAATACTTCAGGACTTGCTATGCCCGCCAGCGCCACCAAGGGCTGGCCCCGCAGGGCAGTTAGAGCAACCTGGCTACCATCTGCGGCCACCGCACGATCGGCCAGTTGCCGGCTGGAGGTGAATCCTTCAAAAGCGGGCTTTTGTCCGGTATGCAGCACCAGATGAAGACCCTGGTGCCTGCGCTCAGGCCAGGGTTCACGTAGCGGTCCGGCCGGCAGCAACCAGCCGTTGCCCACGCCGCGGTCGTCAAACACGGCAATTTCAATGTCGCGCTGCAGGGCATAGTGCTGCAAGCCATCGTCGCACACCACTATGGCGGTGGCTGGGTAGGCTGCCAGCAGGGAGCGCAGCGCTTCAGCGCGCCTTGAGGCTACAAAAACAGGAGCGCCTGTGGCTCTTTTTATAAGCGCTGGCTCGTCGCCAGACTTGTGAACGGGCGTTTCTGGCCTGACTTCAAGACTCGCATGGCCGATTCGCCCGTAGCCGCGCGACACTACGCCAACCTGCCAACCTTGCGCCTGCAAATGCTTGACCAGCGCCATCACCAGCGGTGTTTTTCCTGCACCGCCAGCCACGACATTGCCGACCACGATCACCGGTACCCTAAAGCGCTCGGACGGGAGAAACCCGCCGCGGTACAAAGCCAGTCGCAGACGCACGGCCAAGCCGTGGATTTGCGCCACGGGCCAGAGCAGGCAGGCCAGCCATCCCCGTGTGAGCCAAACCTTTTGCAGGAGTTGTTTCACGCGTTTGTTGTCACTTCACAGGGAGGGAAAATTAAAGGCGAACGGGCGGTCCCAAGACCTACTTCGCGCCAGCCTGCGCGGCGCTCTGGGTTGCAAAGGTGATCTGCGTCAGTCCATGGCGCCGGGCGGCCTCCATGACTGTGATGACGGCCTGGTGCGTGGCGCTGGCATCGGCGCTGATGATGATGACACTGTCTTTGCCGGCCTTGGCCGCCTCGGCAAGTGCCGCGCCGAGCACCTCAACTCCCCGACCTTCCACCAGAGTCTTGTTGACCATGTAGCGGCCATCACTGCTTACCGCGACGATGACCTCTTTGGGATAGTCGCGCTGTTGTTCAGCATCTGCTACCGGCAACCTAACCTGAAGTTCGGTGAACTTGCTGTAGGTGGTCGACAGCATCAGAAAGATCACCACCACGAGCAGCACATCGATGAACGGGATCAGATTGATCTCCGGTTCATCATGCGGGTGAGGACGGAAGTTCATTTGCGCAGGGTGTTAAGGTGACGAACAAAGCGTTCTGCGGCCAGTTCCATCGTCAGCAGGTAGCCATCAACCCGGGCACGGAAATAGCGCCAGAAAATCAGCGAAGGTATGGCCACCATCAGGCCAAAAGCGGTGTTGTACAGCGCGATCGAAATGCCTTGTGCCAGCTGCGCCGGATTGCCGCCAGTTGCATTGCCGGCGCCGCCTGCGCCAGCCTGGGAACCAAAAATCTCGATCATGCCGATAACCGTGCCCAGCAGGCCCAGCAAGGGCGCAGCAGAGGCAATGGTTGCCAGCGCAGCCAGGTAGCGCTCCAGCTTGTGCGCCGCTTGGCGACCTGCGCCTTCCAGCGTGGAGCGCAGATCGTCTTCGCTGATCCGCGGGTTGGCATTCAATGCGCGGAAGCCGCTGGCCAGCACTTCGCCGAGCAGGGAATTTTGTTCCAGTTGCGACACCACATCGGGCGACGGGACAGAGGCGCGCGAGACGGTGATTGCTTCGTCAAGCAGTTTGGGCGGTGCAACTTTTGGGGTTTTTAGGCTGGAAAAACGCTCAATGACCAGCGCAAGAGCCAAGACGGAACAGGCAACCAAGGGCCAAATAGGCCAGCCTGCGGCTTGTATGATCGAAAACAATGCACATCTCCAAACAGATAATTCGTGTTGGATTATGGCCTACGGAAACCACGCAGACTGCCATTGCATTAGCTTCCTTGGGAATGTTTTTAAGGTCAGGTTTTGTAAGACATAGCTCACAAAGTTTGTGGATAACTTTGTGAGTAAGTGATATCGGGGAGGCTGGGGAACCGCGCCAAATCGAGCATGTGACAAAACGATTAAATTTTGAGCAGAATAAAGTTATTCAAAATCAATGAGTTACACGAATTCGCCGCGATGTTCGCATGGGACTTCCGCTTTCGACCATGCCAGACAGTGCTCTGTGGAGTATTACCCCGGCCAAATCAAGGGCTTTGGCCATGTTTGATGCATCAAACGGCCACGAAAAGCCGCCAGTCCTCGGGCGTGAAGCGGGTGTGCGCGTATGGCCCGTAGGTTCCCTGCTGCGGGCCATTGCGGACAGTCTGGAGGCTCGTTTCAATCCTGTGGCCGTGCAAGGCGAAATCACCGGTTTTTCGCGAGCCGCCAGCGGGCACTGCTATTTTTCCCTCAAGGACGAGCAGGGGCAGGTTCGCTGCGCCATGTTTCGCCGCGCGGCCGGTTTACTGGACTTTTCTCCCCACGACGGAGAGCTGGTGGAGTTGCGCGGTCGCCTGGGCGTGTATGACCCGCGCGGCGAATTGCAGCTGGTGGTGGAGTCCATGCGGCAGGCCGGGCAGGGCAATTTGTTTGAACAGTTTTTGGCCCTCAAGGCCAAGCTTGAAGCTGAAGGCCTTTTTGAGACACACCGTAAACGATCTCTGCCTTTGCTGCCGCGTGCGATCGGTGTGGTCACCTCATTGGGTGCTGCGGCCCTGCATGATGTCGTGAGCACCCTGCAGCGCCGCGTCCCCCACATACCCGTTGTGATCTACCCCGCCAGCGTGCAGGGTGGCCAGGCCGCAGGCGAACTGCGCGAGGCTTTGCTCAAGGCTTACCGGCGGCAGACTGAAGATCAGGTCGATGTGTTGCTGCTGGTTCGCGGTGGCGGCGCCATGGAGGATTTATGGTCCTTTAACGACGAGCAACTGGCGCGCACCATCGTCGCCTCGCCCATGCCTGTGGTCAGCGGGGTCGGGCATGAAACGGATTTCACCATTGCCGACTTTTGTGCTGATGTCCGTGCACCCACGCCCACCGCAGCGGCTGAGCTTTGCGCGCAACCGCAAAGTGTTTGGCTGGCGGCGCTGGGCCTGGCGTTGTCGCGGCTGCAAAACGGGGTGGACCGGCAAATGCAGTCGCACAACCAGCGTCTGGACTGGGCGGCATCACGTATCAGCCGGCCCTCACACATGGTGACCCGGCAGCAGGCACGCCTGGCGGGGCTCGCGCAAAGCCTGCAGCATGCGATGCAATCGACCTTGAAGCACGAGCGGCTTAGGATGCAGTCCCTGAGCACTGATTTTCCAAGAGAAGTGGCGGGCAACCTGCAGCGCAGCCGGCAGCAGATCGAACGCGCGCAGTTGCGTCTTGAATTGCTGGACCCAAAACTGGTCTTGCAACGGGGTTACGCCTGGCTGGCCGACCTGCAGGGCCAACCCATCACCCGTGTAAAAATGACCCATGTCGGCCAGCCATTGCGCGCTACCCTTGCCGACGGCGAGGTCGATTTGACCGTCTCTGCACCGCGGCTCATTTAGTTTTTTACAATGGCTCGGACGGTCATTAGACAGTTCATTAACCACCACAAGGAAAATCATGGAACACAAGCTCCCCCCGCTCCCTTATGCGATCGACGCACTGGCCCCGCACTACAGCCAGGAAACCCTTGAGTACCACCATGGCAAGCACCACAATGCGTATGTGGTGAACCTCAACAACCTGCAAAAAGGCACCGAGTTTGAATCCATGACGCTCGAAGAGATCGTCAAAAAATCCAGCGGCGGCGTATACAACAATGCGGCCCAGATCTGGAACCACACCTTTTTCTGGAATTGCATGAAGCCCGCGGGCGGCGGCGAACCCAGTGGTGCGCTGGCTGCGGCCATCAACGCCAAATTCGGCTCGTACGCGGCATTCAAGGAAGCCTTTGTCAAATCCGCTGTCGGCAATTTCGGCTCCGGCTGGACGTGGCTGGTCAAAAAAGCCGACGGCACCGTGGACATCGTCAACACCGGCGCTGCCGGCACCCCGCTCACGACGGCCGACAAGGCCCTGCTGACGGTGGATGTGTGGGAACATGCCTATTACATAGACTATCGCAACCTGCGGGCCAAGTATGTTGAGACCTTCCTGTCCAACCTGGTGAACTGGAACTTTGCTGAAGCCAACTTCGCATAAGCCGGATCTAAACCCATCCCACAAAAAAGCCGACTTGATGTCGGCTTTTTCATTTGGCTAACAACAAAAATCAGCGCTTTGCGTCAAAGACCGGGCCGCCCAGCTTGCTGCCGGCTTTGATGCCTTTTTTGGCAAACCATCCCTTGTTCATTTCCAGAACGTAGCGAACCGGCTGGGCCGAGCAATGAGCATCCGTGGTTTGCGGCTTCATGTCGGCCATGTTCACGATGGTGCCGTCATCGGCCACGAAAGCAGCCGTCAAGGGTAGCAAGGTGTTTTTCATCCAGAAGCATTGCTGGGTCGCTTGCTCAAACACAAAGATCATGCCTTCATGCTGGGGCATGTCCTTGCGGAACATCAAGCCGGTCTCACGCTGTTCAGGCGTCAACGCCACCTGTGCATCAATGATGTACATGCCGGCAGACAGCTTGATGCGCTGCAAATTCATTTGGGGGCCTTCTTGGGCCGAGGCGCACAGGGGAGAAAGCAGGGTGGCGGCGGCCAGCATATGAAGCAGACCTTGGCAGGCCTTGCTGAAGGAGAGGGCACCGGTTTTAAAAAACATAGACTCACCACGGAATTAGTTGAACTGCCAGCATAAACGACGCGCATAAAAAAAGCCCGCGCAAGGCGGGCTTTTTGACTGAAGTCACCAGGAATTACTTCTTGGCGGCAGCGGCTTTTTCTTCTTTGGCTTTTTTGGCGGCAGCGGCTTTTTCTGCTTTGGCGGCCTTGGCGGCAGCAGCCTTTTCTGCTTTGGCGGCCTTGGCGGCAGCAGCTTTTTCTGCTTTGGTCATGGCTGGCTTGGCTTCTACAGCAGGTGTTGCAGCAACAGCAGGCGTTGCAGGCGTTGCAGCAACAGCAGGCATTGCAGGCTTAGCGGCAACAGCAGGCATTGCAGGCTTGGCTGGGGTAGCCGCAGGCGCTTGTGCAAAAGCACCAGCAGCGAAGAGGCCAGCGATCAAAGCAGCGAGGATCTTGTTCATTTGGAATTTCCTTAATAAGGTCATTAGAAAAAATACCCCGAACTTTTCGGAGGCCTCACCGTAACGAAGTCCGCTCGCAAACCGTTGACAGATGTCCGAAAATTTTTTGAAAAAAGTTTTACGACTAGAATTTAGGGGTTTTCAACTAAACTGCTGCAAGTGGCGTAGTTATCGACGTCATCAGCGCTAACCGGAGACTTTTCCAGATGTACAAGCACATCAAGGTGCCCCCCCAAGGCCAGAAAATCACTGTCAATGCGGACAATTCGTTGAATGTGCCTGACCAGCCCATCATTCCGTTCATTGAAGGCGACGGCACCGGCGTCGACATCACGCCGGTCATGATGAAAGTCGTTGATGCCGCTGTTGCCAAAGCCTACGGTGGCAAGAAAAAAATCCACTGGATGGAAGTGTTTGCGGGCGAAAAAGCTACCCAGGTATATGGCCCTGACGTCTGGTTGCCTGAAGAAACCCTGGACGCCGTGCGCGACTATGTGGTGTCCATCAAGGGCCCCTTGACGACGCCCGTGGGTGGCGGTATCCGCAGCCTGAATGTGGCGATGCGCCAGCAGCTTGACCTGTATGTCTGCCTGCGACCCATCCAGTACTTCGCAGGTGTTCCTTCCCCCCTGAGAGAGCCCCAGAAGACCAACATGGTGATTTTCCGCGAAAACTCGGAAGACATCTACGCCGGTATCGAATTCGAATCGGGCAGCGACAAGGCCAAGAAACTCATCAAGTTTCTGCAGGACGAGCTGGGTGTCAAGAAAATCCGTTTTCCCAATACCTCCGGCATCGGCATCAAGCCCGTGTCCAGCGAAGGCACCGAACGCCTCATGCGCAAGGCCATCCAGTACGCGATTGACAATGACAAACCCAGCGTGACCATTGTGCACAAGGGCAACATCATGAAGTTCACCGAAGGCGCATTCCGCGACTGGGCTTACGCAGTGGCGCAAAAGGAATTCGGCGCTGAACTGATCGACGGCGGCCCATGGTGCAAGTTCAAAAACCCGAAAACGGGCAAGGACATCGTCGTCAAGGACGTCATTGCTGACGCTTTCCTGCAGCAGATTCTGCTGCGCCCGGCCGAATACAGCGTAATCGCCACGCTGAACTTGAACGGCGATTATGTTTCCGACGCGCTGGCTGCCCAAGTGGGCGGTATCGGCATTGCCCCAGGCGCCAACCTGAGCGACACCGTCGCCAATTTCGAGGCGACGCACGGCACGGCACCCAAATACGCCGGTAAGGATTACGTGAACCCCGGGTCCCTGATCCTGTCTGCGGAAATGATGCTGCGTCACATGGGCTGGACAGCGGCCGCTGACCTGGTCATCAGCTCCATGCAAAAGTCGATTGCGTCCAAGAAAGTCACCTATGACTTCGCCCGGCTCATGGAAGGCGCGACGCAGGTCAGCTGCTCCGGTTTCGGCCAGGTCATGATTGATCATATGTAGCGTTGGGCTGATTTGCTCTACAGGCCGCCCGGGAGCGATCCCGAGGCGGTTTTTCCATTGGCGTAGAAAAAATGAAAAAGTAACGCTTGAATGTCGCGTTACCGCCACCAATTTCCCTATCAGGCGCACTGAACGGTAGCGGTGGCTAGAATGAATTCCATGGTAACCAAATCTCCCAGGTCTCCGGCGCACCCTCCGGCTCCCGCTGTCAGGCCTGACGATGTCAATGGCGGGGATTCGGTCGTTCTGGAGCGCCGCCCGCAGAAAACCAAACCGCCGCAGATGTACCAGGTGGTTCTGCTGAATGATGACTACACGCCGATGGAATTCGTCGTGGTGGTCATTCAGGAGTTTTTCAACAAGGACCGTGAAACCGCCACGCAGATCATGCTGAAGATCCATCTGGATGGAAAAGGCGTTTGCGGTGTGTTCTCCAAAGACGTGGCGGCTACCAAGGTCGACCAGGTCACGGAAGCGGCCCGTAAAAATGGGCATCCCCTGCAATGTGTCAGCGAGCCCATTGAATTATGAGAAGTTCCGCCAATATTCTTTTGAAGTGTCAGTGAAGATTTAACGAAGCAAGCCGAAAGGAAAAGCAATGATTGCCCAGGAACTAGAAGTCAGCTTGCACATGGCCTTTGTCGAGGCGCGGCAGCAGCGTCACGAGTTCATCACCGTTGAGCACCTGTTGTTGGCCCTGCTGGACAACCCCAGTGCCGCGGAAGTGTTGCGCGCCTGCTCCGCCAATGTCGATGACTTGCGCAAGGCGCTAGCCAACTTCATCAAGGACAACACGCCGCAGGTGGCCGGCACCGATGATGTGGACACGCAACCCACGCTGGGATTCCAGCGTGTGATTCAGCGCGCCATCATGCATGTGCAGTCCACCGGAAACGGCAAGAAAGAAGTGACCGGCGCCAATGTGCTGGTCGCCATTTTTGGCGAGAAAGACTCGCATGCGGTGTATTACCTGCACCAGCAGGGCGTCACGCGCCTGGATGTGGTGAATTTCATCGCGCACGGCATCAAGAAAAGCGATCCGGTAGAGCCCGCCAAGGCCGGCGAGAGTGCCGCCGAAAATGAAGAAGGCGGCGAGAGGAGCGAAAAAGCGTCTCCGCTTGAGCAGTTCACGGTCAACCTCAACCAGCTCGCCAAAGACGGCAAGATCGATCCGCTGATTGGTCGCCACTACGAAGTCGAGCGGGTGATCCAGATTCTTTGCCGCCGCCGCAAAAACAACCCGCTGCTGGTGGGTGAAGCGGGCGTAGGCAAAACGGCCATTGCCGAGGGCCTGGCCTGGCGCATCACGCAAAAGGACGTGCCCGAGATTCTGGCCGAGGCCCAGGTCTATTCGCTCGACATGGGCGCGCTGCTGGCGGGCACCAAATACCGTGGCGACTTCGAGCAACGACTCAAAGGCGTGCTGAAGTCCTTGAAAGACAAACCCAACGGCATCCTGTTCATTGACGAAATCCACACCCTGATCGGCGCCGGCGCGGCTTCGGGCGGTACGCTGGATGCGTCCAACCTGCTCAAGCCGGCACTCGGATCGGGTCAGCTCAAGTGCATTGGCGCAACCACCTTTACCGAGTACCGCGGCATCTTCGAGAAAGACGCCGCGCTGTCACGGCGCTTCCAGAAGGTGGATGTGGTGGAGCCCACGGTGCAGGAAACGGTCGAGATTCTCAAAGGGCTGAAGTCGCGCTTTGAAGAGCACCACAGCGTCAAATACGCAGTGGGGGCACTGCAGGCGGCCGCCGAGCTGAGCGCCAAATACATCAATGACCGTCATTTGCCCGACAAGGCGATTGACGTGATTGACGAGGCGGGCGCCGCCCAGCGTATTCTGCCGGCCTCCAAGCGCAAGAAAACCATCACCAAGACCGAGGTGGAAGAGATCGTGGCAAAAATTGCCCGCATCCCGGCCGCCAATGTTTCCAATGACGACCGCGGCAAGCTCAAGACGCTGGAACGCAACCTGAAAAGCGTGGTGTTTGGCCAGGACAAAGCGCTGGATGTGCTCGCGTCGGCCGTCAAGATGGCGCGCTCGGGCCTGGGCAAGGACGACAAGCCGATTGGTTGCTTCCTGTTCTCTGGCCCCACGGGTGTGGGTAAAACCGAAGCCGCCAAGCAACTGGCCTACATCATGGGCATTGAACTGCTCCGCTTTGACATGTCGGAGTACATGGAGCGCCACGCTGTGAGCCGCCTGATTGGTGCGCCTCCGGGCTATGTGGGCTTTGACCAGGGTGGTTTGCTGACCGAGGCGATTACCAAGACGCCGCACGCGGTGCTGCTGCTGGACGAAATCGAGAAGGCGCACCCGGATATTTTCAACGTGCTGCTGCAGGTGATGGACCATGGCACGCTGACGGACAACAACGGCCGCAAGGCTGATTTCCGCAACGTGATCATTATCATGACCACCAACGCCGGTGCCGAGACCATGAACAAGGCGACGATCGGCTTTACCAACCCGCGCGAGGCGGGCGACGAGATGGCGGACATCAAACGCCTGTTCACGCCCGAGTTCCGCAACCGTCTGGATGCGGTGGTGAGCTTCAAGGCACTGGACGAAGCCGTCATCCTGCGCGTGGTCGATAAATTCCTGCTGCAACTCGAGACGCAGTTGGCCGAGAAGAAGGTGGAAGTCACCTTCACCGACACCTTGCGCAAATACCTGGCCAAGAAAGGCTTCGACCCTCTTATGGGAGCGCGCCCCATGCAGCGCCTGATCCAGGACACGATTCGTCGTGCGCTGGCTGACGAGTTGCTGTTCGGACGCCTGGTCGATGGCGGTCGCCTGACTGTCGACATGAAAGTGACGACCGACGAGAAGGGTGTGGAGAACGGCGAGGTCCTGCTCGATATCCAGCCGCTACTCAAGCGGGAAGGCAAGGCTAAGCCCGAAGCAGCAGCAGCCGAAACCAGCTGACAGCGCGGATTCTTGTCAAGCGCAACCCAAAAGGCCGGTAGCATCACGCTATCGGCCTTTTTTCTTGGTGCTATTAAAATAATAGCTGCTTGCGCCCGTAGTACTTGGGTTATAGCCATTTTTTGCTTAAGAATATCGAAAAACAACCATGGCACCGCACACCTTTCTTTGGCACGACTACGAAACCTTCGGCCTCAATCCCCGGCGCGACCGGCCTGCGCAATTTGCCGGCATCCGCACCGACGCCGAGTTGAACGAAGTGGGCGAGCCGCTGATGCTTTATTGCCAGCCGGCCAACGACTATTTACCCGATCCAGCCTCCTGCCTGATTACCGGCATCACCCCGCAGCACTGCTTGCAGCACGGCCTGGCCGAGCACGCGTTTGCGGCGCAGATAGAGCAGGTGCTGGCCAAGCCCGGCACCATAGGCGTGGGTTACAACACCATCCGCTTTGACGATGAAGTGACGCGCTACCTTTTCTGGCGCAATCTGATGGACCCTTATGCGCGCGAGTGGCAAAACGACTGCGGACGCTGGGATTTGCTGGATGTGGTGCGCATGGCCTACGCGCTGCGACCTGACGGCATCGTCTGGCCCGTTAAAGAGGACGGCAAGCCCAGTTTCAAGCTCGAAGACCTGGCGCGCGCCAACGGCCTGCTGCATGAGGCCGCGCACGATGCCTTGTCAGACGTGCGTGCCACCATTGCGCTGGCGCGCCTGATTCGCACGGCGCAGCCCAAGTTGTTCGACTTTTGCCTCGGCCTGCACAAAAAAGACCGCGTAGCGGCCGAGCTGGGCCTGCCCACCAGCCGCCAGACGGCCAGGCCTTTTCTGCATGTGTCGGGCATGTTCCCGTCGGAGCGCGGCTGCCTGGCCGTGATGTGGCCGCTGGCGACCCATCCCACCAACAAGAACGAGCTGCTGGCCTGGGATCTGGCGCATGACCCCAGCGAGTTGCCGCTGCTTGACGTGGCCATGCTGCGCCAGCGACTGTTCAGCAAGGCTGCCGATTTGCCCGAAGGCGTGCTGCGTTTGCCGCTCAAATCGGTTCACCTCAACAAGTCGCCGATGGTGGTGCGCAAGCTGGAAACCTTGACGCCCGCGATGGCTGCGCGCTGGGGTATCGATATGGACGCTATAGCGCGCCATGCCGAAAAAGCCGCTGGCCTGCCCGACATGAGTGCGATATGGCCCGAGGTTTTTCAGCGTCCCAAGGAGGCTCAGCCCGATGTGGACGAAGACCTGTATGGCGGCTTCATCGGCAATACCGACCGGCGTCGCCTGAACCAGTTGCGCGCGCTGCCTGCTGCCGAGCTGGCGCACAGCCGCACGGGTTTTGACGACGATCGCCTGGAAGAGCTGCTGTTTCGCTACCGCGCCCGAAACTTTGCCGAAACCCTGACGCCCGAAGAAAGCGAGCGATGGGAAGCGCATCGCGCTGCGCGGCTGCTGGAAGGCGAAGGCGGCGCCCGCAATGTGGACGCGCTGTTTTCCGAGATAGACGCCCTGTCGGAAACTACCGACGAACGGGGGGAAGCGATACTGGGCGCACTCTATGACTACGCCGAGGCTATCGTGCCAGATAACGCCCAGGAGGCGTGAGCGCATCACGCTTGCCTGGATACGGAAACGCTATCTAATTAATAGCTGCTTGTGCCCGTTCTATATGGGCTATAGGCCTAAAATGTTTAAACTTTTAGCACGCAACCGGCAGGACTCGATCGACCGAAGCGGCGGAAGCGAAGGTCACCGCAGCACTCAGAAGGTGCCGGGTTGCCGCACGCCGATGTGGGCTTGCTGGCGCGCCTCGGCCAGTTCGACCTGGCGCTCCCGCTCCCGGTAGCTCTGTTTTTGTTGCGCGGTCGTGGTGGCATGGCAGCGCGCGCAGCTTACGCCCAGCTCGTAAAGCGGTGAGGCCCGGTCTTGCTCGCTCAGGGGGTGGCGGCAGGCGCGGCACAGCGTGTAGTCGCCAGCGTTCAGGCCGTGACCGACCGACACGCGCTCGTCAAACACAAAGCATTCCCCCTGCCATCGGCTTTGCGCTTCGGGCACGGTTTCCAGGTATTTGAGGATGCCGCCTTCCAGGTGGTAGACCTCGTCAAAACCCCGGGCACGCAACAGCGCCGTGGATTTTTCGCAGCGGATGCCGCCGGTGCAGAACATGGCGACTTTGGGTTTTTTGCCGCCCGCTACGGCCAGCTTGCCGCCCTCGGCCATTTCCCTTTCCACCCAGCCTGGCAGTTCCGAAAAGCGGCGGGTGGCCGGGTTGACGGCACCCTCGAAGGTGCCTATGGCCACTTCGTAATCATTGCGCGTGTCTACCAGCACGACGTCAGGATCGTCCAGCAACTGGTTCCAGTCTGCCGGTTTGACATACTGGCCCGCCATGAGTGCTGGATGCACGTCGGGAACGCCCAGGGTCACGATTTCGCGCTTCAGGCGCACCTTCATCCGGTAAAACGGTACTTGGGCGGCCCATGCTTCCTTATGCTCCAGCGCGGCCAGACGCGGATCACGGCGCAGAAAGGCCAGCACCGCATGCACGCCCTCGGGGTACCCGGCAATCGTGCCATTGATGCCTTCAGATGCCAGCAGCAAGGTGCCTTTGACGCCGTGGGTTTCGCAACACGCCAGCAAGGGCGCCTGGAGCTCGGCAAAGTCCGGGAGCTCGACGAATTTGTAGAGGGCGGCAGTCAAAAAATCAGGCATGGCAGGAAAAAGTGGCGGAAGAAAGTGGAGGCGCCATCGTAACTGCTGGAGCCGGGCGGAGACTGATGCGTATCAAGAGGCCTGAAGACTGCCAGTTCAAAGGCTGGCTTTCAGTGCGCCGGAAGGCACCGATGTAACGCTGATGATATGGACCCTCTTTGCACCTCACCGCCGGCCAGCACCTGAGTAAGCCCCGTTTTAGTAATAAAAAGTGACCGCAGCCCAATAAAGGCGGGCGCAAGAGGCTATTGTTTTAGGAGCGAAGAAGGGGCTGGACTGCCTTGTTCAAAGCGTGCGCGCAGGGCCTCTAAGCGCGCCCGGCATGGCGAGAGTTGCTGTGTAGCCAATGCTGCTTATTCATAGAATGCAAGCCATGACCCATTCATCCCTAAAAGTCGCCGTGATGGGCGCGGGCGCCGTCGGCTGCTACTACGGCGGCATGCTGGCCCGCGCCGGGCATGAGGTGGTGCTTATCGCGCGGCCCCAGCACGTGGAAGCCATAGACCGCGACGGCCTGCGCATGGAGACCACGACCTTCGACGAGCATGTGCGCCTGGCCGCCAGCACGGACCCCAGCGCGGTGCGGGGCGCCAATTTGGTGCTGTTCTGCGTCAAGTCCACCGACACCGAATCGGCCGGCGCTCTGCTTCGGCCGCATCTGGCGCCCGATGCGCTGGTGCTGACCCTGCAAAACGGCGTGGACAACGCCGACCGGCTGCGCACCGTGCTGCCGCAGCACGCGGTGGCCGCCGCGGTGGTGTATGTGGCCACCGAAATGGCCGGCCCCGGCCACGTCAGGCACCACGGCCGCGGCGAGCTGGTGATTGAGCCCTCCAGCGCCAGCGAGGCCGTGGCCCAAGCCCTGATCGCCGCCGGCGTGCCCACCGAAATCTCCGGCAACGTGCGCGGCGCGCTGTGGGCCAAGCTGATCCTCAACTGTGCCTACAACGCCGTCTCGGCCATCACCCAGCTGCCGTATGGCAAGACGGTGGCGGGCGAGGGCGTGAAAGACGTGATGCGTGACGTGGTGGCCGAATGCCTGGCCGTGGCCCAGGCCGAAGGCGTGCAGGTGCAGGGCGATGTGCATGCGGCTGTGGCCAAGCTCACCGCCAGCATGCCCAGCCAGTTTTCATCCACCGCGCAAGACCTGGCGCGCGGCAAGCGCAGCGAGATTGATTACCTCAATGGCCTGATCGTGAAGCGCGGCGAGGTGTTGGGGATTGCGACGCCGGCGAATCGGGTGTTGTGGGCTTTGGTGAAGTTGATGGAGGGGAAGCAGTCCGCCGCGGGATCGCCGGCTCTTTAACCCGCCAGGCCCACAAATACATTCTGCACATCGTCGTTCGCGTCGATGGCGGCCAGGAAGGCTTCCACCTCCTCCAGATGTGCAGGGTCCAGGCTCGCGGGGTCGATCGGATTCTTGGCCTTGTAGCCCAGCTTGGCGGACAGGACTGTGAAGCCGTTCGCTGGCAGCGCCTTGCTCACCAGATCGAGGTCGGAGGGATCGGTCAGGAAGAGGGTGCTGCCGTCTTCCTCGCCGGGCTCGAAGTCCTGGGCGCCCGCTTCGATGGCGGCCAGTTCCGCGTCGGCGCCCGCTGCCGCGGGCTCGGCTTCGATCATGCCGACATGATCGAAGTCCCAAGCCACCGAGCCGGACATACCCAACTGACCATTTCGAAACAGCACCCGCATTTCAGGCGCGGTGCGCTTCAGGTTGTCGGTCAGGCATTCGACCATCACGGGCACCTGGTGCGGCG
Source organism: Polaromonas sp. UBA4122 (assembly GCA_002381615.1). Classification (GTDB taxonomy): domain Bacteria; phylum Pseudomonadota; class Gammaproteobacteria; order Burkholderiales; family Burkholderiaceae_C; genus Polaromonas. The sequence goes on along the minus strand of DFWY01000134.1, from coordinate 23,949 downwards.
CAAAGCCTTCGTAAATCACATGCTCGAAGTGAACCGCCTCGCCTGTGAGCCCGGCGCCTTTTTTGATGGCCCGATCCAGGGTTTCCTTTGGCATGGAGACTTTGCGGGCCTGCTCCACGACCAGGCGCAGACGCGAATTGGATGCCGGGTCGGCTCCGCTGCGCGCGGCAACCATGATGTCCTTGGCCAATCTTCCGAACAGTTTTCCCCTGGCATTTGCGGCAAGTTCCTTACCTTTTGCTTTCCACTGCGCGCCCATGTTTTATGTTCCTAATAGTTGTAGCGTGTTCGTACGGCTGGCTGGGTACGCAACATTATCCGCGTCCTGGCGCCCACCGAAGGGAAGGTCAACCGCAGTTCGCTTCAAAGTGCTGGGTTGCCGAGGATACCGAGCATTCCTCGGGTTCGGATTTCATCAGCCAGTAATTCATGGACTCAATTTTGGGTCAGATTCCGGTTTTCGCGATCTGCAGCAGCGCGGGAACGATCAGCCCGACGCCCGTCAGCAGCAGCAAGGCACAGACCAGTTTGAGCACCGTAGGCCGCGACCATCCGGGTGGGTGCCGTTCCAGCCACCAGCTTAGCGCGAACACCAGCGGCGCGGCAAGCAGGCACAGCTTCAGCGCGTTGCCGCTGAACTGCCCGGTAGTCAGGACCATCGCCAGCCGCATCAAGGAACTGGCTGCCAGCGTTGCGACCAGTGTGTCCCGCACCGTTCTCAGCGCCATCGGCTGCCGGTACAGGTGGTAGACCAGCGGCGGCCCGCCGGTCGAAAAAAGGCCGGTCAGCAGGCCCGAGATCACGCCCCAGGTGCGAAACGAAGCAGCGGACGAGCGCTCGCGCAAGGCCGCGGCCTGGAGCAGAACGACGGTCGCGCAGGCGATCACCGTCAGGCCCAGCAGCACGCGCAACGCCAGGGTGACGTTGGTGCCGAGCCAGCCGACCAGCAACACGCCCGCCAGAATGCCGGTGGCGCTGCCCAGCGCGATGTCGCGGAAGGCGGGCACGTCCAGGGTTCTGCCCGAGCGGCGCAAGGCGACAAGGCCGTTAGCCAGCGCCAGCACGGTGGCCACGTTCGCGAGTTCCGCCAGGGGCGCCAGCTCAAAGAGGCCGGCCAGGCCCAGCAGGATGAGCGCGAACGCAAAACCAGTCAGGTTCTGGGCGCAGGTCGCCAGGGCCACGCACAACAGGAAGAGCGCGGTCTGCCACGCCGTCATTCAGCGGCGCCCGGCTGCGCGGTTTTCGTCGACCAGCTTGAAGATTTGATACGCATGCGGCAGGATAACCTGCCCGCAGGACAAGGGCAGGGTGATGGCCCCGCCAGCACACTTGCCGAAGTCTTCCTGTAATGTCCAAACTCGCCCATAGCATGTCCAGCCAGTATTTATCGATCGCGCAAGACCTGGCGCGCGGTAAGCGCAGCGAGATTCACTTCCTCAATGGGCTGATCGTGAAGCGCGGCGAGGCGCCGGGGATTGCGACGCTGACGAATCGGGTGTTGTGGGTGTTGGTGAAGTTGATGGAGGGGAGCGGTCATAGGGCCGCTGTATAGCTGTGCAAGTGTCAAGCACGCATTCGCGATTGTCAGTGTGGCTGGATGAGTGGCCGCGCCCAAAGCGGACATTGAATACTAGTATTTGTCCTTGAAAACTAGCTCGACCCCGCGTGGCTTTGATTTCGCCGACTCTTTCTTGTCCCACGTTTCCATTACAAATGTCGCTACGGTGTGCGCGGCATTCACGGCCAAACGCGCATGGCGGGACTCCAACTTGTAGCCTTTGCGTCCTTCGCTATGTGCGCTCCCGGCATGCGTACGCAGCGCACCAATGCCGTCAACGATCGAGAACAGGCCACTGATGATTCGCTGCAAGTCCTGATCCTCAACGCTGCCGGGATCGAGTCCTAGGTCTGCCCGGACAACCTTGAAGACAGGCTGCAAGTCTTGCTTCTCCGGCATATGCAGGTTGTTGTCCTCGATGTAAATCTTGAAGATTGACTCTAGGATATTGGAAGCGGCGGATACAGCTTCACGCGGTTTGCCAGCTACCGTTTCCATGGCGCGATCAAACTCGCGGTGAATGGCTGGCATGTCCCTGCCCTTAATAAGCTCCCCGAGGGTCTTACTTGGCGCCATACCTCCAGCCGTGAGTACACCTCCGATCCGATATTGAAGGTCGTTCTTGGCTAGAACAGCCTCGATCTTGCGCACGTTCTCGCGCTTCTTGATGGTGGACTCATGCTCAGTCGTCCACTCGGGCACCTTGTGGTCAGCCGCCATCACGGGATCTTCCATGTAGCCGCAAATGATCTTTCCAAGAACTGCTAACGGTTCGGAGTGCACTTTGTTTGTATGACGCAGCCACGCCTGGGCCTTGACGTGCTTGCTGCCCTCGGGAGATTCGCCTGACGCCTCTGCGTACATGAACAAACTGTCTAGGCTTGCATGTGTTTCGTGTGAGGAGACGATGTCTGACACGATAGCGATCAACGGCGAAGGTATTTGTTTAGTCATGAATGTGAGGGAAGTAACTTCGGTACTTACGGACGTCCCGTTGGGGGGGCCAAACAGACGTCCGATTCACTTTGAAGCGGACACCAAAAGATCAGCTGTGCAGAGGCCATGCAGTCCGACACAAATTGCCTCCCCGCTGTTGATGTTTTTAGCCTACGCGGGCGATTTTGCCACTGGTCAAACCGTAGAGGAATGTTCAGCTCGAGAGCGCCTCAGAAGATATGGGTCTTAATATCGAATCGAATAGTGTTCGACTCCTCCTCCTTTTCAGGCTTTGCCGGCAGCAACTTCATGTGTTCTTTTGGAGCTTCTTTGCGCGTGTCTTTCTGGCTCGTCATCTGCGCCACATGCAGGCCCATGTGCGCCACTTCCAGCATGTAGTCGCAGCACACGCCGTGCCAGGGGTCCATCACGCAGTCGTGGCCGAAGGCGACGTTGACGCCTGCGGTTATGGGGTCACAAGTCACCTTGGCACGCTATCAATAAAGAAGCTGCTCGCGCACGCTGCTATTGGGCTGAATGCCTATTTTGTTCCAAAAATGCGGTCGCCCGCATCACCCAGCCCCGGCAGGATGTAGCCGTGCTCGTTGAGCTGCCTGTCAATGGCTGCGGTGTAGATGGCCACATCCGGATGGGCTTTTTGCAGTGCGGCAATGCCTTCGGGGCAAGTCAGCAGGCAGACAAACTTGATGGATTTGGGCTTGAGTTTTTTGAGCCGGTTCACGGCGGCGATGGCCGAGTTGCCGGTGGCCAGCATGGGGTCAACGATCACAACGTCGCGTTCCTCCATTTCCTGCGGCATCTTGAAGTAATACTCAACCGGCTCCAACGTTTTTGGGTCGCGGTACAGGCCCACATGGCCGACACGGGCGCCCGGAACCACGTTGAGCATGCCTTCCAGAATGCCGTTGCCAGCGCGCAGGATGGACACAAACACCAGTTTTTTGCCGTCAATCATCTTGCCGGTCATGGTTTCCAGCGGCGTTTCGATCTCAACATCCTGAAGTGGCATGTCGCGGGTCACTTCATAGGCCATCAGGGTGCTCAGTTCATTGAGCAGGGTGCGAAAGGTGCTGGTGGAGGCGTCCTTGCGGCGCATCAGGGTCAGCTTGTGCTGAACCAGCGGGTGATCAATCAGGTGAACGTTGCTCATGAATTTGTAGCTTTCTTGTTGTGGATTCTTGATTTGCCTTTTCAGCGTTTCTTGCTGCCCAAGAGGCTGCCCAGCACGCCACGAATGATCTCGCGCCCCACCGCAGAACCCATGGTGCGCACGGCGGACTTGGCCATGCTTTGCGCCAGACCGTTGTACTTGGCGCCGCGTGGGCCGGTGCTGCCAAACAGCATGTCGTTCAGCCCACCCAGAATGCCGCCGGACGCGGCCTGGCCCGCCGTTCCGGGCTGCGGAGCCGCTGCCTCCGCACGCTCCTTGAGCTTCTCGTACGCCGATTCACGGTCCACGCTCTTTTCGTAGACACCGGCAACCAGTGAGTTTTGCAGCAGCTGCTGGCGCTGCTGGGGCGTGATCGGACCGATCTGGCTACCCGGCGGCAGCACGTAAACCCGCTCGGTCACGCTGGGTCGGCCTTTGACATCCAGCAGGCTGACCAGGGCTTCGCCGACGGCCAGCTCGGTGATGGCCGTTTCTATGTCCAGCCCGGGTTTTTGCCGCATGGTCTGGGCCGTTGCCTTGACGGCTTTCTGATCGCGTGGTGTGAAGGCGCGCAGGGCGTGCTGCACCCGGTTGCCCAGCTGCGCCAGCACCGAATCTGGAATGTCCAGCGGGTTTTGCGTCACAAAATAAACGCCCACGCCCTTGGAACGCACCAGGCGCACCACCAGTTCAATGCGTTCAATCAGCACTTTGGGCGCTTCATTGAACAGCAAATGGGCTTCGTCAAAGAAGAACACCAGCGTGGGCTTGTCGGGGTCGCCGATCTCGGGCAGTTGCTCGAACAGCTCGGAGAGCATCCACAGCAAAAAGGTCGCATACAGGCGGGGCGAATTCATCAGCTTGTCGGCGGCCAGGATGTTGACGACGCCATGCCCGTCGCTGTCGGTCTGCATGAAGTCGCTGATGTTGAGCATGGGTTCGCCAAAAAACTGGTCGCCGCCCTGGCTTTCGATCTGCATCAGCCCGCGCTGGATGGCGCCCACGCTGGCGGCGCTGACGTTGCCGTATTGGGTGGTGAACTCGTTGGCATGCTCGCCCACATACTGCAGCATGGCGCGCAGGTCTTTCAGGTCGAGTAGCAGCAGCCCAGAGTCATCGGCGATTTTGAACACCAGATTGAGCACGCCCGCCTGGATTTCGTTGAGGTTGAGCATGCGGCCCAGCAGCAGCGGGCCCATGTCGGAGACGGTGGCACGCACCGGGTGCCCTTGCTCGCCAAACACGTCCCACAGCGTGACCGGGCAGGCCAGCGGCGCGGGCGTTTCAATACCGCGTTCCTTCAGAATGCCGGCCATTTTTTCGCCAATGCGGCCCGCCTGGCTGATGCCCGTCAGGTCGCCTTTGACGTCAGCCATGAAGACTGGAACACCAATTTTTGAGAAATTTTCGGCCAGTGTTTGCAACGTGACCGTCTTGCCCGTACCGGTGGCGCCGGTGATCAGCCCATGGCGATTGGCCAGGCCGGGCAGTAGCTCGCACTGGGTTGAAGCGTTCTTCGCGATCACCAGGGGAGATGTCGAGGATTCAGCCATCAAAGGGTCCAGTAAGTGAAAAAGTAAAATGCAGCCTGTAGATTAAATCAATTAATCCATCAAACAAGGGGTTCTGTCGTGGCTGGTCATAGCAAATGGGCGAATATTCAACACCGCAAGGGTCGCCAGGACGACAAACGCGGCAAGGTCTGGACGCGGGTGATCCGCGAAATCATGGTAGCTGCCCGCTTGGGCGGCGGGGACCTGGACACCAACCCGCGTCTACGCCTGGCCGTGGACAAGGCCAAGGCGGCCAACATGCCTGCCGACACCATCAAGCGCAATATTGACAAGGCCACAGGCAGCCTGGAAGGCGTTCATTACGAGGAAATTCGTTATGAAGGCTATGGCATTGGCGGGGCAGCCATTCTTGTTGACTGCATGACCGACAACAAAGTGCGCACGGTGGCTGAAGTTCGCCATGCGTTTTCCAAGCACGGCGGCAACATGGGCGCCGAAGGTTCTGTGGCTTTTCAGTTCAAACACTGTGGGCAGCTGATTTTTGCGCCTGGTACGAGTGAAGACAAGGTCATGGAGGTGGCGCTGGAGGCCGGTGCCGACGATGTGATCACGGATGACGACGGCGCTATAGAGGTGCTGACGCCGTATACCAATTTTGAAGCCGTCAAAAAAGCACTGGAGGCTGCCGGACTGAAGCCCGAGCTTGCCGAAGTCACCATGCGCGCCGACAACACGATTGAGCTGACGGGTGAAGATGCGCAGAAGATGCAAAGGCTGCTGGATGTCCTGGAAGATCTGGACGACACGCAAGAAGTCTTTCATAACGCGGAGCTTTCTGAGTAAGGCACCCTGGAACTGCAATATCAAGAGCACAAGAATAAAAGCGAAAGAATAAAAGTAAACCAATGAAAGCTGCAGCATGAAAGTTTTAGTGGTGGGCGGCGGTGGCCGTGAACACGCCCTGGCCTGGAAACTGGCTCAATCGCCCAAAGTGCGAACGGTTTATGTGGCGCCGGGCAACGGCGGCACTGCGGCGGATGTACGCCTGGAAAACATCAATATCACGGACGTTCAGGCGCTACGTGCCTGGGCCCTCATAGAAAAAATAGCCCTGACGGTGGTGGGCCCCGAGCAGCCGCTGGCAGCTGGTATTGTTGATGAATTTCGCGCGCATGGCCTTCGGGTGTTTGGACCGACCAAGGCAGCGGCCCAACTGGAAAGCTCCAAGGCTTTTTCCAAGGCTTTCATGAAGCGCCACAACATTCCGACCGCGGATTACGAAACCTTTACCGATGCGGTGGCCGCCCACGCCTATGTCGACGAGAAGGGTGCGCCTATCGTGGTCAAGGCTGATGGCCTGGCGGCCGGAAAAGGCGTGGTGGTTGCGATGACACTGCATGAGGCGCATGAGGCGATTGAGTTCATGCTGGTCGGCGGCCCCGATCACAACGTGTTGGGTGTCACGCACAACGAAGGTGGCGCACGCGTCGTCATTGAGGAATTTTTGCAGGGCGAAGAAGCCAGCTTCATTGTGTTGTGCGACGGCAAAAGCGTGACTGCCATGGCGACCAGCCAGGACCACAAGCGCCTGCTCGATGGCGACCAGGGCCCGAACACGGGTGGCATGGGCGCCTATTCACCGGCCCCGGTGGTGACACCTGAGGTGCATGCGCGCGCCATGCGCGAAATCATTCTGCCTACCATCAAGGGCATGGAAAAAGACGGCATCACCTACACCGGATTTCTGTACGCCGGCCTCATGATCGACGCACGGGGCTTGCCGCGGACGCTGGAGTTCAATTGCCGCATGGGTGATCCTGAAACCCAGCCCATCATGATGCGTCTGAAAACTGATTTTTATGATGTGATGATGGCGGCCACCTCTGGTACGCTCGATCAGATCGAGCTGGAGTGGGACCGTCGCCCGGCCTTGGGCGTGGTGATGGCAGCGCATGGCTACCCGCTCCATCCCCGCAAGGGCGATGTCATCCAGGGCTTGCCCAAAGCGGCTGAGGATGTCGTGGTGTTCCATGCGGGGACGCAAAAGCAGGACAGTGGCACGGTTACCGCTGGCGGCCGTGTGCTTTGTGTGACGGCGCTGGGCAGCACAGTTAAGGCCGCCCAGCAGCGTGCTTACGAAGTCGCCCAGGGTATTCACTTTGATGGCGCGCAGTACCGCAAGGACATTGGACATCGGGCCGTCAAATCCTGATGAGTATGGATTTATAGCCGTTTCTTTCGCGTTCATCACGCGGGAGCGTTCAATGACTGTTTCTTGGTTCAATGAGCATGACCGATCTTTCAAGCGTTCGTACCTTTTTACTGGGACTGCAGGAGCGCATTACAAGCGCTGTCGCCGAGGTCGACGGCCAGTCTTTTGTAGCCGACCACTGGCAAAAAGAACCTGGGGAAGCGCTGCAGGGAGACGGCATCACCCAGATTCTGGAGCGTGGCCAGGTGTTTGAGCGTGCCGGTTGCGGGTTTTCGCAGGTGCGTGGCCCCAAGCTGCCTCCCTCGGCCACCCAGCACAGACCCGAACTGGCTGGCGCGCCTTTTGAGGCCATGGGCGTTTCGCTGGTGTTTCACCCGCGCAACCCCTATGTGCCGACCGTGCATATGAATGTGCGCATGCTGGCGGCGACACCTGCAGCCGGTTCGCGTGAGCCCGTCTGCTGGTTTGGTGGCAGCATGGATCTGACGCCTTATTACGGTTTTGATGAAGACGCGGTGCATTTCCACCAGGTCTGCAAAGATGCGCTGGCGCCGTTCGGCAGCGACAAATATCCGCGCTTCAAACAATGGTGCGATGAGTATTTTTACCTCAAGCACCGCCAGGAGCAGCGCGGCATAGGCGGTGTATTTTTTGACGATTTCCAGGAGCTGGGCATGGACCAGAGCTTTGCCATGATGCAAAGCGTGGCGGATTCGTTTTTGCAGGCTTACCTTCCGATTGTTGAACGGCGCAAAAATACGCCTTATGGCGAGCGGGAGCGCGATTTCCAGCTCTACCGGCGAGGTCGTTACGTCGAGTTCAACCTGGTGTGGGACCGCGGCACGCACTTTGGCTTGCAGTCGGGCGGGAGAACAGAGTCGATTTTGATGTCGATGCCGCCGCTGGCGAGTTGGGCCTACCAGCGCCAGGTCGAAGCCGGCTCCCCTGAAGAGCGCCTGTACAAGGAGTTTCTGATGAGGCGGGACTGGGTTTGAGTGCTGCATCATCCCCAGGGGCCAAGCGCATCGGCGTGTTTGGCGGCGCATTTGACCCGCCGCACAATGCGCATGTAGCGCTAGCGCAGGCGGCGCTGGAGCGGTTCGGGCTGGATACCCTCTACATCATTCCGACCGGGCAGGCTTGGCATAAAGCCAGGGCGCTGAGCGCGCCTGTTCACCGGCTGGCCATGACCCGGCTGGCGTTTAAAGATGTGCCGCGCGTCGTGGTGGATGACCGTGAACTGCAACGCGCGGGGCCGACCTTCACGATTGACACGCTGCAGGCACTGCAAGCGGAAAATCCGCAGGCCCAGCTCTACCTGTTCCTTGGGGCTGACCAGTTTGCTGCTTTCCGGCAATGGCACCGATGGCAGGACATTCTTGAGCTTGCTATAATTTGTATAGCTGATCGTGCTCAATCCACGCTGGCCCAGACCCAATTTGATGCCTACACAGGGCATGCCAACCGTTTTTTCACGCTCAAGCTGCCCCTGATGGCTGTCAGCGCCACCCAGATCCGCCAGTTGATGGCCTCGGGTGTCGCCACAGCCAAGGGAATTGCCCAGCTGGTCCCCGAGCCGGTTGCGCGTTATATTTCACTCCATCAGCTGTACCGTTCCCATTAATTTCCACCTCATTGAAGCAAAACACTGCATGACCTCCACCACTGTCAAAACCACCAGCACCGCCGACAAGAAAGATGTCCAAAAATTGCAGCGCGCCATCATTGATGGCCTGGAGGACGTCAAGGCGCAGGATATCCAGGTATTTGACACTGAGCACATCACCTCTCTTTTTGAGCGCGTGATCATCGCTTCAGGAACCTCCAACCGCCAGACCAAAGCCCTCGCTGCCAGTGTGCGCGATGCGGTGCGAGATGCCGGCTTTGCCAAACCCCGCATTGAAGGTGAAGCCAACGGAGAATGGATCATCGTCGACTGTGGCGCCGCCGTCGCGCACATCATGCAGCCGACGATCCGCCAGTACTACCACCTTGAAGAGCTTTGGGGCGACAAACCTGTCAAGCTCAAACTGGGAGCGCCCGCACCTCTGGTGAAAGCGTCCAAACCTGAAATCAAAGTAGAGGCTAAACCTGCATCAAAACGGAAACCCGGGGTGAAGTCTGCTGTGAAATCCGCTGTCAAAACATCAGCAAAAGCGGTTGACTCAAGCTATGTGGGCAAGGTGGGTAAAACAAACGACTGGACCGCAAAAAGGAACGCGACAGCACCTGCCGCAGAGCCTGTTGCAAAAACAAGCAAGGTAAGCGGCAAGTTGGGTGCCAAGGTGACTGCTAAGACCGCGCCCGCAAAATCGGCAGCCCGACCTGCGGCCAAAATTCCCATTGTTAAATTACCTGCCGCCAAAAAGGCAGCTGCGAAGAAAGTCGCCGCCAAAACTGCCACTAAAACTGCAGCCAAAACGGTCGCGAAGAAACCAGTCGCCAAGAAAACCTCGACCCGGAGCCAATGAGGCTGACGATCGTAGCCGTCGGCCAGAAGGTGCCCGACTGGGCGCAGACGGCTTATGATGACTACGCCAAGCGCTTCCCCCCCGAGCTGAAGGTTGAGCTCAAGGCCGTTAAAACCGAGCCGCGCACATCCAAAACCCTCGACAACCTGCTTGCCGCTGAACGTGGGCGTATAGAAGGCGCCATCGCCCGGGGTTGCCATGTAGTGGCGCTTGATGAACGCGGTACGGCGGTCACCACCATGGCGCTCGCTGAAAGGCTCAAGGGATGGCAACTGTCAGGCGACGATGTCGCCATCGTGATTGGTGGGCCGGACGGGCTGGATGCCGGATTCAAGCACTCAGCGCACGAACGCTTGCGCCTGTCAGACCTGACCCTGCCACATGCCATGGTGCGCGTTCTGCTGATTGAACAGCTTTACCGGGCCTGGAGCATCACCATCAATCACCCCTACCACCGTGAATAAATATGGCCCCCACGCTTTTCACTGCGTGTAATGCGCTGCCCCCAGAGGGGGCGGCTTCGCCTTGGGGCGGCCCGGCGGCGAAACTGGCCCCCACGCTTGTCTATGGCTGACTTTATCTATTTAGCATCGCAAAGCCCAAGGCGCCGGCAGTTGCTTGAGCAACTCGGTGTGCGGTATGAGTTGCTGCTGCCGGATGCTGGTGAAGATGCTGAAGCGCTGGAGATTGTGCTTAAAAATGAGGCGCCTGCAGCGTATGTCAAGCGCGTCACGGCCCTCAAGCTGGACGCGGCCACGGAGCGACTGAAGCACCGGAAACTCCCTGCAGCGCCAATTTTGTGCTCTGACACTACCGTGGCGCTGGGACGCACTATTTATGGAAAACCGGATGATGCCAGGGACGCTATGCGGATGTTGCGCGAGCTTGCCGGTTGTACGCACCGTGTTCTGACTGCCGTGGCGGTACAGCAGGGGCGGCGGCGTTTTGAGGCGCTCAGTACGTCTCGTGTGAGTTTTGAGGCCATGACTGCCGCGCAAATCCGGGCTTATGTGGCCACCGGTGAGCCCTTGGGCAAAGCGGGTGCCTATGCCATACAGGGCAGGGTGGCGATGCATATCGCCCGCATCCATGGCAGTTACAGTGGCATCATGGGGCTACCGCTGCGGGAAACGGCCGGGCTGCTACACGCCGCCGGCCTCAAAATCTAGCTTCCAACTTTTTACAAGTCATGCAACAAGACATCCTGATTAATTGGTCGCCGCAGGAAACCCGGGTGGCCGTGGTTGAGCAAGGTGCGGTGCAGGAATTGCAGGTTGAACGCACGCTGGAGCGTGGCTTGGTGGGCAATGTTTATCTGGGCAAGGTGGCCAGGGTGCTACCAGGCATGCAGTCGGCTTTTATAGACATTGGCCTGGACCGGGCTGCTTTCCTGCATGTCGCCGATTTGATGAGCAGCATCAACAGCCGTCACGCAGAAAACGGTTTGCAGGCGACTGAAACATTGACGTCACCAGCGACGGCATCGCTTCAACCCATTGAAAAGCAGCTGTTCGAGGGGCAGGCCCTGATGGTGCAGGTACTCAAGGACCCGATTGGCACCAAGGGCGCGCGGCTGACGGCGCAAATCAGCATTGCCGGTCGCCTGCTGGTTTTTTTGCCGCAGGACAATCACATCGGCGTTTCGCAAAAAATACCACCACGGCAGCGCGAGGACTTGCGCCAGCGTGTGCAGGCTCTGGCCGGTGACATGGGCGGGGGTTTCATTCTCCGGACCAATGGTGAAGACGCCTTGGATACAGAGCTGGCAGAAGACATTGCCTACCTGCGCAAAACTTGGTCGCGTATCAAGGATGCCTCGCTGCGCCTGCCGTCGACGTCTGTGCTGCATCAGGACCTGAGCCTGCTGCAGCGCGTGCTGCGCGACTTGGTGGTGGAGGGTACGCAAACCATCCGCATCGATTCCCGCGAGCAGTTTGAAAAGCTGAAAGCCTTTGCGGTGGAGTTCATGCCTGCAACCGTGCAAAAGCTTCAGCTTTACAGCGGTGAGCGGCCCATTTTTGACCTGTTCAATATTGACGAAGAAATTGCCAAGGCGCTGGGCCGGCGGGTTGACCTCAAATCCGGAGGTTATCTGATCATTGACCAGGCGGAAGCCTTGACTGTCATCGACGTGAACACCGGTGGATTTGTGGGTGCCCGGAATTTTGACGACACCATCTTCAAAACCAACCTGGAAGCCTCACAGGCGATTGCCCGGCAACTTCGCCTGCGCAATCTCGGCGGCATTGTGATTGTCGATTTCATCGACATGATCAAGGAAAACCACCGCGATGCGGTACTGGCGGAGTTCCAGAAGCAACTGGCGCGGGACCGTATCAAGACTACAGTGAACGGCTTTTCGGCGTTGGGCTTGCTGGAAATGACACGCAAGCGAACCCGTGAGTCCCTGGCCCACCAATTGTGCGAACCGTGCAGCGCTTGCATGGGTAAAGGTGTGGTCAAAACGGCGCGAAGCGTGAGCTACGACATTCTGCGTGAAATTTTGCGCGAAGCGCGGCAGTTCAATCCACGGGAATTCAGGGTGGTGGCATCGCCCAAGGTGATTGAGTTTTTTCTGGATGAGGAAAGCCTGCATTTGGCGAGCCTGAGCGACTTTATTGGCAAGCCCATTTCCCTGCAGGCCGAAGCGGCCATGGCGCAAGAACAATATGACATCGTCCTGCTATGACATGACCTCAAGTGCTACCTCAAGCAATCTTCAAAGCATGGCGACTACCTACACAGCCAACCGCAAGCCCATTCCCATTCTGGTGTACCACCAAATAGCCGCAGCCCCACCCAAAGGCAGCCCTTTTCGCAGTCTGTATGTGGCGCCAGAGGCTTTTGCACGGCAGATGGCATGGCTCAGGCTGCTGGGCTATACGGGCTTGTCTATGAGCGGCTTGCAGCCCTACCTGTGTGGTGAACGGGTCGGTAAAGTCGTCGGCATTACCTTCGATGACGGCTATCAGAACAACCTCACCCATGCCTTGCCTGCACTGCTTAAACAGGGGTTTTCGTCCACCTGCTACGCCGTGAGTGGCTTGCTCGGCAAGACCAATGTGTGGGATGAAGGTCTGGGTATTGCGCAGACGCCATTGATGAACGAAGCGGAGATTCGTCAATGGGTGTCAGCAGGGCAGGAAATTGGTTCGCACACTCGCCAGCACGTGAATTTACTGGCCACCAACGATAGCGGGTGCCGTGTGGAAATGGCCGTGGGGAAAACGGAGCTTGAGTCAGCCATTGGCCAGCCAGTCCATCATTTTTGCTACCCCTATGGCCAGTATGAGCCCAAACACGTGGCCATGGCCGGTGAACTGGGTTTTGCGACGGCCACCACCACCCAGCGGAGTCGCTGCCATGCGCAGACAGATCTGTTGCAACTGCCGCGGGTACCCGTGCTTCGCTCGACCAGTTTGCCGGTTTTCTGGTTAAAAATCGCGACCGGCTACGAGGACCGCCGAAAAAAATGAGCCAGCCTCCATCAAGCCCGGCAGAGCACCCGAGCCCTGCCCACCGGAAACTGCGCATCGCGGTCTTCAACCGGACTTTTTCACCTACGGGCGGGGGGGCAGAACGCTATTCCATTGCACTGGTTGAGCAGCTTTCCGCCAGGCACGAGATTCACGTGTTTGCCCAGGAAATAGACCACCACTGGCCGGGTGTTACCTATCATCGGGTTTCTGCCCCACTGCGCAAGCCGCGCTGGATCAACCAGTTGTGGTTTGCCACAGCCACCTGGTGGGGCACGCGGCGCGGTTTTGATGTGGTGCATTCCCATGAAAACACCTGGCATGGCGATATTCAGACGGTTCATGTCTTGCCGGTTAAATACAACCTGTTTCATGGGCGCACGGGTTGGCGCCTTATGTTGCGATGGATCAAGGTCGTGACCAGTCCGCGTTTGCTGGCCTACCTTGTGATCGAGAGATTTCGATTTACTCTTCGTGGCCAGCGTCAAATCGTCGCGACGTCGCCAGCTCTTAAAGAGGTGCTGGAGCACACCTATCCCGCCTGCGCGTCAGTGCTGTCTGTTATTTCGCCAGGCGTGGTCGTGCCAGCGGCCGGGTCGGACCGATTGGCTGCCCGGCGCAGTTTGGGGTTGCCGGCCCATGGACCTCTGATCGCCTTTGTAGCCAATGACTATCAAAAAAAAGGGCTGGGAACGCTTCTGGATGCATTGAAGCGTTTGCCATCCGATGTTGCCTTGGCAGTAGTCGGAAACCCGTCCTACATTGAAAGATTCCGGCAGAAAGCCGTGGCCCTGGCGGTAAGCGAGCGAGTCCACTTTTTGGGGCATCTCAGGGACGTATCGCCTTTGTACCAAGCGGCGGATATTCTGGCACACCCCACCCTGGAGGACACATTCGCCATGGTGGTCCTGGAGGCGATGGCGTATGGGCTGCCGATTGTCGTGAGCGATTCTCGCTACTGCGGCATTGCGGGTCTGCTCACGGATGGCGTGAACGCCCTGATTTTGTCCTCGCCGACCGATGCCAGGCAACTTTCAGACAGACTGGCGCGAATCCTGCAGGAGCCGGCGCTGTACCGGGATCTTGCCACAGGAGCGCGCGATTTTGCGTCACAGTGGTCCTGGTCCACAATAGCCTGCCAGCAGGAGGTGATGTACCGTGACATTGCAGATGCTGCATCGCGTACTGCCCCACATTTCAATCATTCCCACTAGACCTTGGCCAAGACATGAATCTGAGTCCGCAACCCGTTCCGCTATTGAGCCTGTTTTCGATCGTGATTCCGAGCTGGAACAACTTGGCGCTGCTCAAACTGTGCGTTGAGAGTGTGAAGACCAACAGCGTGTTTGAGCATCAAATCATCATCCATGTCAACGACGGCAGTGATGGCACCCTGGAGTGGGTACGTTCGCAGGGTATCGCACATACCCACTCAGCCGTCAATATTGGCATTTGCCTTACGGTTAACCAGGCCGCCGCACTCGCGCAGCATGATCTCATTCTCTACCTCAACGACGATATGTACTGCTGCCCGCAATGGGACTCCAAGTTGCTGGATAAAGTGCAGCAGATCGGACATGATGCGTTTGTTTTGTCTGGCACCATGATTGAACCAGTTGAATCGGGTAATCCTTGTGTCAGCGTTTGTGATTTCGGGCGCGATGCCGACACATTCCAGGAGGATGAGCTACTAAAAAAATACCAGACACTGGCTAAAGCTGATTGGTATGGCGCCACTTGGCCGCCTACTCTGGTGCATCGGCGATGGTGGCATGCGGTGGGTGGTTACAGCACGGAGTTCAGTCCCGGCATGAGCAGTGACAATGACTTTTCCATGAAGATGTGGACCGCGGGCTGCCGTGTTTTTTTGGGAGTGGGGGACAGCTTGGTGTATCACTTCATGTGCAAAAGCACTGGGCGAATCGTCAAGAACAACGGCCGGAAGCAGTTCATGCGCAAATGGGGCATGACATCGTCGCTGTTTGACCGTTATTACCTTCGCCGGGGCCAAGCGGCCCTTCAGATGGCGCTGCCTGAACCCGAGGAGACCGCCGAGTTCCTGCGAAAACGGCGTCTCAGTAAACTGAAAGCCTGGCTCGCCTAATGTTCTGTCCCGCAAATAAATGCGATAGAAAATAGTTCCTGCAGCTGCCAGGCCGCGTTGTTCGTCGTTGCTATAGCTTCACTATGGCCTGCTCCTCGCGTCTTGTCTGGCCGCCGTCTGAAAACTGGAAATGCACGATGACCGGCTGCGGTTTCAAGCCACCAGCTTGAAATGCTTGCGGCTGAAATCCAGCCCGGTCAGCGTTTCAACCTGCCGCATGAGGTGGTACTTGTTCTCTTTGGGCGTGGGCTTGTAGCTTGGGTCGATGTTCAGAACCTGCTCGGCGTTGTTGGCCAGCCATTCTTGCACGGCCTGTGGATGCGTACCCCTAAAGTGCGCCAGGGCACGGCGATCAAACTGGCTGTATCGAACTTGCGTGGCGGGTGTCGCCCAGTATTTACTCACCTGATCCGCTTTTTTCTGCATCACCTCGTTGCGGCGTATCCATCCGTAATGGTAGATGTGCGCATTGGCAAGTGCAGCATGCGGGTTACGTCCGCGTTTGTGCTCGGTGGTGACCAGCCAGTACTGGCCATCCGGCGCGTAGCTGCGGATGGTGTTTCGGATCAAGCGGCATTCGCGGCGGTACCAGCCCGGGCTGATGGAAATCCATTCCGGTGAGCCATAAAAATGGTGGTAGTCAAATACCAGCGCTTCCACGGCGGGATTGGCGTGATGGTGCTCGACACTGGCACGTATGTTTGCCAGTTCGGCTTCATGCACGACTTCATCGCCTTCCAGATAGAACGCCCAGTCGCCCGTGCATGAGTACTGGGCAATCATTTTTTGCTGGGCATAGACAAAACCGCGGTCAGCCATGCGTTCGTTCCACAAGGTCTCAATGATTCTTATCTTGGGATCTGCAATAGCCCTTACGCGCTCCAGCGTGTCGTCGGAACCCCGCCCGACTGCCACAACAAACTCATCGACCAGGGGCAACAGCGAGCGGATGGACGCTTCGAATGGGAAGTCGAGGTCTACGCCATTACGTATGAAGGTGAAGCCACTGATTGAAGCACTCATCTGAATATAGACCTTCAGGTATTTAATTTGACAACTGAAATCACGCGGGAAACGCGAAATGGCCAACGGCTAGGCAGGCTGAAAACCGAGCCGGTAAAGGTGGGCATAGGCCCCATTTTTTGCCAGCAGTTCCGTGTGGGTACCTGACTCAATAATTCGACCGGAATCCATCATGATGATGCGGTCGGCATGCTGAACGGTAGACAAGCGATGGGCAATGACCAGCGACGTACGGTTGGATGTGAGCCGTTTGATTGCCTCCTGCACGGCCAGCTCAGATTCGGCATCCAGTGCCGACGTGGCTTCATCCAGAACAAGAATAGGCGCATCCTTGTAAAGAGCACGTGCAATGGCGAGCCGCTGGCGCTGGCCACCGGACAGTTGCATGGCGTTGTGACCGAGGACTGTGTCTAGACCCTCAGGCAGTTCGGTAAGCAACGCAGCCAGATTGGCGGCTGAAAGACATTCCTTCACCCGGTCGCGATCGACGGGTCGGCCCAGCGCCACGTTCACGGCGATGCTGCTGTTGAGCATCACCACATGCTGGCTCACAAATGCAAATTGCGAGCGCAGGGAGGCCAGGTCCCAGCTGCGAATCTCCTTGCCATCCAGGGTGATATTGCCCGAACTCAGTTCAACAAATCTGGGCAGCAGGTTCACCAGTGTTGTTTTTCCAGAGCCCGAAGCGCCAACGACCGCAAGTGTTTCCCCCGCCTTGATGGAGAGGTTGAACTGGTTGAGCGCCGGAACAGCATCGGTCTTGTAGACCACGTTGACATTGGAAAACTCAATATCGCCATGCGCTCTGGCTTTCACAAACGAGCCACCGGTTTCGTCCTGGGTCAGATCCATGAGGTCAATGCCGCGCTCAAGTGCGGCCAGCCCGCGAGTCACGGGTGTTGCGGCATCTGACAGGCTTTTGACGGGCGCAATCAGCAGCAGCATGGCTGTCACAAAGGCCACAAAGCCACCCACGGTGGTGGTGTTTTCGGCGCTCTGCAACAAAGCAATGGAAATCACAGCTGAAAGCGCCATGGCAGCCAGCACTTGCGTGATCGCACTCATGCCCGCGTAGGCGGCGGTGGACTTCATCGAGAGGCGACGCAGAGAATTACTCAAGATGTCGAAGCGGCTAGCCTGGCTGGCTTGAGCGCCGTGCAGGCGGACGTCGCGATGGGCCATGACATTTTCTTCGACCACATAGGCCAGATTGTCTGTAGCGGTTTGGCTTTCCTTGGTCAGCCTGTAAAGGCGCTTGGACAAGACTTGAATGACAAACGCCACGGCTGGAAACAAAAGAGCGACGATCAGCGTCAGCTTCCAGTTCAAATAAACCAGATACCCGATCAGCGCCAACAGCGTCAGCAGATCCCGGGCGAGCTTCAGGATGGCGTTGATCAGCAGGGAAGAGCCATTGAATACCTCATAAACCACGGTATTGGCGATGGTACTGGAGCTTTGATCCGCAAACAGAGTCAGCCGGGCACTCAACAGCTTGCCAAACATGGCCTTGCGCAGCCGTTGCAAACCATCGTTGGTGACCTTGGCTAGCGCAAACTGCGCCAAAAATCCGGAGAGTCCCCGCAGGGTGAATAGCAGCATCAGCGAGATGGGAACCAGCCAGAGATTGAAAGAATCCCGCTGAAAGCCACGGTCCAGCAGCGGTTTGAGTAATGCCGGGACAAAAGGCTCGGTTGCCGACGCCACGATGGTCGCGCCTATTGCCAGAGCCCAGCCTGCCCGCGAACCGTTGAAATACGGCCAGACCCGCGCAATCCTGCGCAGCATGGACAATTTTGCAGCCGTGCCAGCGGCGTCTGCTTCTGCGAGCGGGGTCACGTCGCTTGCTCGTGTTGAGGTGTCGGCATACCCTGGCTTGCGGGTTTTCTGAAGCCCAGAGCTAGCAGCAGACCTATCAATACGCAGAAAAAATCACCAATCTGGGCGTCGTAGATACTGGAGTTAAACAGGCAAGCCACGGCCAAGGCCAGCAGCGCGGATTGTGTGGCTCGCGCATAGGGCTTTTCCATTCCCATAGCGTCCTTCAGCACTGAATACATCAGGAGGCCAATAAGGAGGATGCCGGGAATGCCGAGTTGTGCACCCCACAGAAGATATTCCTGATGAGGGTTTCCATTGCCGTCTATATCCTTGTGCGCCGGATTTTGCTCGCGTTCAAGCCGGTTGTATTCAGTGCTCCAACTGCCGACACCTGACCCCGCAATCGGATGCTGGGTCATGACTTGGATCGCCCTGCGCCAAAGATCAAGCCGGACGCCCGATGACGTAGTGGGCTGCACCTGGGTTGAATACGATTGCACTTCAGTCTTGACCAGTGTAAATCGTTCGCGTACCTTGGTTGAGCTGAAAAATAAAACCAGAGCCAGCAAGAATGGCAAAAAGACAACGACTGCGCGGTATCTCTTCGGGAGTTCCCACATGATTGCAATGGACAGCAATGCAATGGCAACGGCGTGCCCACTACGTCCACTCAATACAAAAAACACATTTCCCAAGGAGATCAAAGCCAAAAAAATCGCGAAGTGCCTGCCAAATCGCCCGGGAGCCAAGCCCCGCAAATGCCAACAAATGGCAGCGAACACGGCGCTTATGATGCCTTGGTCGAGGTAACTTGAAAATACCGCGTATTCGGTCAACGCCATGTTGGACGTCGCCCAAGGAACGGGTAGATGCGCAAAGAGCATCCATGAACTTGCCACGAGAAACAATTGCGCCACAACAAACGACCCCAGCGCATACATCGCCTCGCGCCGGTCCCGAATGAGGACCATCATCAAGACAATCACGAGCAGCTTGCCATATTTGGCCACAGAGCCCAGGGCATCGGCTTGCGGCGCCACTGTCCAAAGCAGACTGAGTGTGAATGCAGAAATGGTAACCAATACCGCAACTGGGGTGCGCATTCCCGCCAGCGGTTTGCCTGCTTCGGGTGCTCGTTGGGCGAAGAGCAGAGTAGCCATTCCGCAAATCAGCAGCAAGAGTTTGGAGATGCTGATGATGACCATCGACAACCCCACGGAAGCCGCAGCCATGCAGATGATGGTGAGCCGGAAATTGATCGTCTTTTTTGGCAAAATAATCGTACGGGTCGCTTCGTGAGTAGAGCGTATTATCGGTGATTCCAATTTCCGCATGCAGGTCAAATTTGACGGGAGCTCTGCTATGCTTCGCACCCATCAGATAGGGCAATTTTGATGCTGGATATTGCCTAGATAATTGAAAAAGGTATTGGTTGGCTAGCCTATCCGTTACAGTGATCACCAAAAATGAGGCGCACAACATTGCGGACTGCCTGTGCTCGGTACTGTTCGCGGATCAGGTTGTGGTGCTTGATTCGGACAGTACGGATGGCACCATAGAGATATCACGCTCCATGGGTGCCGAGGTCAGCATCAGCCTCGACTGGCAAGGGTTTGGCATCCAAAAGAATCGTGCGCTGGATATCGCAACATGCGAGTGGGTGCTATCCATTGATGCAGACGAGCGTATTACGCCCGAGCTGGCGCAGGAAATTCAAGCGCAGCTCGCGCAGGCACCCGTTAATGGTCGGTCGGTGGCTTTCGCCATACCACGCTTGACCCAATTTTGCGGGGTGTGGATTCGCCATTGTGGCTGGGCACCTGACTATGTGCTCAGATTATTCAAGCGTGGCGAGGCGCACTTTAGCAACGATTTGGTACATGAAAAATTGCTGTTGATGCGACCCGACACCACAGTTGTGCGCCTGAAAAACCCCCTTTTGCACTATAGCTACCCGACCCCTGAACATTATTGGCGCAAGCTCCAGCGCTACAGTCAGGATTGGGCTCACGAACGGCACGCTCGGGGGCAAACCACCACAATGTCGCGCGCTGCGTTGGCCGCGATAGCCGCTTTTTTTCGTAGCTATGTGTTTCGGCTGGGCTTTTTAGATGGAGCGATGGGTTTCGCAGTGTGTACCATGCAAGCTCAGTCAGCATTTGGTAAATATTTCGAGTTGTATTATTTGGGTCGTCAACATGACAAGTGATTTTTTTAATCCGGGCTTGCCTAAGCGCCGCACCCTGCTCAAAGGGTTGGCTGGTGCGGGAGTGCTCGCCAGTTACGCGAGCCATGCTCTGGCCCAATTTCGCGTAGAGGTGTCCGGCGTGGGTCTGACTCAGTTACCCATCGCCATAGCCCCATTTCGGGGAGAAGCGCAATCACCGCAAAAAATCGGCAGCATCGTCAGGGCCGATCTTGAGCGTAGCGGCATGTTTCGCGCAGTTGACGCCGCTGGCTTGGTGGCAGACGAGAACACGCGGCCAGACTTGGCAAGCTGGCGGCAAAAAGGTGCGGACGCAATGGTGACCGGAAGTGTCTCGCTCCTTGCCGACGGGCGCTTTGATGTCCGGCTTCGCTTGTGGGATATCGTGCGGGGGCAGGACTTGGGCGGCCAGAGCTATACCGTGGCTCAGGCTGATTTGCGTCTGTCTGCACACCGCATTTCGGACTTTGTGTATGAAAAGCTGACCGGCGAAAAAGGTATTTTTTCAACGCGGATAGCCTACGTGACCAAGGCGGCCCAGCGCTATAACCTCTGGGTGGCCGATTCAGACGGGGAGGGCGCCCAGTCTGCCCTCACGAGCCCGGAACCCATCATTTCGCCATCATGGTCGCCCAATGGCGCCCAGTTGGCTTATGTTTCTTTCGAATCCCGCAAGCCGGTGATTTATTCGCATGATGTGGCTACCGGAAAGCGGCGTTTGCTTGCCAATTTCAGAGGTTCCAACAGTGCGCCTGCCTGGTCACCGGACGGCAAACAACTCGTCGCTACCCTGAGCCGGGACGGCGGCTCTCAAATTTATGCCATAAGCCTCAGTGGTGGAGACCCCAAGAGGCTGACGCAGTCGTCCAGCATCGACACCGAACCGGCCTATTCGCCCGACGGTCGAGTCCTCTATTTCGTGAGCGATCGCGGTGGTACCCCGCAGATCTACCGCATGAGCCCCGCAGGCGGCAATCCTGAACGAGTGACGTTTACGGGAAGTTACAACATATCCCCGGCTATCAGCCCGGATGGGCGTTGGCTGGCTTATGTTTCAAGGGTGGGCGGTGCATTCAAACTGCATGTGATGGAGCTTGCCAGCGGAACGGTCACTTCAATTACTGACACCGTGGCCGACGAAAGGCCGAGTTTTGCGCCCAATAGCCGCTTGATTGTGTATGCCACCCGGCAGCAGGGCAAGGAAGCACTGATGACCACAACGCTTGATGGCAAAATAAAGGCCAGATTGTCTGGCGCCGGCGGCGATATCCGTGAACCCGATTGGGGCCCTTTTCAGCGGTAGTCACCACTTTTGAATTTGTCATTTTTTATTTTTTTATTTGAGGTACTTCATGAAGCGCATCCTTTTCTCCATCGTCTCCTCCCTTGTTCTTGCTGTCACGCTGGCGGGCTGCGGCTCCGATGTCAAGCTCAATGATGTGCCAGTAGAGGACAGGACAGCCATTGCCGCGCAGGGTAATGGTGCGGCCGGCGCCGCCAGCAACAGTGTGGCACCTGTGCAGATTGGTGGCACGGACGTATCGGGCGCAGGGCCGGTCAACACGGTCAAAGTCATCTACTTCGATTTCGACAGCTACGTAGTCAAGCCCGAATTCCAGAGTGTCATCGAGGCACATGCCAAGTACCTGACGGCCAACAAGTCCCGCAAGGTGGCGATTGAGGGGCATACCGACGAACGCGGCGGGCGTGAGTACAACCTGGCATTGGGGCAAAAACGCTCTGAAGCGGTACGCCGAGCCCTGGAACTGCTGGGTGTCGCTGATGCTCAAGTGGAGGCAGTGAGTTTTGGCAAGGAAAAGCCCGCTGCCTCGGGCTCGGATGAAGAGTCCATGGCTAAAAATCGCCGCGCTGAAATCAACTACCGTTAAGTCGGAATCCGAACTGTGAAGATGTTCAGAGTTGCCGCAGCAGTTGTGGCCTGCGTGCTGGCATTCAATGCACATGCCGCCCTGTTTGAAGACGACGAGGCGCGCAGAGCCATACTCGATTTACGGCAAAAGGTCGACGCTTCTCAGCAGCGCGTGACGGACGATCTGCGAAAAGCCGTCGATGACAATGCCCAGCTGCGCCGTAGTATGCTTGATCTTTCCAACCAGATTGAGTCACTGCGTAACGAGATAGCCACCATGCGCGGGCAAAATGAGCAGCTGTCCAGGGCTGTTGCCGACATGCAGCGCAACCAGAAAGACCTTACGCAGGGCGTTGACGACCGTTTGCGGAAGTTTGAACCCGGCAAGGTCACCGTGGATGGCAAGGAGTTTGTGGCAGAACCAGCTGAAAAGCAGGAATTTGAGGCAGCACTTGCGACTCTTCGCAAGGGTGATTTTGCAGCCGCTCAGACAAGTTTCGTGGCCTTCATGAAACGCTATCCGCAAAGCGGCTACAAATCTTCTGCGCTGTTTTGGTTGGCCAATGCCCAGTATGCCGTGCGCAACTACCGGGATGCGGTAGTGAATTTCCGCGCTCTGGTGGTGGCAGAGCCAGATCATATGCGTGCACCGGAAGCGCTTTTGTCGATGGCTAATTGCCAGGTGGAACTCAAGGACGTCAAGTCGGCTCGCAAAACGCTTGAGGAACTCGTAAAGGCGTATCCGCAGTCTGAAGCAACCTCCGTGGCCAAAGAGCGCCTGACCAAGCTCAAGTAGTCATCGTTGTAAATTATTCAATTGCTAGTTCAATACCGCAGTACCTCTTCAGCAGCATGACATTCGGCGAAGCGGTGATTTCTGCCGACCTTGATCGGCGCTTCGGTGGTCTTGCGCGGCTATACGGTGCGGCAGGTGCCCGGCGGATTCGCGCTGCGCACGTTGTGGTGGTGGGTTTGGGCGGCGTGGGTTCATGGGCTGCCGAAGCGGCCGCGCGCAGCGGGGTGGCCCGCTTGACGCTGGTCGATCTTGACCACATCGCCGAATCCAATATCAACCGCCAGGTTCATGCGCTCGACAACACCCTGGGGCAGGCCAAAGTACAGGCGATGCGCGAACGCATCGCCCACATAAATCCGGCTTGCAGGGTGGACTGCATCGAAGAGTTTGTCGATGCTGAGAATTGGCCCGATGTTCTCGCATTCAACGACGAATTTGGCAGCGGTTTTGACTGGAAGCAATTGGCTGTGATCGACGCCTGTGACCAGGTGAGAGCCAAGACAGCCATGGCGGCCTGGGCCATCAAAAACAAGGCCACGTTGATCAGTGTGGGAGCGGCGGGTGGCAAGCGGCTCGCACACCGTGTTGACATTGAAGATCTGTCAGGGGTCACGCACGACCCCTTGCTGGCGCAGATGCGCTACCGCCTGCGCAAAGAACACGGTGCGGCCCGTCAGGGAAAAATCGGCGTGGCCTGTGTTTTCAGCCGCGAACCCGTGTTGCAGCCCGCTGCTGTGAGCGCTTTGGCCCAATTTTCCGCAAGGCCACCCCAAGGAAAATTAGCCCCCTCG
>DFWY01000150.1:3067-23735 GCA_002381615.1 Polaromonas sp. UBA4122 | reverse complement strand
TTGCAACTGCCGCCGGGCAGCAGGCCAAACACCAGACCCGGGCATTCCGGTGTGCCGCGGTTGAGGCGGCTCCACATCTTCAGCGCGCGGTGGTAGCCGCGAAGGATGGCAAAACGCTCTTCTGCAAATTCAAATTCCGGCCGCCAGATCAGCGAGGCGTAGGCAAAAATCCAGAGATCGGTCTGGCCGCCCCATTCGCGCATGACGGCCTCCAGCATGGGCACCGGATCGCGGATGGAAGCGGATGAGGGCGCTGGGTTTACTGAATTTTCCACAAGCGCACTTTACAATGCGCTGAGTTTTTGTGACGGGAGTCGGGTAATGTTTTCTCAGGACGATGATGGCCAGCAGGGCCTGGTATTGGTGCTCATTTTTGGCCTGTTGGCGTTTGTCATTGCGCTGGTCATCGGCATCGGTGTTCATCAGCGCCACCCACCCACCCCTTCCGTGAAAGCCGCTCCTGTCGCTTTGGCGCCGCAGCCCGTCAGTCCGGTGCCGCCGCCAGAGACCGCTGTGAGCGCCGCGCAAGCCGCTCTGGCCGCACAGACCGTTTCGGATGCGGCCAGCGTCAAGGTCGAACAGGGTGTTGTGAAGTTTTACTTCGCCTCCGGCAAGGCAGACCTGGCACCGGGCGCCAGCGAAGCGCTGGCCGATGTGGTCAAGGGTGCCCAGTCGGGCCGCAAGCTGGTGATCTCGGGTTTTCACGATGCCACCGGTGACGCCGCCAAAAACGCCGCCCTGGCCCGGCAACGTGCGCTGGCGGTGCGTAACGCCCTGAAGGCTTTGGGTGTGGCAGAGCAGCAGATGGAACTCAAAAAGCCCGAGCCGCTGGCTGGCAATGGCAGCGACGCCGAAGCGCGTCGCGTGGAAATCAGCCTTCAATAAGCGCCGCGACGGCACGCCTCTGCAGGCATTTTTTGCGCCGCGTTTGGTAACCGCGCAGTAACCATAACCATGTCAAATGCATAGGTAACCGGTTAGTATGGACCAAGTAATAAAGTTACAAACCCTAAAGGCGCACAGCATGGCTCTTCATTCCGCGGTTTCAGATATCACGGCCCGCATTAGCGAGCGCAGCCGCCCCACGCGCAGCGCCTACCTTGAGCAGCTGCGCGCAGCCAGCACACGCGCGCCTAGCGTTGATCGCATGGGGTGCGCCAATCTGGCGCACGCCGTTGCCGGTATTCCGCTAGACGACCGCTTCAAGATCGTGACCCAGCACGCCCCCAACATCGGCATCGTCACGGCCTACAACGACATGCTGTCGGCGCATGCGCCGCTGCAAAGCTACCCCGCGCTGATCAAGGACGAAGCGCGCAAGCTGGGTGCCACAGCGCAAGTGGCGGGCGGCGTGCCCGCCATGTGTGACGGCGTCACGCAGGGCACCAGCGGCATGGAGCTCAGCCTGTTCAGCCGCGATGTGATCGCCATGGCCACGGCCGTGGCGCTGTCGCACGACATGTTTGATGCCGCGCTGATGCTGGGCGTGTGCGACAAGATCGTGCCGGGCCTGCTGATTGGGGCGCTGCAGTTCGGCCATTTGCCCACGGTGTTTGTCCCCGCAGGGCCCATGCCTTCGGGTCTGCCCAACAAGGAAAAAGCCCGCGTGCGCGAGCAGGCCGCCCAGGGGCTGGTCGGGCGCGAGGCCATGCTTGAGGCTGAACTCAAGTCTTATCACAGCCCCGGCACCTGCACGTTTTACGGCACGGCCAACAGCAACCAGATGCTGTTGGAGGCCATGGGCCTGCATGTGCCCGGCACCGCTTTTGTGGCACCCGGCGGCGCCCTGCGCGACGAGCTCACACGCGAAGCGGTGCGTACCGTGCTGGGGAAGCCGACGCAATTTTCCGCCGGGCTCGCTTCCGAAGGAAAATTAGCCCCCTCGGGGGGCAGCGTAGTACGCGAAGCGACAAGCGTGGGGGCTAAATGCCGACCCATCGGCCAGATTGTTGATGAACGCGCCATCGTCAACGCCATGGTGGCCCTGCTGGCCACGGGCGGCTCCACTAACCACCTGATTCATTGGGTCGCGGTGGCAAGGGCTGCCGGCATTGTGATTGACTGGAATGATTTTTCGGCCCTGTCCGATGTCGTGCCACTGCTGACGCATGTATATCCCAACGGCAGCGCAGATGTGAACCAGTTCCAGGCCGCAGGCGGCACCGGGCTGGTCATTCGCGAATTGCTGGATGCCGGCTTCATGCACGAAGATGTGCTGACGGTCCGGGAATGCGGCATCCGCGAATACACGAGAGAGCCGGCACTGGTTGGCTCTTCGTCGTCTGGGTCTTTGCTGGCCTGGCATGACGCGGGCGACTCCAAAGACGACACGATTGTGCGCCCCGTCGCCAGTCCGTTCAGTCCCAGCGGCGGACTCAAACTGCTGCAGGGCAACCTGGGTCGCAGCGTGATCAAGGTGTCCGCCGTACCCGATGACCGGCATCTGATTGAAGCGCCGGCCCGCGTTTTTGATTCGCAGGAGGCTTTGCTGGCTGCCTTCAATACGGGCGAACTGGAACGCAACTGCGAGGAAAACGCCGCACGCGGCGTGGTGTGCGTGGTACGCTGGCAAGGCCCGCAGGCCAATGGCATGCCGGAGCTGCACAAGCTCACGCCGCCGCTGGCGGTGTTGCAGGGCAAAGGGTTCAGGGTGGCACTGGTCACCGATGGCCGCATGAGTGGCGCATCTGGCAAAGTGCCCGCCGCCATCCACGTGTCACCCGAGGCCGCTGCGGGTGGCCCGCTGGCCAAGGTGCGTGATGGCGACGTGATCCGCGTCGATGCGGTCGCGGGCGAATTGCTGGTGTTGGTCCTTGAAGCCGAGTGGGCCGCGCGGCCTGTGGACCTTATGCCGGATGACTTGCGCCAGCGCAACGGCATCGGCATGGGTCGTGAATTGTTTACCGGCATGCGCCGCCATGCGCTGACGGCCGAAGAAGGAGCGCTATCGTGGATGTAACTTTAGATGTGAGCGGCCCACTGAGCGCCTTGCAGGTCATGCGGGATGCTCCCGTGATTCCGGTAATTGTGCTGACCGATGTCAAGCAGGCCGTGCTGCTCGCGCGCGCGCTGGTGGCCGGCGGCATCCGAATGCTTGAAGTCACCCTGCGCACACCGCAGGCGCTGGCCTGTATTGAAGCGATAGCGCGTGAAGTACCCGAAGCCGTGGCCGGTGCGGGCACGGTGCGCAGCGCCGCCGACGCCCAGGCCTGTGCCATGGCTGGCGCCCGCTTTGCAGTGAGCCCGGGCTACACCCATTCAGTGGGTCAGGCCTGCCGTGATGCCGGATTGCCCTTGTTGCCCGGCGTGGCCACCGGCAGCGAAATCATGGCGGCGCAGGAAGACGGCCTGACCGAACTCAAGTTTTTTCCGGCCATGCAGGCGGGCGGCCCTGCTATGCTTAAAGCCTGGAGCGGGCCGTTTGGCGACGTCCGGTTTTGCCCCACGGGCGGCGTGTCAGCGGCCAATGCGATGGAGTTTTTGGCCTTGTCCAATGTGGTCTGCGTCGGCGGTTCCTGGCTCACGCCAGCTGAGGCGCTGGCGCGTGGCGACTGGGCACATATCACCGCGCTGGCGCAGCAAGCGTGTCAGCTGGCCCGGGCCAACGTTTAATTTCTTAAGAGAAAAAGGCCTATAGCCCAATCAGGACGGGTACAAGAAGCTATTAAAAGTATAGCGGTTTAGCGGTATGGGCTAGCGCAAGCCAGCGCCCACAGCGCCCTCGGCGCGCTGGATCAATTCAATCTTGTAGCCGTCTGGGTCCGTCACAAAGGCAATTACCGTGGTGCCGCCCTTGACCGGGCCCGCCTCGCGGGTGACCTGGCCGCCAGCGGCCTTGATCTTTTCGCAGGCCGCATACACGTCGGGCATGCCCAGCGCGATGTGACCGAAGGCGGTGCCCATTTCATAGCTGTCGGTGCCGTGGTTGTAGGTCAGCTCGATTTCCGCATGCTCCGGGTTGTTGCCATAGCCGACAAACGCCAGGCTGTACTTGTAGTCCGGGTTTTCCGACGTGCGCAGCAGCTTCATGCCAAGCACCTGGGTGTAGAAGTCAATCGAGCGCTGGAGATTACCAACGCGCAGCATGGTGTGTAGAAGTCGCATCGTGGATTCGTCCTGTAGTGAAAGTGATGGGATGAGTCATTGTCGCCAATCTTCCCGGTGCTGTCGCGCAGGACTGAATTCCATGGTGTGAAGGCCGCACGCGCAGCCTGTGCGGCCTGGCGGATGGTGGTATCGGCTTCTGGCCGGGAGTCTGGTCAAGGACTATTTCACCGGATTGTTCATCCTCTTTGAGGACCCGATACGCACCAGCGGACGTCCTGCAAGTCGCCCACTGGGCCGTGCTATAGGGGCTTCACGCGCTTGATGAGTTCCTGACGGATTCCGGCCAGTTTCGCCTTCAGCCGGCGCTCGTTTGTCGACCCGACACGCAGTAGAATTTTCTGCCCCGCTGCCAGCGACTCGAATGCCGGGTCCGCAAACTCGTACCGAACCCAGGGACGCACTGATGGAACAGACCCCTTGACCTCGGTCAGTTGAACCTTCACGGGATAGTCGGCATCCGGCGTTGCAAGCAACTGGTCCATCACCTCGATCAGCCTGTCGTTGAAGTAGCGCTTCGGGTAACCCAGTTCCTCGTACGCCTGCTGCAGCAGCGGGTAGATGCGGATGTAGAGGTCCACCGCTTGAGGAGCGCTGATGCTCTCTGCAAGCAGCACCAGCGGCGTGTAGCGCAGGCTGTTATCGGTGCCTATGACCGCGCCGCCGTCGCGTTCCTCGACTGTGAATCGGCCAGCTGTCGGATGGATGGGCCACAACATGGGTGATGCGTGTGCCCGCCCGAGGTTGTCCACCGTCGCAACAAATCGGTGCGGGAAGTCGTCGGTCTGAAAGAACGACATCACCGCCTTGCGGCCCAGAAGATCGGTCAGCGCCGTGCCAATGTCGGCCGTTGCCAGCGGCGGCGCTGCAGCGGGCACTTCGATCGGGTGCTTGATGGCCGGCTCGGGCGGAGTTGCGGCCGTGTTGGGGTTGCTCGGTGCCCGAGCGGCCAGCGGTGCAGCGGGCGCTTGCTGCATCGGCTTCGACATGCTCCGCCACAGCAATGCCGCGCCGACGACAGCGGCGGCGACGGCGACGACCAGCAGCAGGCGCCGTCCCGTGCTCATGATGTTGGCCGCGCAAGCGGAGAGGCCGTCATCCCGCAATCTCCGGGGGATCGGCCTTTACGCTCGGGTGTGGTGCAGGCTTGCGGATGCATGGGTGTCAATTTACCACGCCTTGAAGGCGTCCCAATCGGCATGTCGAGGAGAGGCCTTCTGCGCAATGCCATCAGGCAGGCTGGCGGCGTAGGATTCGAAGCTTACACAGCATCGTCACGGCAAAAAAAATGGCACCGGTCCCATGGCTGGCTTGAATGATTGCAATGATGCGGCGGTCACGATGCCCGGGACTGAGTGACTGCCTCGCCATGCACTCTGGAATGCGGTGCTCATTTGCAACATATATGGCTGTATGAAAAACTTTTGCGTCAAAACTCTGCGCTTTGCGCCAGAATGGACGCAGGCTTGAAAAAAGCGATTATTTTGATCATCAGGCGCTTCTTCCAAGCCGCATTTATCGTCCTAAAAAATGACACGACGCAATTGGGGTAAGTGGCTGTTACTCATCATCCTGTTCGGGTTGCTGGCGGTTGCGGCCCTTCTGGTCAACAACGAGTTGCGCTCGTCTCAATGGCAAGCGCGCTATCTGTCCGAATTGGGTCGTGAACTGACGTTCAGGCTTGAGCCGGGGCCAAGTCCATCGATCCGTTTCCCTCAATCCGGTCCTTACGACGAACGTCTCGGGTATAGCAAGATTCCTGCTTTTACCCAGTTCCTGACGGCGCACGATTACCAGATCACACAACAAGCGCGCATCTCGCCACGGCTTGCAGAACTCACGGACAGAGGACTGTCTCCGCCCTATCACGAGAAGAGCCAGGCGGGCCTTGACTTGCTCGATTGCAACCAGCAATCTCTGTACTCTGAACGTTTCCCCGAACGCAGCTACAAGCATTTCAATTCGGTGCCGCGCTTGCTGGTGGACACACTGCTTTTTATCGAGGACCGTGACTTACTCACGACTCGCTATCCGCTTCGTAATCCCGCGATCGACTGGAGCCGCTTCGGCAGGGCCATTTCCGACCAATTGCTGCATGTGATTGACAAATCGCACCAGACGCCAGGCGCCAGCACGCTGGTCACGCAGATCGAGAAATATCGTCATTCGCCTGACGGTCGTACCGCATCGCCGCAGGAGAAGCTGCGGCAGATGGCATCGGCCTCGGTCAGGGTTTATCTGGACGGCGAGAGCACTCTCCCCAGACGCCAGCAGATCATGATGGATTATCTGAATACCGTACCGCTTGCGGCGAAGCCCGGCTATGGCGAGATCGACGGCCTGGGCGACGGTCTGTGGGCTTGGTACGGGCGCGATTTCGCGGAGGTCAATCAGCTCCTGGACAGCAAGGCCAGCCCATCGGAAGGAGATCAGCTACAGCGCAGGGCGGAGGCCTTCAAACAGGCGCTTTCGCTGATGATCGCGCAACGCCGGCCATCCTACTACCTGCGAGAAGGGACGGCGGACCTGGCGCAGTTGACTGACAGTCATTTGAGGGCGCTGGCCGCAGCGGGAATTATCCCGGTGGCGCTGCGCGATGCGGCGTTGCCGATCACGCTGAATCTGCAGCAGAAGGCCGCAAGCGGACCAACGATCTCATTTGTCACCCGCAAGGCGGTGACAGCGTTGCGTGCCCAACTTTCTAGTTCCTTGCACGTCAATCATCTTTACGATCTGGACCGTCTCGATCTCACCGCAGCCACGACCCTGAATGGCGACATGCAGCGCGCGGCGACGACTGTGCTGCGGCAGCTCAAGCAACCAGCCAACGCAAAAGCGGCGGAACTGTATGGTTACAACATGCTCACCGCCGGCGATGATCCGAGCAAGCTGATTTTCAGTTTCACGCTGTTCGAGCAACGCGGCGGCGCCAATCTGCTGCGCGTGCAGACCGATAATTTCGATCAACCCTTTGACATCAACGAGGGCGCCAGACTCAATCTGGGATCCACCGCCAAGCTGCGCACGCTGATCACCTATCTCGAAATCATCGCCGATCTGCATCAGCGTTACGCCGGCATGACGCCGAAGGAACTGGCCCGGGTGCCCGTGGAGAAAGAGAACGTATTGAGCCTCTGGGCGATCGCCTACCTGGCTAAAGCGCAGGATCGGGGTTTGCCTGCGATGCTGGAGGCAGCGATGGAGCGGCGC
This sequence comes from Polaromonas sp. UBA4122, assembly GCA_002381615.1. Classification (GTDB taxonomy): domain Bacteria; phylum Pseudomonadota; class Gammaproteobacteria; order Burkholderiales; family Burkholderiaceae_C; genus Polaromonas. The sequence goes on along the minus strand of DFWY01000150.1, from coordinate 16,421 downwards.
TACTCGGGCAGCCCGGGGGAAGTGTTTGTGACCGGGGGAGGGGTGCAGACATTCTCGAATTTTGAGGCCGCGGAAAACTACCAGGTGATGACGGTACGCGAAGGCTTCCAGCAATCGGTGAATCTGGTTTTTGTGCGGGTCATGCGCGACGTGGTGCGGCATTACAAATTCAAGATGACCGGCGACAGTGCTGAACCGCTGGAGACTCAGAGCGGGTCGAAACGGCAAGAAATCCTGTCGCGCTTTGCTGACAAAGAAGGACGCCAGTTCATGGTCCGCTTCTATAAAAAATTCCAGGGCAAGACGCCACAGGAAGCGCAGGAATTGTTATTGGAACACCTGCGTCCGGCGCCGGCACGGCTTGCCACGGTGTTCCGCAGCATCGAGCCGGACGCGGATCTGGCGCATTTCTCCGTCTTCATGCGCGAGCAATTCCCCAAAGATGGCGTGTCGGAGGCCACGTTGAAAGCGCTGTATGAAAAATACGGGCCGGACAAATTCTCACTGGCCGACCGCGGCTACATCGCTGGCGTCCATCCATTGGAGTTGTGGCTGCTCGGATTCATGCGCCAGCATCCGGAAGCGACCTTGACGCAGACGCTGGACGCAAGCCGCGACGCGCGCCAGGATGTCTATGCATGGCTATTCAAGACACACAATAAGAATAAACAGGATAAACGGATCCGGCAAATGCTGGAACTCGAAGCTTTTCTGGAGATTGGCCGCGACTGGCGGCGACTCGGTTATCCGTTCGAATCCCTCACGCCCTCTTATGCCAGCGCGCTTGGCGCCTCGGGCGACCGACCCGCCGCGCTGGCGGAGTTGATGGGGATCATCGTCAATAAAGGCATGCGTCTGCCGCTCAGAAAATTACAAAGCCTGGACTTTGCGCAAGGAACGCCCTATGAAACACACTTTGAGAATAGCGGGCCTACGGCGGAACGACTTTTGCCCGAGGAGATAACGGACGTGGTGCGTCGTTCGTTAATTAGCGTGGTGGAGGGCGGCACTGCTAGACGGCTCAAGGGCGGCTTGCTGCAAGCGAATGGCAACCGGGTGGAAGTTGGCGGCAAAACCGGCACCGGCGACCATCGCTTCGAGGTCTACGCACCGGGCGGCAGACTGATTTCCTCGCGTGCGGTGAACCGTTCCGCCACTTTTGTATTCTTGATGGGCGATCGCTTCTTCGGCACCATGACCGCCTACGTCCACGAGCCCTATGCGGCCAACTACAAGTTCACCAGTGGACTCACAGTGCAATTGGTCAAATCGCTGATGCCAACGCTTCTTCCCATGATGCAAACGCAGGCCAGCGACGCTGCGTTAGCCTGCCAGCATTGATTGCCAGATAAGCCACGGTGTCGGCAATTTCGGAAGGTTCGCCCAGGCGCTTCATGGGCGTGCGGCTCATGATTTTTGCCTTCGCTTCATCACTGGTCAGCAGCGCTTTGGCGGCCAGTTCGGTGGCAATGGTATCGGCCTCTTGGTGCTATGTTCTTAATAGCTGCTTGCGCAGACTGTTCGGGCGCTACAGCCTGTTTTGATGCCTTATCGCGTCAGGCTCAGAAACAGCTTGGTCAGCCGTTCGGGAAGTTGTTCCACCCGGTCCACCACGGTGGCGTGGTGGCCAAAGATGTCGTGCACATAGGCATCGGCCTGCGGGTCCAGGCTGATGCAGTGGCTGTGGATGCCCTGCTGCGCCAGCTCCTGCACGGCCTGGCGCGTGTCGGCTACCAGCGCCTGGTCATCGGGCACATCCACGTCGGACGGGCGGCCGTCAGTGAGCACCAACAGCAGTTTTTTGTCAGCCGTTTGCGCGCCCAGGTAGTGCGCCGCGTGGCGCATGGCGGCACCCATGCGGGTGGAATACGCGGCCTGCAGGGCGGCCAGCCGCGCCTTGGCAGAATCGCCCCAGCGCTCGCCAAAGCCCAGGATGTGCTGGTAGCGCACGTCGTGCCGGGTGTTGGAGTGAAAGCCTGCCAGCGCAAACGGATCGCCGAGCTGGTCAATTGCCCATGCCAGCAGGGCCACGGCCTCCTGACTCAGGGCCAGCCGGGTTTGGCCGGTGCCCGGTACGGTGTCGTTGAGCGATTGTGACAAGTCCAGCAGCACCAGCACCGCGATGCTGCGGTCATTCGTGCGGTGGCTCATGAGGATGCGTGGGTCGGGCTGGGCGCCGGCGCGCCAGTCGATCAGCGAACGGATGGCCACGTCCAGGTCCAGCTCGCTGCCATTTTCCTGGTAGCGAATGCGCACGCGGTTTTGCGGCTTGAGCAGGTCCAGCAGTTGCTGCAGCTGGCGCGCCAGACCCGCGTGTTGGTCCAGCAGCGCGTCGATGCGGCTGGCATCGCCACTCGGGTGCAGAGCTTCATAGACGCTGACCCAGTCGGGCCGATAGCTCTGGCTGGCAGCATCCCACTCGGGATAGTGGCGTGGCGGCAAGCCTTGCACTTCTGCCTTGGCGGGCGGGCGCGTTTCGCTGAAGTTGTCTTCTTCGTCGCCCGCTTCGATGAAAGTCCACAGGTGGCGGTTGTCGTCGCGGTAGCTGACCACGGTGTTTTCAAAATGCACGCGGGCCAGCTGATCGCTTTGGCGGCGGGTGCGTGTGGCGTGCTGCAGGGCCAGTGCCTGCATGGCCTGGGTGCTGGATTCGCTGCCATCGAGCAGGGCATGGAAGGCTGCCACACAGTCGTTGAGCGCCGTATCGGTGTAGCCATGGGTGGGCTCCAGCAAGGCGCGTGAGAGCATGGCCAGCCGATGGCGCAGGCAGCTGACCACAGTTGGGTCGCAGGCGCCTTCCAGCGGACGCGGGTGTAGCGCCAGCAGCAGCGGCCGCAGTCCGGGGTAGTGGCGCAGCAGCAGGTGGTCGATGCGGGCGTCTTCCAGGCATTCCACGGTCAGGCGCTGCAGCGGGCTCAGGTTGTCGGCCACCAGTTGCTGGCTCCAGCGCCGGTGTCCGGCCAGGTGTGCCAGCGCCACGCGGTAGCGGTCCAGGCCGCTCACGCCGTGCAGCGTGTCGTACACATCGGGCAGGCAAATGCTGTCGCCAGGGGTGTGGAACGTCGTCCACGGTGCGGGGGCGGGCGCTTCATCCAGCCCGGTGGTATAGGCGTGCAGCGGAGCGTTGTCCTGCCACAGGGCGCGCAGCGTCAGGTCCAGCTGGCGTTCCACATCCACCAGCAGCGTGCCGTGGCGTTCGCGTTGCAGCACGGCGCGGCTGTCGGGCATCTGCAGGGCAAAGTAGTCGCGCTGGCGTTCGGGGTGGTGCTGGTAGTGGCGCACGCCATAGTCGGCCCAGCGGGCCAGGCCGGCGACCGTCAGCACGCCGAGCAGCCGGGGCGCTTGCTCCAGCAGCACCGGCAGGCCGGGGCTTGCAAACGTGGCATGGTGGCCGTGCAGGGACACGGTGGTGCGGGCCATCACTTCGCGCACCGTTTGCAGGTAGTGGCGCAGCGGGTCCGGCCCCTGCAGGCGACGCGCCACGGCGGTCAGGGTTTGCAGCAATGGCGCCATGGCACCGCTGTTGGGCGACTTTTGCATCGTATGCAGCAGGGCCGCCACGTCGGTCAGCACTTCTTCACCAGCGCTTTGGGCGGCTTGCGGCCACTCCTGCAACAGCGCCAGCATCGGCTCGGGGCCACGGCCCATCTTGCCCAACGCGCGGGCAGCGTCCAGATACGCCTGCAGGCCTGCCGGACTGAGCACGCGGGCGGCCTCCAGCAGGCAATCGGGCAGCACGGCCTGCACGACTGCAAAGCTGCAATCGAGCTGCTTGCGCCAGGCTTCAAGTTGCTCGGGCGAGGGAACCATGTTTGACAGCCCTCAGGCAAATACCGCGTCTATGGTGTGGTCCAGCGTCTGCCGAATGTCGGCGTCGTCGGTGATGGGGCGCACCATAGCCATGCGGCAAGCCTCGGCCGGGGCCACGCCACCCATGATCAGCGTGGCCGCATAGACCAGCAGCCGGGTCGAGATGCCCTCGGTCAGGCCATGCCCCTTGAGCTGGCGGGCGGCGTGGGCGATTTGCACCAGCTGCGCGGTACGCGCGGTGTCCAGCCCGGTTTCCTGGCTGACGATCTGTGCTTCCAGTTCAGCTGGTGGGTAGTCGAACTCAAAGGCGGTGAAGCGCTGCTTGGTCGACGGCTTCAGGTCTTTCAGCAGGCTCTGGTAGCCCGGGTTGTAGGAGATCACCAACTGAAAGTCCGGGTGCGCGTGGACGGTCTCGCCTTTTTTGTCCAGCGGCAGCTGTCGGCGGTGGTCGGTCAGCGGGTGAATCACCACCGTGGTGTCCTGTCGCGCCTCGACGATTTCGTCCAGGTAGCAGATGGCCCCCAGGCGGGCGGCCACCGTGAGCGGGCCGTCCTGCCAGCGGGTGCCACCGGCATCCAGCAGGTAGCGGCCCACCAGGTCAGAGGCCGTCATGTCTTCATTGCAGGCCACAGTGATCAGCTGGCGGCCCAGCCGGTGCGCCATGTACTCAATAAAACGCGACTTGCCGCATCCCGTCGGACCCTTGACCATCACCGGCAAACGGGCCGCGTAGGCCGCCTCGAACAGCACCACCTCGTTGCCTTGGGGCTGGTAAAAAGGCGGCGCGGTGGCTTGGGTCAAGGTGGTCATGGCTTAATTGTTTGAGGACAGAGCTACGCTGCGCTTCGGTCTGTCCGGCAAGGTTTCAGGTTTAACGGTGAGTGCCCAGCTTGTCGCGCCAGCCCGGGAACAGCATGTCCGCGTCTTTCGGGAAAGACTCGAAGGCGCGCGCAAATTCCGGGTGCTCCTTGGCCCACTCGATCGGGTCGGCCTTGGCCTTCCAGCATTCGTAGGCCTGGCGCAGCGACGTGGCACCCGCTGCCGGGCTGTCGATGTGGCCGTAGGCGCCACCACCGGCGGTGTTGATGACATTGCCGTGGCCCAGGTTTTCAAAAAAACCGGGCAGGCGCAGCGCGTTCATGCCGCCCGAGATGATCGGCGTGGTCGGCTTCATGCCGAACCACTCCTGGTGGTAGGCCGGGCCGGTGTAGCTGTCGCGCTCGATGATGTAGGCAATGGCGCGGTCGTCGTTGCTGCCTTCCATCTTGCCGTAGCCCATGGTGCCGACGTGGATGCCTGATGCGCCCTGCAGACGGCTCATCTTGGCCAGCACGTAGGCGTCATAGCCGCGCTTGGCGCTGGGGCTGGTCACGGCGCCGTGGCCAGCGCGGTGGTAGTGCAGGTACTGGTTGGAAAAATGCCGGCGCGCCGTGGTGATCATGCCGGGGCCGCCCACGTAGCCGTCCACCAAAAAGGCCACCTTGTCGGCGTCAGGCCCGAAGGTGCGCAGGATGAACTCGCCCCGAGCCAGCATTTCATAATGGTCGTCGGCGGTGATGTTGGCTGAAAACAGCTTGGCCTCACCGGTCTCGTCCATGGCGCGCTTCATCGCGTCGTACACCAGCGGAATGGTCTTGGCCATGGGCGCGAACACCTGGTTGCCCTGCGGTTCGTCGTTCTTGATGAAGTCTCCACCCAGCCAGAACTGATAGGCCGCTTTGGCAAACGGCTCGGGGCGCAGGCCCAGCTTTGGCTTGATGATGGTGCCCGCAATGTAGCCACCGTCTTTGACGGGGCGGCCCAGAACACGCCACAGGTCAGAAATATCTTTGGACGGCCCGTCGAACAGCTGAATGGCGCGTGGCGGCATGTAAAAGTCGTACATCTTCGCGTGCTCGATGTCGCCCATGCCCTGGTTGTTGCCGATCACCAGCGTCAGGAACGACACGATCATCATGCGGCCGTCGGTGATGTTGCGGTCAAACAGATCAATGGGAAACGCAATGCGCGTTTCTTCGGTGGCTTCGTCAATCAGGTACACCAGCGCGTCCACGCCCTTGGTGAATTCGTCGGTGGTGGACACCTCCACATTGGTGCCGGTGGACGACTCGGCGGCAAAGTGCGCGGCGGCTTCCAGGTAGCCGTGTCCGGCCTTGGGCTTCATCTTGTAGGCCACCAGAATATGGTGGCCGCCTTTGATCAGGTCTTCTTCCTTCAGGCTCAGGTCAGCGTAGCGATTGGATTGGTCCATGCGAAATCTCCGGTGGTGTGTGGCGATGAGCCTGACTATAGGGAGGGCTATTCATAAAGAAAATTCAAATAAATTTCTTGTTGAATCAGTTTTTTGTGATGATTCGAGAGAAGGAACAATCAGCCATTCAACCTGGCATTAACCTAAAAACGGCAGTTGACCGCTTGATTACTTTGTTAAATCCGCATGAAATCGAGCTTTTTCGCCTTCGATGACGTTCACCTTTTAGATCAGAGCGCTACGCACCCGATGGCACTGCGCTTGCCGCGCCATACGGCGTTACTCCGCCTTGCGGGCAGTAGCCCGCTGCGTTGTCGCGCCTTGTCTGGCACGCCAATCACAGCACCCTCGGGCGCGTCCAACTGCCGTTTCTAGGTTTAACCCTGTGGAACAAGGAGTGTCGCCGTGCCGCCCACCGATTTCATCGTCGCCATGCCGCATGAGGGCCTGGACCTGATGCCATCCAACCCGGTGCCAACCTGCCCCAGCGCTTGGTCAACGAACTGAATGAAGAAGGCCTGCCGCTGCTGCAGCGTTGAGGTTGATCCGCCAGCCCGACGGACCGGCCGCCACCCACGCCGTCACCCCCCGCTGACAGCACACCACAGCCTCTGAACTGAGCACCGCGCAAAGCTTCGTCATGGATTTTTGTGCGCTGCTGGGCCTAGACAAACCGCCCGGCGCGCGACCGAAGAAGCACAAAGCCGCATCCGCTGGCTGCGACCAGGCTTTCAGCATCCTCAAAAATCACTATCAAATCAGGAGCTGCCTACGAAGGTGCAGCAAGGACTATAGCTCGATTTGTCTCAAGAAAATAGGTTTAAAAGGATAGCAGCGTAGTCACCGCTCAACCCTGGCCCGCCACGCTGCCAGAGCAAGTGACCGGCATCGTCCAAATACTGGCAGGCCGTGCAGCCCACTAAGGCATGCCCTCTATGGAGGCCCGCTTCAAAGGCCGTGGCCCCTGGAAAAAGGCCTGCCGATGCTGCTGCAAGCCCTCGAAGCCTTGGTCTGTCACCAGCGTCTGACCCCATTGATACAAGGCCTCCTGTTCAAGTGTCGGATTTTTTTACACTCTCAGCCGGAAATCTTGTCGACGAGTGGCAGTCAGCGGCAGTACAAATACGTAACACCTTGTATTTAAAGCTGATTTAGTTTTCTGTTCTCTGCTGGTATGGATGATGCTTAATGATTGGTGAGGATGATATGACACGGATTGGCGAATACAGTCATCGTGTCTGACTGACCTTATTTCTTATTGTTTTCTATTGGCTTAACTCAAAGGAGAATCACATGGAATCCGTAAAAAAGGTACTCATAAAAACCGCACTGGGCATTTGCGCCATTGTGAGTGCATTCAGCGCTGCGGGACAATCGGCCACCTTGAGTTGGCACGACACGCCAATCATGGGTTCGTACGTCGATGCTACTGTCCCTGGGCAGTTTACGGTAACCGTTAACGGCAGTCCTCAATTAATCCCGGACTCCAATACACTGCCAAGCCAGAGTATCTTCACGTACAACCCTATTGTGTGCTGTAGCAGTGGCCACTTGTATGATCCGGCTGTGGCCGCTTGGGCGGCAAGCTCGGTCAACGTAGACTTAGGCTCCGACTACACCTACAAGGGCAACTGGGCCTTCCTCGGTAACGGTCCAAATCCTGCGTATAACTTCGACTTCCCAACGAACGTCTGGTTGGGCAGTTGGGGCTTCACCATAGCAGAGCTATACAGCAGCGTCACAGATTTCTGGCTTGAAGATGCAGGAAATTGGCAGTACACGGAAACCTGGACGGGCACCGCGGGCCCCGATAACGGCGCGTCCATAACCTTTACCCGTGACTTCGCAGTGGCGTTGCCCGCAGTGGTGCCGGAACCGGCTTCCCTCGCTCTGCTTGGCATCGGTCTGGCAGCACTCGGATTCAGCAGGCGCAGGCGCTCATAAGCTACGCCTTGCTCAGGACAGACCCCGCTTCGGCGGGGTTTTGATTGGTAGTCTCAGTTTACAGATGCGCCCTCGTTTTGCTACTGGTGTCGGCCCTCAGTCAGCAGCGACAGGGCCACCCGTACCGATGACATCCTGACCCACCTGGTGGCCCTCAAAGCCCAGCGCGCCGACCAAGAGCAGCAACGCCGCATTCGCTGCCTGCGCCCGGCGTTCCAGAACCCTGCAAAATCACTATCAAATCAGGAGCTTCCTACGCAGGTGCAGCAAGGGCTATAGCTCGATTTATCTCAAGGAAATCGGTATAAAACTGATAGCAGTTTAGTCGCCGCTCAACCCTGGTCCGCCACGCTGCCCGAACACTGGCAGGCAGCCCCGCAAAGCATGCCCACTATGGAGGCTCGCTTCAAAGGCCGTGGCCACTGGAAAAAAGGCCTGCCGATGTTGCGCAAACCCTCGAAGCCTTGGGCCGTGCATAGCGGGCGGAGGTGCAGGGCGAAGTGGAGTGGTGGTCGTGATGCTACAAACAGCACAAATGATGGATGAACGTCGCCGTCTTTGATTTTTTTTGCAACCAAATAATGCTTTCAATGGATCGCAAAATTCGGCATTGTCGGCACCATGAACAGCAAACACCGCAAAACATTGGAAGCGATCTTTGCCGGCGAGACGGTGGCAAAATGATGCTGCGCGTGCCGCCCGAGGCACATGGCGCAGCCCTGGTAGCTGCCAAGGCAGATGGCATGAGCCTGAACCAGTGGGCGGCCAGGTATTGCAAAACGCGGCTCACGTCTGAGTAGCGGTAATTCAACTCCACGAATCCATCAACGCCCCGCCTTGCTCGATCAAAAACTCCTTGAAGGCCCGGGCGGCGGGGGAGAGCTTTTTGTGGCTCAGATGGGTGATGTACCAGTTGCCCATCAGCGGCATTCCTTCAATGTCCACCAGCGCGATGTGGCCGCTCGCCAGCTCGTGGCGCACGGTGCGCAGCGACAGAAAGCTCAGGCCCATGCCCGCCATCACTGCCTGCTTGATGGTTTCGTTGCTGGGCATTTCCATCACCACGTTCAGGGGGGTCTGGTGTTCGGCAAACAGCCGCTCCATGGCGGCGCGGGTGCCTGAGCCTTGTTCGCGCACCACAAAGCGGTATTCGTCCAGCGCTGAAAACGGCAGGCACTTGCGGCGCACCAAGGCGTGATCGGGCGCTGCCACGATGCTCAGCGGGTTGGTGGCAAAGGGGGTGGCTTCGCAGTCCATGTTGCTGGGCGCGCGGCCCATGACCACCAGATCGGCTTCATTGCGCGCCAGCATCCCCAGGATGTTTTCCCGGTTGTCGATGCGCAGATGGATGTCGATACCCGGAAACTGCTTGCCAAAGCGCACCAGCAGCATGGGCACGAAATACTTGGCGGTGCTGACCACGGCCAGGTCGATACGGCCTTTTTTCATGCCCACATGCTCGGCCATCAGGGCTTCCATGTCTTTGAGCTGGCCCATGGCGGCAATGGCGTGAATTAAAAAAGCCTCGCCTGCGTGCGTCAGCTGAATGTTGCGGCCCAGCGGCTCGATCAGTGGCAGGCCAAAGGCGTCTTCCAGCTGGCGGATCTGCATGGACACGGCGGGCTGGGTGACAAACAAGCGCTCGGCCGCCTTGGACACCGAGCGTTGGCGCGCCACTTCAATGAAGGTCTGCATCTGTTTGAGGGTATAGGGGCGCATGGATAAGCTAAAAATAATAAGTTTTATCTGATGATATTTCAATAAAACGTGATTAGAGTTTATGGGTTGAAGCCATTAAAGTAAATCCACTGTGACTGATTGATGACCCGATTCCAGCCCACCTGTTGAAAAAACCCATGTCTGCAAGCACACTTCAAGCCCTGATTTTTGATGTCGATGGCACGCTGGCTGACACCGAAAGTGCGCACCGCGCTGCGTTCAATCAGGCTTTTGCCGAGGTCGGGCGCGACTGGCACTGGGACGAGGCGCTGTACACCCGGCTGCTGGAGATCTCGGGTGGCAAGGAGCGCATCCTGCACTATTGGCGCGAGGTTCAGCCGGACCTCAAGGACATCAACGGCACGGGTGTGCGCGACACGGTAGAGCGCATGCACGAGCTCAAGACCGCAGCCTATGAGCGCGCGGTGCAGGACGGTGCCGTGCAGTTGCGGCCCGGCGTGCTGCGGCTGATCGAGTTGGCGTATCAGGAAAGGCTGCGCCTGGCGATTGCCACGACCACCTCGCCAGTCAACATCGGGGCGCTGCTGCGCTCGGCCATTGGCCCGGACTGGTCGTATTACTTCATGGTGATCGAGGATGCTTCCACCGCCCTGCGCAAGAAACCACATCCGCAGGTGTATCTGCAAACCCTGCAGCGTCTGCAGCTACCGGCCACTGAATGCCTGGCTTTCGAAGACTCGGCCAACGGCTTGAAGGCGGCCACCGGGGCCGGTCTTGCGACCCTGATCACGCCGAACAGCTTCACCGCCCACCACGATTTCACGGGTGCGCTGCGCATTCTGCCCGATCTTCAAGGCACCACGTTGGCCCATCTGCGTGCCTGGCATGCTGAGGCGCCCGCACATCTTTTTCAGCCCAAGAGACCCTCATGACCCATTCCATCCGCATTGCCCCTTCCATCCTGTCGGCCGACTTTGCCCGCCTGGGCGAGGAAGTGCGCGCCATCGAAAAAGCCGGTGCCGACCTGGTGCACTTCGATGTGATGGACAACCACTACGTGCCCAACCTCACCATCGGCCCGCTGGTGTGCGAAGCGATTCGCCCGCATGTACAAATTCCGATTGACGTGCATTTGATGGTGGAGCCGGTGGACGCACTCATTCCGCTGTTTGCCAAGGCCGGTGCTAACCTGATCACCTTCCACCCCGAAGCCAGCCGCCATGTGGACCGCACGCTGCAGCTGATCCGCGACCACGGCTGCAAGGCCGGCATTGTCCTCAACCCCGCAACGCCGCTGGCCTGGATGGACCATGTGATGGACCGGCTGGACATCGTGCTGCTGATGAGCGTGAACCCCGGCTTTGGCGGGCAGAAGTTCATAGCCGCCACGCTGGACAAGTTGCGCGAGGCGCGTCGCCGTATTGATGTCCACACCGCCGCAGGCGGCCAGCCCATCTGGCTGGAAGTGGACGGCGGTGTCAAGATCGACAACATCGGCGAGATTGCCGCCGCCGGTGCCGACACCTGCGTGGCCGGCAGCGCCGTATTCGGCGCGCCTGACGCGGATGGCGGCTACCGCAGCGTCATGCAGGCCCTGCGCCACGCTGCGGCGGCCTGAGCCATCCCGGAATTTCAAACTCAAGAAAGTCTCCCATGCCTTTGTTTCAACGCTTCACGCTCACACAGTACCTGATTGAGGAGCGCCGCCGCTTTCCTGGCGCCAACGGCGACTTCAATGCCCTGATCCTGGACGTCGCGCTGGCGTGCAAGGCGATCGCACGTGCAGTCGCTTTCGGCGAGCTTGGCGGCGTGCTGGGCAACCATAACGGCGAGGCCGGGGGCTCAGTCAACGTGCAAGGCGAGACGCAGAAAAAACTGGACGTCATCAGTAACCAGTACTTCACGCGTATGAACGAATGGGGCGGCCATCTGGCCGGCATGGCCTCGGAGGAAATGGACGATGCTTATCAAATTCCCGCCCAGCAGCCGCGCGGCAACTACCTGCTGGTGTTTGACCCACTGGACGGCTCCAGCAATATCGACGTCAACGTGTCGGTCGGCAGCATTTTCTCCATCCTGCGCGCGCCGCAGGCTGTGATTGACAGCGGCCGCGACGTGATCGAAGCCGATTTCCTGCAGCCAGGTAGCAAGCAAGTGGCCGCTGGTTATGCCCTCTACGGCCCAACAACGATGTTCATTCTCACCGTCGGCAATGGGGTCAGCGGTTTCACGCTGGACCCCAATCTGGGGGAGTTCATGCTGACGCATTCGCACATGCAGGTACCCGCCGACACGCATGAATTTGCCATCAACGCATCCAACAGCCGCTTCTGGGAGCGGCCCGTCAAGCGCTATGTGGACGAATGCCTGGCGGGCAAGACCGGGCCGCGCGGCAAGGACTTCAACATGCGCTGGATCGCCTCCATGGTGGCTGAAGCACACCGCATCCTGATGCGCGGCGGCGTGTTCCTGTACCCGCGCGACACCAAAGACCCGTGCAAACCGGGCCGCCTGCGCCTGCTGTACGAGGCCAATCCTATCGGTTTCATCATGGAACAAGCTGGGGGCCGCGCCAGCACCGGCCACCAACCCATGCTGGGCGTGCAGCCCACATCGCTGCACCAGCGCATCGGCCTGGTGTTCGGCTCGAAAAACGAGGTGGAGCGCATCGAGCGCTACCACGCCGAGCCCGCCAGCACGGGGCAAGACAATCCCCTGTTTGCCGAACGCAGCCTGTTCCGAACCTAATTTGCTATGGATTAGATAGCTGCTTGCGCCCGTCACACAAGGGCCAAGAGCCTATTTGTCTTGAATTTTTAACTTATGGAGACGCCCCATGTCTGAACGCAATCCCATCATTGCCATCACCGGCTCATCTGGTGCGGGAACCACTTCGGTGACCCGTACCTTCGAAAACATTTTCCGCCGCGAGGGTGTGAACGCCGCCACCATCGAAGGCGACAGTTTTCACCGCTACGACCGCGCCGAGATGAAGCGCAAGGCCGCCGAAGCCGAGGCTGCGGGCAACAACAACTTCAGCCATTTTGGACCGGAGAACAATCTGTTTGCCGAGCTGGAAACCCTGTTTCGTGACTACGCCGCAACGAGCACCGGCCAGCGCCGAAAATACCTGCACGACCCCGAAGAGGCCGCGCCCTACCAGCAGGAACCCGGCACCTTCACTCCGTGGGAAGAGGTGCCCGAGGGCACAGACTTGTTGTTCTACGAAGGCCTGCACGGCGCGGTCGTCACGCCCGAGATCAATATCGCCCAACACCCCGACTTGCTGGTGGGTGTGGTGCCCGTCATCAACCTGGAGTGGATTCAAAAGCTCTGGCGCGACAAGTCCAAGCGCGGCTACAGCACCGAGGCCGTGACCGATACCATACTGCGCCGTATGCCGGACTATGTGAACTACATCTGCCCGCAATTCATGCACACGCATGTGAACTTCCAGCGCGTGCCGATGGTGGACACCTCCAACCCCTTCGTCGCGCGCGACATTCCCTCGCCGGATGAGAGCATGGTGGTGATCCGTTTTGCCAACCCCAAAGGCATTGACTTTCAGTATCTGCTCAACATGATCAACGCCAGCTTCATGAGCCGCGCCAACACCATCGTCGTGCCCGGCGGCAAGATGGAGCTTGCCATGCAACTGATCTTCACGCC
>DFWY01000150.1:0-2950 GCA_002381615.1 Polaromonas sp. UBA4122 | reverse complement strand
CCACGCTGCGCTCGCAATGACGGTAGCGCGGAAATCGCAATGACGATTCTATGAAAGTGCCATCAATCTCTTGCAGAACCTAAAACCATGACTACTCCTACCCCTGAACTCGCCCGCCAGATGGCCAACGCCATCCGCATGCTCGCCGTCGATGCGGTCGAAAAAGCCAAGTCCGGCCACCCCGGCGCCCCCATGGGCATGGCCGACATGGCCGAGGTGCTGTGGAACCGGCACCTGCAGCACAACCCGGCCAACCCGCACTGGGCCAACCGCGACCGCTTTGTGCTGAGCAACGGCCACGGCTCCATGCTGCTCTATGCGCTGCTGCACCTGACCGGCTACGACCTGCCCGTGGAGGAACTTAAAAAATTCCGTCAGCTGCACAGCAAAACCCCCGGTCACCCCGAAGTGGGCGTGACGCCTGGCGTGGAAACCACCACCGGCCCGCTGGGTCAGGGCCTGGCCAATGCGGTGGGCATGGCGCTGGCCGAGAAGCTGCTGGCGGCCGAGTTCAACCGGCCCGGGCAGCCCATAGTCGACCACTTCACCTACGCCTTTATGGGCGACGGCTGCCTGATGGAAGGCATCAGCCACGAGGTCTGTTCGCTGGCCGGCACCTTGCGCCTGTCCAGGCTGGTCGCGCTGTACGACGACAACGGCATCTCCATTGACGGCCGTGTCGAAGGCTGGTTCACCGACGACACACCCAAGCGCTTTGAGGCCTACGGCTGGAATGTCATCCCGGCGGTGGACGGGCACAACCCCGCCGCTGTAGATGCCGCCATTCGCGCCGCCAAAGCGCAGGCGGTGTTGCCCGACGGCAAACCGACGCTGATCTGCTGCAAAACCGTGATCGGTCGAGGCTCGCCCAACAAGGCTGGCACGCATGACGTGCATGGTGCTGCGCTGGGTGCTGCCGAAGTGGCTGCCACCCGCGAAGCGCTGGGCTGGACCGCCGCGCCGTTCGAGATCCCGGACGATATCGCCGCTGCCTGGAACGCCGTGGAACGCGGCCAGACCGCCGAAAGCGCCTGGCGCTTGCGCTTTGAGGCTTATCGCACGCTGTACCCGGCCCAAGCCGCCGAGTTCGAGCGCCGCGTGGAGGGCGACCTGCTGCCGGACTTTGCGGCCAAGCTGCCCGAACTGCTGGCCGCCATCGCCGCCAAAGCCGACGCGTTTGCCACCCGCAAGTCCAGCCAGAATGCGCTGGATGTCCTGGCACCTCTGCTGCCCGAATTCTTCGGCGGCAGCGCCGACCTGACCGGCTCCAACCTCACCAACTTCAAGGGCTGCGTCAAGGCCGGCCGCGACCAGTGGGGAAACCACCTGAGCTACGGCGTGCGCGAATTCGGCATGGCCGCCATCATGAACGGCATCGCCCTGCACGGTGGCTACATCCCCTACGGCGGCACCTTCCTCACGTTCAGCGACTACAGCCGCAACGCCATCCGCATGGCCGCGCTGATGAAGCTGCGCGTGATCCATGTGTTCACGCACGACAGCATCGGCCTGGGTGAAGACGGCCCCACGCACCAGAGCGTGGAGCATGTGCCCAGCCTGCGCATCATCCCCGGTCTGGACGTGTGGCGTCCGGCTGACGGGCTGGAAACCGCGGTGGCGTGGGCCTGCGCGGTGGAGCGCAAAGATGGCCCCAGCGCTCTGTGCCTGTCACGCCAGAACCTGCCGCGCCTGACCGATGCGGGCATGGCGGGCGCCATCCGCTGCGGCGGCTATGTGTTGTCCGACATGGAGGGCGCGCAGGCCGTGATCGTGGCCACGGGATCGGAAACCTCGCTGGCCATGGAGGCGCAGGCGGCGCTGGCGGGGGAGGGCATTGCCACCCGTGTGGTGTCCATGCCCTGCACCAATATTTTTGACCGCCAATCCGAGGCTTACCAGGAACGGGTGCTGCCACTGGCTCTGCCGACAGTGGCCATCGAGGCCGCGCATCCGGACTTCTGGCGCAAGTACGTCGGCCGCACCGGTGTGGTGGTGGGTATCGCCAGCTTTGGCGAATCGGCCCCGGCCAAGGACTTGTACGCCCACTTTGGCATTACTGCCCAGCGCGTGGTGGACGCCGCACGCACCCTGGTACACAGCTCCGCGCAGCGGCGCGAGGTGCCCTTGCCCGACCAGATCGTTCCGTCCACCAACCAAACGTAAGCCCGCCATGAACAAACCCTTCGACCTGATCATGTTTGATCTGGATGGCACGCTGATCGAAACTGCGCCGGAGATTGCCGACGCCGTCAACGACACGATGCGCCGCTGCGGTCTGCCCGAAGTGACGCAGCAGCAGGTGAACGACTGGATCGGCCAGGGCACGCGCGAGTTGCTGATCCAGGCGCTGGCCTACGTCGGACAAACCGACGTGGCGACGGTGCGGGCCAGCGACAGTCTGGCGCTGATTGCTGCCGAGTTCGACAAACACTACCAGAGCCGCTGTGGCACCCGCAGCCACCTCTACCCCCAGGTGCGCGAAACCCTGAACAAGTTGCGCGAGCGCGGTGTCAAGCTGGCCGTGGTCACCAACAAGGAAGGACGCTACACCGCCACGGTGCTGGACGCCCACCAGTTGATGCCGCTGTTTGATCGGGTGGTCAGCGGCGATACCCTGCCCACCAAAAAGCCCGACCCGGCAGGTATCCACAGCTGCCTGGCGCAGTTTGGCGTGCTGGGCCACCGGGCGCTGTTCGTGGGTGATTCGAGCATCGACGTGGCCACCGCGCGCAACGCAGGCGTGGCGGTCTGGGCGCTGCCCTATGGCTACAACATGGGGCAGCCGATTGAAGCCTGCGCGCCGGACCGGGTGATTGCCGATTGTTCGATGCTCCTTGATTGATAGCTGCTTGCGCCCGTCCTGATTGGGCAAGAGCCACTTTTTATTAATAATTCCAGAGACATTTACTTTTATGACCCTCAAACTAGGCATTAACGGCTTCGGCCGCAT
>DFWY01000120.1 GCA_002381615.1 Polaromonas sp. UBA4122 | reverse complement strand
AGGTGCTGCGCTTTATGCATGATTGTCTCCGTCGATGCCCAATTGCCCATTTAGCAATGCATGTGCAGATGTTGCAATGACCACCTGATTTGCTAGAAAAAAAAGCTTGCCAGTTATGGCCTGTAGAAGAGTTGGTCTGGTCAATTTCGGCATCGGCAGACTGGTCAATTTTTGGTCGGCGACAACAGCCCTACGCCAAAACAACGATTCTGGTGGTGGGATATCAACCCATGCTGGGGCAGGTGATTGCCCAGCTGATTGGTTTGCAGACTATGGATGCACCATCAAAAAAGGCGCAGTCTGGTGCCTACGCAACCGCTAACGCGATGCATCGGCCCCGACCCTTGTGGCAACAGTTCAGTCGCCAGAATTTCTCTAGCAGACTTTTGGGTCCAAGTCGCCATCACCGCAGTGACAGATTATTTCGCTCTGTTGTCCTTGGGGCGTCCTGGCTTGATGGAGGGTACGACATTCAGTGCGCTCAGGAATGCACCATCCGGCATAGCAGCCAGTGCCTTGACACCGGCGCGCAGTAACTCGCTTTTCTTGACCGGGTGGGCGAGTTTGTCGGCGCGCTGTTTCAGCTCGTCCAGAACGGCGTATTCGGTCTTGGGGATGGTAAAGCGGTCGCGAACCAGTTTCGGTTTTTTGACCTTGATGGTTTTTTTGGTTTTGGGTTTGACCAACGCCTCGGACTGGGGCTTTGCTATGGGTTGCGTCGATTGGGCGGTTCGACTGACTGCCGATTTGCGCGGGGCTGCTGTTTTCAGGGATTTTGTTGCCTCGGTAGCAGCAGGTTTGGCTGCTAGTTTCCTGGTAGTGGTGGCCATACTGGATTCCCTTTTGTTAAACAACGTTCAAAGTCTATATCGTTACTGATCGTGCATGCAATAAATGAATTGCATGGGTAGTCAGAATCGATGTTTGCATGGACCAGATCTACCCCGGAACATTGTGTTATCCCGGCCTTGTCTGCCCCATGGCGACGCCGCGCAAGAATTCCACCAGGCCAAGGTCCGCTTCCAGCCGGGCGACCAACGCACCCGCCTGGATGACATCCCGTGTGGCGCCGATGTTTGTCTGCAGACTGGTCGCTTGCTGGTACCAGCGTTGCGTATGCTTCTTGGGTAAAAGCGGATGCAGTGCCTCGATGCCGTAGCGCATTCGCTTGGCGAGGATTCGAGCACGGTGCTGACTGTCGGGGTTGCCGGTATCCTTGCACGCGACCTTCAACTGCTCATGCAGACGGACAATGCGGCGCCTGGCCCAGCGGCGCAGGGACTCTTTCGGTTCAGCCTTGGTATTGCCTGGCCTCGGAGAAGCAGACAAGCCTTCCAGCCATTGTGTGATCGCAAGCAAGGTCGCACCGACCGCTGGCACGTCGAGTGCGTAACGCACGGCTTTGCGCTGGAGGGTGGCGGCCTGCGTCAGGGCCTCGGTCGTTGCCTGCCACGCTTTTTCGCGTCGGGCGTCCCCTGCCGTATAGGCGTCCGCCAGCGGCGGGAGCGTATCGGTCCGGGCCACATCGAGGTCCCGCAGTTCGCCCAAAAACGTTAGAAGCGGTCGCAGTGCCTGCCAGGACGGCGCCGCGTCGAGCGCAAGGGCTGGCTTAAACAGCCGCAATGCACTTCGGAGGCGTCGCCAACCGACCCGCGCCTGATGCACCACTTCAGGATCATCCGAAGTGCGCAGCGCGTTCAGGTTGGCGATGAACTGGCAGAACATTTCGCGCAGCACAAGTCTTGCGGCCTCAGGCAATGGCAGATCAGGCGTCAGCTTGGGGGGCTGGGCGCGCAGCGGCATGTCTAGGCAATTCTGCGCCAGGGCGTAGCCGCGCTCCGCCTTGCTCATGGTCAGCGGCAGCACGGCAAGGGTGCGGGCAATCTGCTGAGCGATGTCGAACAGCGCTGCCGGCTGACCCACCAGTAGTTCGAGCTCCAGCTCGCAAATGGGAGTGCTCTTCTCGCCCGCCACTGTCTGCCCGACGTCCAGCGCCACTTCGACCAAGCTGCCGTCGCGCCGGCGCACCGACCAGCTGGTTCGCTCGAAGGTCGTCACAAAGCTCGGCGCCAACGCCGCAAACACGGTGCCATCAGGGTCAATGCGGGACCATGGCGTCGCTTTGAGAGCCTCCAGGGACAACGCTGCGCCGGGCACGGGCACTTCCCATTCGCCACGCTGGCTCAAGGCCGAGTCACCAAGGCCGCCCGTCTTGAGGGTCTGCAGCCATTGCGGCTTCGCTTCACTGCCAACGCGCCGTATTCGCAACGCGATGCGCTTCTGGCGCAAGACCTGCTCGGGTGTGTCGTAGTAGGTGTTGTGCAAATGCCGGTGCGTCGGCTTGCGACGCGCCAACAGCGGTATCCGGGTCAGTTGCTTTGGCAAGCTCGACGGACCGGACGCTGGCAGCGCCAGCTTGAGCTCGATTTCCTGCGAGCTGTAGATGAGAGCAACTGGTTTCATGGGTTTCACCCCCTGTTCGAATTTCCAGGATGTCCTTCATCCGGGGTGAAGGAAAACGGACTTGCTGACGCTCGCGCATTCTTTCAGGATTCCCCTGAAGATGGTCTATCACCATGCCTCAATGACGGACCAAGGTCAAGGAGATCTGCTAAATACATTGACCGTGATGGAGTTTATTATTTTAAAAAAATTGTGGGAGAAAAATCATGTCCAGAAACCTTGATAACCTTAAAAAACTGTTCCAAGAACTGCAAGTTCGCTATGGGGCGGATGATCCGATGGTCTTGCAAGTGAAGCAAGAACTTGAGGGTCGTCAGGCCATTGAATCCTTGCATCCGGGCTGGCCAGTCACTGACCGCAGGCGCTCCGCAGGGAAAGCCACTGAACACCATGGGAACGCCGTATCAGGCGGTTGATGTCCGGATCAGACATTTCGGGCGATGTATGAAGCTCATTACCTGGAATATCCAATGGGGACGCGGGGCCGATGGCAAGGTGGATCTTGACCGGATCGTGTCCCATGCAAGCCGATTGGCAGATTTCGACGTGCTATGCCTGCAGGAAGTGTCGGCCGGTTACCCCGAACTGCCGGGCTGCGATGGCAGTGACCAGTTCCGGGGCCTGGCCGACCGTCTGCCGGGCAATACAGCGATCGTTGGTGTGGCCACCGACACTCCCCTTCCCTCTGGCGGGCGACGCACCTTCGGCAACATGATTTTTTCGCGCTTTCCCGTGCTTCAGGTATTCCGCCATCTGTTGCCCTGGCCGGCTGACCCCGGCGTTCCCAGCATGCAGCGGATTGCCATTGAAGCCACGCTCGACACGCCATTGGGTTTGGTACGCGTCACCACCACCCATCTCGAATACTATTCCAGCCGACAGCGCGCGTCCCAGGTTGAGCGGCTGCGCGAGTTGCATCAGGAAGCCGTCGCCCAAGCGGGTAGCCTGCGACCCGGTGAAGTAGCTGAAGGCCCGTTCTTCTCCGTGCCACGTTCTGCAGCATCGATCCTGACCGGTGACTTCAATTGCCTGCCCGAGTCCGCCGACCGGGCCCGGCTGCTCGCCACGATAGACGATGCCACGCCACCGTACCGGGACGCGTGGGAAATCACCCATCCCGGTGAGCCGCATGCGCCAACGGTGGGCATTTGCGACAAGGCGCAGTGGCCCGGCCCACCGTTCACCTACGACTTCATCTTCGTGAGCGAGGACTTGGCGCCTCTGGTGCAAGAAATGCGGGTGGACTCGACCAGTGACGCCTCTGACCACCAACCGGTACTGCTCGTACTCGCCTGAGTCTTTGAGCGGCAGTCAACGCCACTCATGCACGACTTTCAGGCAATACCCACGCGTCAGTGATGCGCAGCGTCTTCCAGCCATTGACCACGGGCTTTTCATGCAGGAGCAAACGTATATTCAATAGCGTTTCAGGCAGCGCAGTGCAACATCCCTCCATGGCATAGGAGTCGCCCTGAAAGAAAACATAGTCGGCCCGGACATTCAGCCCTTTTCCCTGCCCCGCTACCTCAAAAGCCGATGGCTGGATTGAAACCCATACCTTGGCGGTTGCCGGCTGCTTCTGGCAGCGCGCGACGAATTCGTAGCCATTGAGCTCCAGCCAGACCGTGTGCTCACCCTGCGTTTTCACGACCGTGGCGGGCAGAATATTTCTGCCACCTACAAAGGTTGCCACCATGCGGCTTACCGGTTCCTGCGACAAGATCATGGGCGTTTGCAACTGCTCAATGCGGCCCTCTGAAAGCACGGCGACCCGGTCTGCCAGAGCCAGCGCCTCCTCCTGGTTGTGGGTGACGTAAACGATGGAGATCTTTGGATTTCTGGCCCTGGCGATATGGCGCAGCATGCCTCTTCGCAGCTCCACATCGAGACTGGCCAGAGGCTCATCAAACAATATGGCCCTGGGGTGGCCGACCATGGCACGCGCAAGCGCCACCCGCTGCTTCTGGCCACCAGAAAGCTGATCGGGATAGCGGTGCTTCAGCGCTTCAAGCTCGACGCTGTCCAATGCCTCATTCACGCGAAGTTCCAGCTCGCCCGTCCTCTTGGCATTAACGAGCAGCGGAAACATGACGTTGTCAAACACCGTCATCTGCGGCCATAGCGCATGATTTTGAAACACCACCGCCACTTTTCGCTCTTCAGGCGTCACATGCAGGCCGGGGCTTGATACAACTTGTCCATCGATTGCAATCACCCCTGCGTCGATTTTCTCCAGCCCTGCGATGGCTCTGAGGATGGTGGTTTTTCCTGAGCCGGAGGGCCCCAGCAGTGCAACAAACTCGCCGTCTGCAATCTCCATGGAGACCCCCGCCAGCGCTTGATGCGCGCCCGATCCTTCCCCGTATTTTTTGGCGACATTTTGAATGCTTATGCGCGCCATGGCAAAACCCCTGAAGGAAGACGGCGCCCAGCCAGACTGGCGAGCAGCATCAGGGAAACGGTTATCAAGACAGTCAAAACACCGATTGCTGAAGCAGCGGCCGATTCTCCGCCCTGCTCCAGGCTGAACACGGCAACGCCCAGCGTCTCGGTTCCGGTTGCCCAGAGCAAGGCTGATATGGTCAGTTCGTTCATGGCGAGCAGAACCACCAACGTGGCGCCGGCCGTGATGGACGGAAGCAGTGATGGCAGGACGATCTGGCGCATTCTGCGTCTGAAGCTGGCACCAAATATTTCGGCCGCTTCAAGCATCTCGGTCGGAAACTGCTGGAAGCCGCTGATGACGGGACGCAACTGGACAGTCAAAAACCTCGCAAGATAGGCGATAAAAATAATACCCAGGGTGTTGTAGAGCGATACGTTCAAGAAAGGCAATGGCAGCAGATACAGCAAAATCATGGCCATGGCCAGGACCACGCCCGGAATCACATATGGAATTTCAATGACTCTTTCAAGCTTGATGAACAAGCTGTTTTGGCGATATTGAATGAGGTAGGCCAGAAACAGGGACACGGCAGCAAGAATGAAGGCCGCGCCAAAAGCCAGTACCGTGCTGTTGACAAAAGCGCGAGCCGTCGCTTCATTGCCGCTCAAAACGTAGACATAGTGGGCCAGCGTTGCCGTATCCGGGGTGACGGAAACCCCCGGTGCCTGGCTGATGGAATCTGCCAGCAATGCAAGCATGGGCACGATGAGCAAGAGCGCAATCAGGCATCCCGTGAACAACTCAAGCCAGACGCGGCTGGCACCCAGGCTGAAAGGAGGCTCCGGATATCTGACCGTCACCACGCGGTAATGTCCACGTCTGATGCACAGATGCTGCGCCACGACGCCCAATCCGGCCAGCACCGCAACCAGGACGGAAAGCATGACCACATTGGGAATGACGCTGGGGCCGAAGCCCGAAAGCTCCCTATAAATGAGCGTCGGCAAGACCAGGTAATCCCCCGGTATGCCCAAAAAAGCCGGTATGCCGAAATTTCCGATGCAGGACACAAAGGCCAGCGCCGCGCCTGAAGCAAATGCCGGCGTAATCAGCGGCCAGATGACTTTGCGAATCACTTGCGTGGGACGCGCACCGCACACCCGTGCGGCTTCAACCACATCGGGAGGCACATTGAGCAGTGCCGCCCTGACCGTCAGGAAAACCAGCGGCGCAAAGTGAATCCCAAGCAGAAAAACAATGCCCTCCCGGGTCTGCAGCGGATTGCCCCAGGCAGATGCCGACTGCAATCCCATCGAAACGAGGGCATCGCGCATGGGCATCCACAGCTGCAACCACGCCAGCGCGACCACCTGGGCGGGCAACATGGCCTGCGCGACAAAACCAAACACGAGCATCTGCCGGTACCGAATTTTTGTCAGTGTCACCAGGGTGGCCATGAACAACCCATAGACGGTTGCCACCAGGCCGCCCAACAGACCCACTTCCAGCGAGTGTCGGGTAGCAGTCCAGGCGGCACTCGACGTGACAGCAGAAACCACCATGCCACGCTGGGGCCCGACCAGGGCAGACGCTACTTCATACAGCAGCCGCGCAATCGGCAGCAAGCAAATCACGGCCAAAAATGCCAGTACAAGCCAGGTCAGAATTCGCTCATCGTTCCAGCGCCCGAGCGGTGCAGGCTGATGCGGTAATGCAAAACCAGGATGAACAGAAAGCTTGCTTGTCACTGTGGCTAACGCGTCAACCGCCGAAGATGGTGGAGAACCGTTTTTTATCATCCTCTGCTGTTTTCAGGATATCGTCAGCGTCAATCTTCATGAACCGAAAGCTCTTGCCAGCAGGATAGCCTTTTGGCGGCGGCACATTGCTGGCCAGGGGCAAATAGCCAAGTGTCGTCGAAAACTCCTGGCCTTCCCGTGAAACCAGAAAGTTGACGAATGCTTCAGCCGATGCCACATTTTTGGCCGTGTTCAAAATTGCGACCGGCTCGGTAACAAAGGTCAGGCCTTCCCTGGGGATGACAAACTCGACCGGCGAACCCTTGGCCTTTGCATTCAAGGCCATGAAGTCAACCAGAATGCCGACCGACTTTTCACCGCTGGCAACCTGCTGCAGTACAGCACCGTTACCCTGCACGGCAACCGCATTATTGGCTTTGAGCCCCTCGATGAATTTCCACCCGAGCTCAGGCGCTTTGGACCATGTGCTCACCGTGATCGCGGCCGCGCCCGAATAGAGAGGACTCGGCATGACGATATGTCCTTTCAGCGCCGGGTTCAGTAGATCAGCCCATGAAGCCGGTTTGAAACTGGACTTGCTGTTGTACACAATGCCGGTCGTGATCAACTTGGTACCCACATAGGTACGCTGCGGGTCAAAAAACGCCGCAGGAATTCCAGTCGTGTCGAGGTTGCGCATGCGCATCAGCCGCCCGTCTCCCTTGAGCGCTTCCATTGACACGGAATCTGCAATGAGAAGAACGTCCGGGCGGGGAGCACCCGCAACAATTTCAGTGCGCAGCCGATTGATGACCTCGGTGGTTCCGGACCTGAAAACCTCTACCTTGACATTGGGATAGCGTTTGTTGAATGCAGCAAGTGTCTCTTTGACATCGCGCTCTGGCTGCGACGTATACAACACCAGCGGGCCCGATAGTGATGAGGTCTGAGCCTGTGCGGCCAAGGGCGCGAAGCCCAAAAGTGCGCAAGTCAGCCACGAGAGCATGCTGCGGACATACAGAAGAAACCGGCTTGCGGTCGAGCCTGAGTGAATCATGAAAATTCCAGTGTTGAGCCTTGAAATATGGGATCATGACAAACCAATATGACTGTTCGGTGACAGGTCACGAACGCGGTCACCGTGGATTGTCTGCATGCATCACCTGACAGTTGCTTAAGCTGCAATTTCCCGTGCCGTGATATGGTACTTAAAATCATCCGGCGCATAAGAGTC
>DFWY01000080.1 GCA_002381615.1 Polaromonas sp. UBA4122 | reverse complement strand
ATTCAAGAAAATGTTGGCGCTACCAGCAAGTATCGGCTGAGGTAACCCATTACCCAAGCGGACAGCCCCCGGCAAGCCGTGTTTTGCCGCTTAACCGCGAATTCAAGCAGGGCCCTGAGAGTTGGGTCTGGCGGATCCAAGAGTTAAAAAGCAGTCAGGGTCCAGAAAAATGGTGGTGCCCCTCCTTAGCGGTTGCTGGGCTAGCGCATCAAAGCGAATAATCTATCGCCAAGCTATAGGCCGGGTCGGCGTGCCAGGCCCAGTAGGTCTGGACCAGTTGGCGCGTGATTGGACCCGGGCGCCCATCGCCGATCGTGTGCTTGTCAACCATCGTGACGGGTAACACACCGCCACCTGAGGAGGACAGGAACACCTCCTCAGCCCCACGCAGCTCATCGGCTGGCAAGGCGCGCAGTTGCAATTCCAGACCCATAGACTGTGCCATCCCGATCACAGTGCGGCGCGACACGCCTTCAAGCATGCCCTCGTTGGGCGTCACAAGCGCGCCGCGGCTGACACAAAACACGTTGAAGTCCGGTCCCTCGACCACGTTCCCAACCGAATCGACCAGCAGCACGCTGTCGGCCCCGGCGTCGAGTGCTTCGAGCAGTCCCATCGTCAAGTCGTTCCAGTGGTAGTTCTTGGCCGTGGGATCCACGGAGGCGGCAGGAATGCGTTGCACGCTGCTGACCATCACGTGCAGACCCGTTTCACGCTGCTGGGCATTGGCCAGCCAGACATAGGGCACCGCAAATGCATAGAACTGGTTGACTGCCAGGCGCGGGTCACGCGATCCCCATGGCGGCTGGCCCCGGGTGCAGATCATCTCGACGTAAGACGCGCGAAGCCCGCTTAAGCGCACGCATTGCGACAACACGCCGGTAATCTGCTCGGGCGTCAGTCCCGGGTCGAGCCGCCAGCGTTTGCAGCTGCGCATGAAGCGCTCCAGATGGGCATCCAGACGAAAAAAGGCTCCGTCCCACACCGTCACCACGTCGTAGGTGGCGTCGGAGCGCAGGAAGCCCCAGTCGGTTATTGGAATGCTTGCTTCCGCGACGGGCACATACTGCCCGCGGACGAAGGCGACGCCGTTAGAAAAGTCGGGTGCTGACATTGATCAATCCGTCCGCATAGTGGTTGCTGCATTATGCAATTGCCGATGTCCTTGGCCACCTATAAGCACTCTGCTGGATTGCCTGGAAAAAACTGGCGCCAAGGGCCTCAACCAGCAGGTTTGCCAGATAAGGGGTGTAAGGTCGGCAGCTTCATTCGGTTGATGTCATGAAACTGCCCGCCCCGGTGTGTTACGGTCGTGTCTTGCTAGACAGAGACCAAAGCGATGACGGGTTCACCAAACACGATGGGCACTGCCTTACGCCCGGCCGCCAGCTTGCGGCAGGCTTGAACCAGTCGCCCCTCTTCGGGTGTCAGGTCGCATGGCCCCATAGTCCAGCAAATACGCCGGCGCCAGCACGCCGCGCACCAGGGTTTGCAGCTCGTTGAATTCACCCAGTGGGTCTAGCGTGACGCCATCGATGGTGCGCCAGGCCATGAAGCGCTCCGGGTCTGCGGAGAGTGAACCCAGCAGCGCTTCAGTGCCGTCGGAGATGACCAGCATCTCGTTGGTCTGGAACACGTCGGGAATCTGCTCTTTGTGGGTCTGAATCTGGTCGTAAGCCTTCCACACGTCCGCGTTGAGGTCGGCCGGGTTTTTAAGCTCCAGCAGCACCAGCGGCAGGCCGTTGACAAACAAAATGATGTCGGGCCGCCGCGTGTGGTGCGGGCCTTTGATTGAAAACTGGTTGACCGCCAGCCAGTTGTTGTGGGCAGGCGTGGTCCAGTCGATCAACCGTACAAAGTCGCCTCGGGTTTCGCCGTCCTTTTGGTATTGCACCGGAACACCACCCACCAGCAGGCGGTGGAAATGCCGGTTGGCCGACAGCAGCACGGGAATGGCCAGGTCGAGTACCTGTTTGAGCGCGTCTTTGCGGGCGGCGGTGGGGGATACCGGTCAAAGACTTGGCGTTGTCATCAGCAGCGGTCGTTCGGCAGCGGAGGTCATTTTTTCCTTTGGCGCACCGACTTGACTGACGTAGCCCGTTCGTTTCCTTTAATTGGAAATCAGTTGGCCTTCACTGCCAATACCGGGCATGAAACAGAGAGCAGAATCTCCTGGGCTACGCTGCCCATAATGAGTTTGCCCACAGGGGTGCGTTTTCGCAGGCCGATGACAAGCACTGAGACCTGTAGAGAGTCGACCAGCGCTTCAATTTCCGAGACAGCACTATTACCCCGAACAAACTGCTTAAATTTGGCGTCGAGACCGGACCCCGCGAGCAATGCCTCTACTCGCTCGACATCTTGAACATCCGCCTTCGATAAATCTTCTTGTCTGCCGCCAGGACTGGCATTCACCACTACCAAAGGTTCGTTACGGCGTTTTGCAATTTCTATACCTTTGTCCAGGGCGGCCTGCCCTTCCGGACGTGGCACATAAGCTACAAGTATGGTCATAGTTTCTCTCCTTCTTTTTAGTAAATAATTATATGAACTGGTCATCAGTCACATTGGCTGATGCCTGGCGCCAAAGGTCCGCCACTCGGCGCTGGATCATCAAAATGGCCTGATCCGTTGCCGTGAACAGGCAGTATCGAAGAAAGCAAGCTACTTCGGCTAGTCTACCTGGCTCCTTGATTCTTACCTATATGGCAATGTACAAGGGTGAACACCCGAAAAGCGCCGGGGCAGTCAGCTATCAATCAACCGAATGAAGGATTAGAAAATGCCTAAAAATGAACGTACCCGAATCGACTATATGCCCGGCAATGCCGCATATGATGCGCTGGGGCTGGCTGCTGACATGTTCCCCAACATGCGCCCCCAAGCCCTGATAGACAAGCTGGTGATAACGGGGCTCTGTGCCATGCGCTGGAAAGCGCCCCCGCTTTACGGCTCTGACCGCGACCGCTGGAAGCTGCCGGACGAACTAAGGCCGGGAAACTCTCCACAGAAACTGTGAATTAACAGCTACGGGGCCGGGAAGTGCCCGGCAAAGTGGTGCGAAGTAGAGGCACGCGACCGGGACGATTGCCTTTAAATAACGGAGAAATACGGTAGCGGGGCCGGGATGGTGAGCCCCGCCGATTGAAAAACAATCAAAACATTCATGTTGAATCCGGCCTACACTGCCCGAGACCATTTCAATAACAAAGGGGCTCGATGACCTTATCTAAATTAACTGTTTCAACGCAGGTCAGGACAGCGTGCGTTGCATTGAGCTTTGGTTTTTTTGCCGGTTGTGCCGGTGTCACTGATGTTGTTTCAACCGGGCCTGACACCTACATGGTTGCAAGTCACGGCACGATGGGGTGGTCATCTGGCGGAGCGCAGAAAGCAAAGGCGTTCCAAGAGGCAGACAACTACTGCAAGAACCTTGGAAAGCAGTTTCAATCGATAGGCACGAAGGAATCACCTAGCGGATTTGGACAGATTGCTTCTGGCGAGGTCGAATTTCGCTGCGTTAAACCAGATAGCCCTGTATCCAATCGATAGTAGGTCGCCACCACGCAGACTCCTAGATACAGACCGAAGCCCGCCGCGTGCGGGTTTTCTTTCGTCTAATGTTTTTTCGTTACGCTGTCTTCACAGGGCCTTTACTTGCCACCGCTAAAGTCACAGACAGGGTTTGTCTCCTCCACATCCCTCGCGTTCATTCCTTGAGCGTGACTCGAAAGAGATTGACCCAGCCTAACCAGCTGGGTTTTTTTTCGTCTGGGGCTGGCGCTGCATTTGGGCAAGTTGCCTACAGATTGCCTACAACCCCACAAAAGAAAAAAGGTTCACTACTAAATTAATAGCAATGAACCATTATCTACATTGGTGCCGGAGAGATGAATCGAACACCCGACCTTCTCATTACGAATGAGCTGCTCTACCGACTGAGCTACACCGGCACAAGTTTTCTATTATAGCGGGGAGTGATAGCGGGTCACTCGTTCGACTTCATTTTTTGAGCCCAAAATCACGCTGACACGCTCGTGCAGCTTGGTGGGCTGAATATCGAGGATGCGCTGCTTGCCGTTGGTGGCTGCGCCGCCGGCTTGCTCGATCAGCCAGCTCATGGGGTTGGCTTCGTACATGAGGCGCAGCTTGCCGGCCTTTTCAGGCTCGCGCTTGTCCCAGGGGTACATGAACACGCCGCCACGGGTCAGGATGCGGTGCACATCGGCCACCATCGAGGCAATCCAGCGCATGTTGAAGTCTTTGCCGCGCGGGCCTTCTTTGCCCTGCAGGCACTCGTCGATGTAGCGTTTGACGGGCGTATCCCAGTGGCGCATATTGCTCATGTTGATGGCAAATTCCTGGGTGTCTTCCGGGAGCCGCATATTTTCCTCGGTCAGCACAAAGGAGCCTTGTTCGCGGTCCAGGGTGAACATGGCCACGCCGTCACCCACGGTCAGCACCAGGGTGGTCTGGGGACCATACACGCAGTAGCCGGCGGCGACTTGCTGGTTGCCGGCCTGCAGGAAATCGCTTTCCTCGACGCCGCTGTCACCCTCGGGCTTTTTCAGCACGCTGAAGATGGTGCCAATGCTCACGTTCACGTCGATGTTGCTGGAGCCGTCGAGCGGGTCGAACAGCAGCAGGTACTCGCCCTGTGGGTAGCGGTTGGGCACCACGTAGATACCGTCCATTTCTTCAGACGCCATGGCAGCCAGGTGGCCACCCCATTCGTTGGCTTCGATCAGTACCTCGTTGGCGATGATGTCCAGCTTTTTCTGCACTTCGCCCTGCACGTTTTCGCTGCCAGCGGTGCCGAGTACGCCGCCGAGCGCGCCTTTATTGACGGCCTGGCTGATGCTTTTGCAGGCGCGAGCCACCACTTCGAGCAGTAGCCGCAACTGGGATGGGATGTGGCCCTCCATGCGCTGCTGCTCAACCAGATAGCGCGTGAGGGAGATTCTTTGGGACATAAGGGGCTTCAGTCAGTGGGTTGGGGCGGGAAAATCCACCAGCATTCAATCGGCCAGCGCGCGTGTGACAACTTCGAGGGTGTCTTTGCTCAGGTCGGTCTTGGCCGCGACCCGGGCAATGGCCTCGCGCGCTGCGCTGCGGTAAGGCTCGGCCAGCTTGCTCCAGCGGTCCAGCGCACGCGCCAGGCGGGCCGCAACCTGGGGGTTGATGGCATCGAGCTCCATCACGCGATCGCTCCAGAACACGTAGCCTGCGGCATCTGCACGGTGAAATGCTGCCGGATTGCCCTGGCAATAGGTGCTGATGACGCTGCGGGCGCGGTTGGGGTTGCGCAGGCTGAAATCGCTGTGTTTCATGAGCTGCTTCACGGCTGGCAGGATATTGCCGCCACGATCGGGCGCGCCGGCCTGCAGGCCAAACCATTTGTCAATGACCAGCGCTTCGTCCTTGAACAGGGCATGAAAGCGGGGCAGCGCCTGGGCGGCCAGCGGGTGGCCGCTGGATATCAGGGCGGCCAGGGCATTGAAGCGGTCCGTCATGTTGCCGGCGTCCTTGAAACGCTGCAAGGTCTTGCCGGGCCACACCGACGCCTGTCCTGAGTTTGTCGAAGGGCCGCTGGCCTGGGCGGCCAGGCACAGATGGGTAAGCGCCATGCCCGCAAGGGCGCGGCGGCCCGATGACACTGGGTCGGGTGTGTAGGCGCCGGTGTCGTGGTTGGCCGCATACACAGCTTCCCAGTCGGCCTTAAGCGCGACGGCCAAATGCTGGCGCATGGCTTCGCGCACCGCGTGAATGCGCTGGGGATCGACCACGTCCAGCTGTTCGGCCAGATAGGTTTCAGACGGCAGCGTCAGCACCAGGTCCTTGAA
This sequence comes from Polaromonas sp. UBA4122, assembly GCA_002381615.1. Taxonomy (GTDB): domain Bacteria; phylum Pseudomonadota; class Gammaproteobacteria; order Burkholderiales; family Burkholderiaceae_C; genus Polaromonas. The sequence goes on along the minus strand of DFWY01000080.1, from coordinate 42,670 downwards.
GGCCGCGTCCAGCGTGGGGTGGCACAGCACCTGGCGCATGGCGCCCACATAGGCGTCATCGAGCACGGCAGCACCCGCAACATCGGCGCTGCCAGCTATTGATCTGATAGCGTTGATTGCTCGATTAACGGCGAGGCGCTGCCCGGCTTCCCAGCGGTTGAAGGGGTCGCTGTCGTGCGCCAGCAGGTGCAGCAACTGGGCATCGCTGTAGTCAAACTCCAGCACCACGGGGGCCGTGAAGCCGCGCAGGATGGACGGAACGGGCTCCGCGCCGACGTTGATAAACGTCAGCGTCTCGCTGGCCTCGGTCAGCACCACGGTGCGTGTGCCCACCACGGCGTCGGTTTCGCCAGCCAGCTGCAACGGCAAATCCTGGCCATCCGCTCCCAGCAAGCCCACACCGACCGGAATGACAAACGGCTCCTTGACGGGCTGGCCAGGCGTTGGCGCGCAGCTTTGCGCCAGCCTGAGGGTGTAGGTGCGTGCCGTGGCGTCGTACACGCCGTGCGCGCGCACCCGCGGTGTACCCGCCTGGCTGTACCAGCGCTTGAACTGCGGCAGCAGGCGCGCCAGATCGGACATCGGGTTGGCGTCCGCTATGGCTTGTGCAAAGTCGTCGCAGGTCACGGCGTGGCCGTCATGCCGCTCGAAGTAGAGCGTCATGCCTTTGGCAAAGCCGTCCCGACCCAGCGGGTCGTTGGGGCTCGCCACCAATGTCTGCATCATGCGAACGACTTCCGCACCTTTTTCGTAAATGGTGACGGTGTAGAAGTTGCTGATCTCGACGTAGCTGTCGGGCCGCACCGGGTGCGCCATCGGGCCCGCGTCTTCGGGGAACTGGGTGGTGCGCAGCACGCGCACATCTTCAATGCGCTTGACGGCGCGGGCCGACGCCTCGCCGCACAGGTCTTGTGAAAATTCCTGGTCGCGGAAGACTGTCAGGCCTTCTTTCAGGCTGAGCTGGAACCAGTCGCGGCAGGTCACCCGGTTACCGGTCCAGTTGTGAAAGTACTCATGGCCGACCACGCTTTCTATATTGGAGAAGTCGGTGTCCGTGGCCGTGGCCTGGTTGGCCAGCACGTACTTGGTGTTGAAGATGTTCAGGCCCTTGTTCTCCATGGCGCCCATGTTGAAGTCGCTGGTGGCCACAATCATGAAGCGCTCAAGGTCAAGTGGCAGGCCGAAGCGGGCTTCGTCCCAGGCCACCGAGTGCATCAGCGAGTTCATGGCGTGCTCGGTCTTTTCGAGGTCGCCGGGGCGCACATACACCTGAAGCACATGGTCCTTGCCTGCGCGCGAGGTGATGCGTTGCTCGCGGCTGACCAGCTGGCCGGCCACCAGTGCGAACAGGTAGCTGGGTTTTTTGTGCGGATCGACCCACTTGGCAAAATGTCGGCCATCTTCAAGCAGGCCTTGCGCCACCAGGTTGCCGTTGGACAGCAGGACCGGGTAGCGGGCCTTGTCGGCGCGCAGCGTCACGGTGTAGCTGGCCATCACATCCGGGCGGTCCAGGAAGTAGGTGATGCGCCGGAAACCCTCGGCCTCGCACTGCGTGAAGAATGAGTCGTTGCTGACATACAAACCCATCAGCTTGGTGTTCTTGGCCGGGCAGGTGGTGGTGAAGATCTCCAGTTCAAATTCATCGGGCAGGTTTTCCAGCATCAACTGCTTGCCTTCCATCTTGAACGAGGCGCCTTGCCCGTTGACCAGCACGCGGGCCAGGTTGAGCTCTTCACCGTCAAGCATCAGCGCCTGCGCCGGCACGTCCGGGTTGCGGCGCAGCTTCATTTTGTTGAGTACGCGCGTTTTCGCCGGGTCCAGGTCAAGACACAGATCGACGGTGTCAATCCAGTAGGCAGGCGCGGAGTAGTCGGCGCGGTTAATGCTAACTGCGGGTCCCTGTCCTGATCCACGATCATCAAGCATTTGCAACATGGCTTTATCCTAAAAACTCGTAAAACGTTCTAAAAATTTCGAAACAATTCGACCAGACGGCGTCGATGGGTATCAGACGCCTTGCTTCAGGGAGGCTTCGATAAAGGGATCCAGATCGCCGTCCAGCACTTTCTGCGTGGCCGAGGTTTCGTAGTTGGTGCGCAGGTCCTTGATGCGGCTCTGGTCGAGCACGTAGCTGCGGATCTGGTGGCCCCAGCCCACGTCGGTCTTGCTGTCTTCCAGCTTTTGCTGCTCGGCCTGGCGCTTGCGCATTTCATGGTCGTACAGGCGTGAGCGCAGGCGCTTCCAGGCCACGTCACGGTTGCCGTGCTGCGAGCGGCCGTCCTGGCACTGCACGACGATACCGGTCGGAATGTGCGTGAGGCGCACTGCCGAGTCGGTCTTGTTGATGTGCTGACCACCTGCGCCGCTGGCGCGGTAGGTGTCCACGCGCACGTCCGACGGGTTGATGTCGATCTCGATCGAGTCGTCAATCTCGGGGTACACAAACACCGAGGCGAACGAGGTGTGCCGCCCGCCGGAAGAGTCGAACGGTGACTTGCGAACCAGCCGGTGCACGCCGGTTTCGGTACGCAACAGGCCAAAGGCGTATTCGCCTTCAATCTTGATGGTGGCGCCCTTGATGCCGGCGGTGTCGCCTGGCGATTCGTCTTCCACCTGGGTTTTAAAGCCCTTGCGCTCGGCATATTTGAGGTACTGGCGCAGCAGCATGCTGGCCCAGTCGCAGGCTTCGGTGCCGCCAGCGCCGGCCTGGATGTCGAGGAAGGCGTTCAGCGGATCGGCCGGGTTGTTGAACATCCGGCGGAATTCCATCTTCTCGACTTCGGTGACGACTTTGCCGGCCTCGGCTTCAATGGCCTGCATGCCGGCTTCATCGCCGTCTTCTTTGGACATCTCGAACAATTCGGTGTTGTCAGCCAGTTCCTGGGACAGCCGGTCCAGCGTGAGCACCACGTCTTCGAGGGTTTTCTTTTCCCGGCCGAGTTCCTGCGCGCGCTTGGGGTCGTCCCAGACCTTGGGGTCTTCCAGCGCGGCGTTGACTTCGTTTAACTTACGTTCTTTGGCAGGGTAGTCAAAGATACCCCCGAAGTTCATTCACGCGGTTGCTGAGGTCCGCGAGCTGGTTGCCAATGATGTTGATGTGTTCTGCGTCCATGAGAGATTCCTGTCTTGATCTGGGGTTCAACCCGCGATTTTCTCATGCTCTGGAAGGCGAGTACGCAAAAAGGCCATGCCCTGCAAATGCCGATGACGGCCCCGCTTCTCTGGGCCGCTTGGCGTTACAGCTCAGGTCGCAGTTTCTGAAGGCGGAGCCAGGGGCAGAATGACCGTGAATACAGCGCCTTCACCCGGCTGGCTTTGCACATTGATGGTGCCGCCGTGTGCTTCGATCAGTTGCCTGCTGATGTAAAGGCCCAGTCCGAGGCCGCCCGAACTGTCGTTCTCCACGGCACGCTCGAACTGCTCAAAAATACGCTCCTGATCTTGCACGGCAATGCCCTGGCCCTGGTCGCGAACATCGATGCGGGCGCCGTCGGGTAGCGGCGTCAGGCTGATATCCACCGGTTGACCGTTGCCATAGCGCAGTGTGTTGGTCAGCAGGTTAATGACCACCTGCTCGATCCTGAATTCGTCCCAAAAGCCGGTGACGGGCTGGTCAGCATGCAGTGTGATGTGGGTCCCCGCCGCTGCGGCCTGGTTGGACAAGTTGCCTACTGCGCGGGCCAGCAGGGCGGATAGCTCCACTTGACGCGGGCGAATGGAAAGCCGATTGCTGCGAATGCGCGAGATGTCCAGCATGTCGTCGATCAAACCCATGACGCTTTGGATCTGACGCTGGTCGTGGGCTACCATTTTTTGCAGGTAGGTATCGTCGAAAATTGCCGTGTTTCCCCGCTCCAGTTCCACCTTGCGCAGCTGCGCCTCAAGAAATAGCGTGTTGAGCGGCGTCAGCAGTTCATGCGCCACCACGGACATGAAGTCATCACGCATGCGGATGGCGCGTTGCAGCTCGCCCTGGGTGGCTTGCAGTTGCTGCAGCAACACTTCTTGCTCCTGCCGGCTTTTTTCCAGCGCCTGAACCTGTCGGCGGGTTTCATGGCGCTGGCGGTACAGCTCGACAAAAACATTGACCTTGCCCTTGACGGCATAAAGGTCTAGCGGCTTGTACAAAAAGTCCACTGCACCGGTCTCATAGCCCCAGATAGCGTAGTTCGACTCCGTGCCGGCGGCGCTGACAAACACGATAGGAATGTGGCGGGTCTTTTCGGTGCCGCGCATCAGTCTGGCCAGCTCAAACCCATTCATGCCCGGCATTTGCACATCCAGAATGGCCAGCGCGAATTCATGCTCAAGCAGCAGGGCCAGCGCCTCTTCCCCGGATGAAGCCTGGAAAACAATCCGGTCATCCCCGCGAATCAGTGCATTAAGGGCGAGCAGGTTCTCGGGAAGATCGTCGACGATCAAAAGTTTGGCTTTATGGGTGTCGTCGTTCAGCATGAGTTTCTATCCAGTTTGAGGAGCAGGCTGCGGATGCCGTCCAGAGTGAGAATCAAATTTGGACGCGGTTTGCGGATGGCCGCTTCCGGCATGGTGGCTACCTCGGCTTCGGCCGGGTCTTGCACCACGGTGAGTCCGCCTTGTTGCCTTATTTTAGCCAGTCCGGCTGCCCCGTCGAAATTGGCGCCGGTGAGCAGAATGCCGACCAGACTTGCGCCATAAGCGTCCGCTGCAGACTCCATCAGCACGTCAATCGAAGGGCGCGAGTAGTGCACCGGCGCTTCGCAGCTCAATGAAAAAGACCGGTCCATTTCCACGGACAGGTGGTAGCCCGGCCCTGCGAAATACAGCGTGGCCGGTGCGATGCTTTCCTTGTCGGCCGCCTCGCGCACCGCGATCGGCAGCCTGTGCTGGAAAATTTCGGCCAGCAGGCTGTCCCGATGCTCGGGCAAATGCAGCACCGCCACAATAGGCAGGCGGAAGTTGCTTGGCAGCCCAGACAACAAGGCCAGCAAGGCCGCCACGCCTCCGGTTGAAGCACCAATCACCACGGCTTCGATCGGGTGTTCTTCTGCGACGTGCATGATGTTCATCAGGGCAGGGTAGTCTAGAGTTTTCGGAAAATCCGCTCGGATTTGACCAGCGGTTCAAAGCGTGTGGCGTAGTCGGAAAAGTCGATGCTCTCCTTGCTCCCCAGGCCGAGAAAGCCGCGGTGACTCAGCGATTCATGAAACAGGCCCAGTGCGCGGTTCTGCAGCTTCTTGTTGAAATAGATCAGCACGTTGCGGCACAGCACCAGCTGGGTTTCGGAAAACACGCTGTCTGTCGCCAGGCTGTGATCGGCGAAGGTGATGTTCTCGCGCAGCGACTTGTCGAAAATCGCGGCGTCGTAAGCGGCGGTGTAGTAGTCGGAAAACGCTTGCTTGCCGCCGGTTTTCTGGTAATTGGCGGTGTGGTTCTTGATGCTGCCAAGCGAAAAAATGCCCTGCCTGGCCTGGTCCAGTGACCTTGCGTTGATGTCGGTCGCATAAATCAGCGAGCGCTCCAGCAGGCCTTCCTCTTTCAGCAGAATGGCCAGAGAATAAACTTCTTCGCCGGTGCTGCAGCCTGCGACCCATATCTTGACGGAAGGATAGGTCTGCAGTCGCGGTATGACCTGCTGGCGCAAGGCCAGAAAAAACGTGGGGTCGCGAAACATCTCGCTGACAGAAATTGTCAGGTACTGCAGCAGTTGCCTGAACATGGCCGGATCGTGCAGTACTTTGGCCTGCAGGGCCGGGATCGTCGGGCAGTCAAATTGCGCAAGCGCCTGCAGCACCCGACGCTTTTGCGATGCGCCTGCATAGTCGCGGAAGTCGTAGCTGTACTTGAGGTAAATCGCCTCCATCAACAGGCGCAACTCCATCTCGACATGGTTGGCCGCGGCCACAATGGCCGGCGCTGCCTGTCCCTGGCTCATCCCCGAATGGACCTTCGCGCCTTGAGGCGGCCCTGCAGTGGAGATTCTTTTCGGCATTCAGACGCGTTCCATGTGCGGCATCCATACGCGAAGCAGCGAAAACAGGCGGTCAAGATCGATGGGCTTGGCGAGGTAGTCGTTGGTGCCGGCTTTGAGGCATTGCTCCTGGTCGTCCTTCATGGCCTTGGCTGTGACGGCAATGATGGGCAGCTTCTGGAAGCGCGGGTCCTTGCGGATGCGGCGCGTGGCTTCCAGGCCATCCATGCCCGGCATCATCACGTCCATCAGTACCAGGTCGATATCGCTCACCTCTTCAAGCTTGCTGATGGCCTCAAAACCATTGCGGCCGATCTCGACCAGGATGCCTTTTTGCTCCAGGGCGTTGGTCAGGGCAAAAATATTTCGCACGTCGTCGTCGACCAGAAGAATCTTGCGGCCTTCAAAGACCTTGTCCCGGCTGCGGGAGGTTTTCAGCATGATCTGCCGCTCTGCCGACAATTCCGACTCCACTTTGTGCAGGAAGAGGGTGACTTCATCCAGCAGGCGCTCGGGCGAGCGCGCGCCTTTGATAATGATGGAGCGTGAATACTTCAGCAGGTCGGCTTCTTCCTCGCGGGTCAGGTTGCGTCCGGTGTAGACAATGACGGGCGGGAAGGAGCAGATTTCTTCGGTCGACATGCGCTTGAGCAGCTCATTGCCCTGGATGTCCGGCAGCTTCAGGTCAATGATCATGCAGTCAAAAATGGTGCTGGCCAGCAGTGCCAGCGCTTCCGTGCCAGTCTCCACTGCAGTGATTTCAACGTCGTCCTCGCCAATCAGCCGCATCACGCTTGCACGCTGCAAGGCATCGTCTTCCACCAGCAGCACGCGCTTGACCTTCTGCGTCAGTTTGGCTTCCAGCTTTTTGAATACGTCCTTGAGCTGCTCGCGCGTCGTCGGCTTCATGACGTAACCGATAGCGCCCATTTGAAGGGCTACCTCGCTGCGGTCATAAGCCGACACTACATGCACTGGGATATGGCGTGTCTGCGGATTTTCTTTAAGCCGTTGCAGCACCGACAGGCCCGAGCGGTCGGGCAGGCTCATGTCCAGCAAAATGGCGGCCGGAACAAACTGGGTAGCCAGGGCGAATCCGTTTTCTGCGCTGTGTGCGACCAGGCAGCTGTATTGCAGCTCATGGGCCAGGTCATACAGGATCTGCGCAAAAGAAACATCGTCTTCAATGACCAGCACCAGGCGAGCGCTCGGCGCCAGGTGCCGGTCATCTGCAAAGGCCGGTGCTGGCGCAGCCGCGGGCTCGGCAGCACCAGGCAAAGCTGCGGATCCTTGGGCGGCCGCCTGCGTTGGCGGTACGGGACTTGCTGGAGGCGGGGCTATCGAACCCCCAGCTGGCACCTGCGCTTGGCTCCAGTTGCAGGGCAGCAGCAGGGTGAAGGCGCTGCCTTTGCCCTCGCTGCTTTCTATCGAGATGGAGCCGCCCAGCAGCGTGGTGAGGTCGCGCGAAATCGACAGGCCAAGGCCGGTACCGCCATAGCGCCGGCTGGTTGTGCCATCGGCCTGGCGGAAAGCCTCAAAGATAATCTGCTGCTGGTCCTGACGAATGCCTATGCCCGTGTCCTGCACGGTAAACGCAATGGTGCCGTCGGGCTGTTGCGATACGGTGAGGCTGACCTTGCCTGCTTCGGTGAATTTGATCGCGTTGGAGAGCAGGTTTTTCAGGATCTGCTCGACACGCTGGCGATCGGTCACAAACGTGGCTGGCGCGCCCTGCTCCACATTGACCTCGAAAGCCAGTTTCTTTTGGCTGGCCAGCGGTTCAAAAGTGCTTTTGAGCGAATCGACCAGCTTGGCAACGGCGATATTTTCGGGCAAGAGTTCGAGTTTGCCTGCCTCGACTTTGGAAATGTCGAGGATGTCATTGATCAGGTTGAGGAGGTCATTGCCTGCCGAGTAGATGGACTGCGCAAACTTGACCTGCTCCTCGTCGAGATTGCCCTTCCGGTTGTCAGACAGCAGCTTGGCCAGGATGAGCGAGCTGTTGAGCGGTGTACGAAGCTCGTGCGACATGTTGGCCAGAAACTCGGACTTATAGCGGCTGGCCCGGCTCAATTCTTCGGCACGTTCCTCCAGTTGGATTTGCGCCTGATTGAGCGCAACGTTTTTCTGGTCCAGCGACAAGGCCAGCTCCGATAACTGATCGTTGGTTTGCCCGAGCTGAGCCTGCTGGTTTTCAAGATTCACCTGATACTCCTTGAGTACCCGCGACTTCTCTTCCAGCTCTTCGTTGACGGTGCGCAGTTCTTCCTGCTGTGATTGAAGGTCTTCGTTGAGTTGCTGGCTTTCCGCCAGCACGTCCTGAAGCCGCCGGCGATAAAGCGCCGCATGGATGGAGTTGCCAATATTGGTGGCGATCATGTTGACGAACTCCAGATCGCGCGGGCCGAGCGCCCGCAGAAACCCGAGCTCGACCACGCCGTTGACCTGTCCCTCGTTTTGCACCGGCACCACCAGCACATGACGCGGCGCGCCCTGGCCCAGGCCCGAGGTGACTTTCAGGTAGTTGTCGGGCAAGTCGTGGAGTTGCAGCACACGGTTTTCAAGGGCGGCCTGGCCTATCAGGCCTTCGGCACTGTAAAACGATTGTTCTGTTTCTTCGTAGTCCTTGCTGAAGCCATAGGCAGCCACACGCCGCAGGCTGCCGTTGTCTTCCCGCACATACAAGGCCGCCACGGCAGCATCAAGATAACGCGCCACGAATTCCAGCACGCTACGGCTAAGCGATTCCACCCCTGGATGGCCGATCGTGTGTTCGGCCAGTTGCAGCTGCCCGGTGCGCAGCCAAAGCTGCTGATCCAGCAGCATCGCCGTGGCAGCTTGCTTTTGCTCCGTCTCGCCGTAAGTGTCCGACAGTTGCACCAGTTCGCGGCGGCCAACGAAAGCCAGCAGACCGCTCAGGCCCAGGCTGAACAGCAAATAAGCCGCCATGCCCCAAAACGTGGTGTTTCTGGCCTCATCGTTGCGCAGCTGCAGCAGCCGCTCTTCAACGCTGATGAACTCGGCGAACTCGCGCCGAATTTCGTCAGTCAGGCTTTTTCCCCCTGCGGAGCGAACCGGCTGCTGGTAGTCGAGGTTTCTGCGGCGAAGGGAAACAATGTTTTGCGCATATTCATTCCACTGAGCCTGCAGCGCCCCGATGCGCCCAAGCCGGCTGACCTGTGCCTGGTTGTCGCGGACAAGTAGGGCCAGCGTGTTTGTTTCGGCTGCGAGGCGCGGCTTCCCAATTTCAAAAGGCTGCAGCAGTGGTTCTTCGCCCGTGACGAGGTAACCATACATGCTGGTTTCCATGTCAGCGCCCAGCTTGGCGATCAGATTGGCGTTGGTAATCGCTCGCTCTGTTTGCGCGACCCCGCCCAAGGCCGACAGCAGGTAAAAGATGAGGGCGACAAAAACGGCGGCACTGAGCACGCCGACGCCCAGCGGCAGGCTGATGTTTCGCGTCAGGATACGGCGAAAATTTTCCTGATGGATATAAGCTGGCCCGGGCATCGTTGTCTCCGCTTGAAGCGCTGTAAAAAGGCTTGAGTGTGCGCTAAATGCCGAGCCTTGGGCTGGCACACGGAATCAGCTCAGGAAATCTTCGATCAATCGGGCCAGTTGCGCTGGCTGGTCATGGTGCAGCATGTGGCCGGCATCCTGGATGACCACAACCTGCGCATGGGGTACTTGCTTGAGCCTTTCGTGGTACTCGGCCAGGCTGTATTTGCCACGCCACCAGGTGGCAATGGAGTCGTCGGAGGCCTCTATGGCCAGCGTGGGCGCGCTGATGCGCTGGTAAATTTCCAGAACTTCATCCACGCGGTAGAGCTGCGCGCTGGTGATCTTGTGGGCGGGCTCACCCAGAATTTGCCATTTCCCCGCGGCATCGGGGCGGGCCCAATGGCTGGCCAGCCAGTTGGCTTTGTCCGGCGACAGCCGGCGGTTGGTCCTCATGAGCCGCCGGGCGACGCCGCCCACGTCGTTGTAGGCCTTGAGGGCCAGTTCGCCGCGGTGCAGGCTTTTCAACTCGTCCATCCATTGGGCATAACGCCCCGGCGCCTGACCGGGCTGGCTGGCCGGCAGGCCAAAACCTTCCAGATTGACCAGCTTGCGGATGCGCGCGGGCCGCACCCCGGCATACAGCATGGCCGCATTGCCGCCCATGCTGTGGCCCACCAGGTCCACCGGCTGGTCCGGTGCGTAATGGTCTAGCAGAAAGTCGAGGTCGGCCAGGTAGTCGGCGAACCAGTAGTGGTCGGCTCGGCCGCCAGCTTGGCTGGAGCCGGTTTGCCCGAAGCCGCGCCAGTCGGGCGCAAGGAGGGTCCGGCCCTGCGCAAACGCATCTGAGAAGGCGTCCACCATGAACTGGTAAGAAGCCCCCACGTCCATCCAGCCATGCACCAGCACCAGAGGCGGCAGCGCTGAGCGCCCGCCCGTTGCGCTGTCCCAGCGTTGAACGTGGTAATTGAGCCCGCGTATAGGGACAAACTCGCTGCGAAAGGAACGTTTTTCTTTGTACATTGTGTGTTCATCATAAGGAGACCGGAATTGAAGCGCAGTCAAAACAGGGACAAGAACAGGGGAAAAAATAAGAACAGGACCGCCATCAAGCAGCGCAGCACCTCCGATGGTGGGCTGCCTGACCTATCCGACCACTATGCAGCCCTGCACAGCGGCTTTCGCTGGCAGGTGGATGCGTACTTCAACATCGCCGAGGTGTGCTGCAGCCGCTGGGCTCGGGCTGGAATTGGCCAGCCGGATGCTACTAAAAAAATAGCTATTCACACCCATGCTGCGGGCGCTAAAGGCATATTTCATACTTATTCAGAGTTGCAGCAGGCGGCTGACGCGCTCAGCCACTTGCTGGCCGGGCTGGGCGTGGGGCGCGGTGACCGCGTCGCCATCGTGATGCCGCAGCGATTCGAAACTGCGGTGGCCTACATGGCGGTGTTCCAGATGGGCGCAGTCGCCATGCCGTTGTCCATGCTGTTTGGGCCTGAAGCGCTGGAGTTTCGTCTGCAGGACAGCGAAGCGGTAGTGGCCATTTGCGACGAAAGTGCCATCGCCAGTGTGAAGGCGGTCAGGGCGCATTGCCCGGCTCTGCGCACGGTGGTGGCGGCAGGTAGCGCCAAGGGGCAGGGTGACCTTGATTATGAAGCCGGGGTGGCAGCGCAACAGCGGGCCTTCACGGCGGTCCAGACAAAAGCCGATGAAGCGGCGGTGCTGATCTACACCAGCGGCACCACCGGTCCGCCCAAGGGGGCGCTTCTTGCGCACCGCGCGCTGATCGGCAACTTGCCGGGCTTCATCTGCAGCCAGAACTGGTTTGGCTTTGATGGCAAGGCGAATAGGGCGTCTGACGCCATATTCTGGTCGCCGGCAGACTGGGCCTGGACCGGCGGGCTGATGGATGCGCTGCTGCCTACGCTGTATTTTGGCCGGCCCATCGTGGCTTTCAACGGCCGCTTCAGCCCTGAACTCGCCTTCAGCCTGATGGAGCAGCAGGGCGTCACGCACACCTTTTTGTTTCCCACGGCGCTTAAAGCCATGATGAAGGCCTTTCCTCGGCCGCGTGAGTGGTTCAAGCTCAAGCTGCAGGGCCTGATGAGCGCGGGCGAAGCGGTTGGCGATGCGGTATTTGCCTACTGCCAGGAGCAACTCGGTGTGACGGTCAACGAAATGTTTGGCCAGACAGAGGTGAACTACATCGTCGGCAACTGTTCGAGGTTTTGGCCGGCGAAGCCGGGCAGCATGGGCAAGGGCTACCCGGGCCACCGCGTCGCCGTGATTGATGATGACGGCCACGAATGTGCTGTGGGCGTGCCCGGTGACGTGGCCGTGAACCGCTTTGATATCCACGGTGACCCGGACCCGATCTTCTTTCTCTGTTACTGGAAAAAAGACGCCGCAACCCGGGCCAAGTTCACCGGCGACTGGTGCCGCACCGGCGATCTGGCCCGTCGTGATGGCGACGGCTACCTGTGGTACGAGGGCCGTGCCGACGATGTTTTCAAGGCGGCGGGATACCGCATCGGTCCCGGCGAAATTGAGAACTGCCTGGTCAAGCACCCAGCGGTAGCCAACGCGGCCGTGGTGCCCAAGCCCGACAGGGAGCGCGGGGCAGTGGTCAAGGCTTACGTCGTGCTTGCTCCTGATTTAATAGCTGCTCGCGATAGGTACACGGGGGATATAGCTCAATTTGATCTAAAACTTGTAGCGGAATTGCAGGCGCATGTGAAAAGCAGGCTGGCGCCTTACGAGTACCCCAAGGAAATCGAATTTATTGACGCGCTACCCATGACCACCACCGGCAAGGTGCAGCGCCGCGTGTTGCGGCTGCAGGAGGAGGAGCGCTTTAAAAATGCCTGAGAGCTTGCAAGGTCCTGTTAAAAAAGCACCCGAGGGTGCTTTTTTAACTGAGCAGCAATGCTGGAGTTAACGCACGGCGATTGGCTCGGCCACGTAAATTTCAACACGGCGGTTCTTGCTGCGACCCTGCGGCGTGCTGTTGTCGGCAATCGGCTCCCGCGAGCCGCGTCCGTCGGTCGTGATACGGGCCGCTGCCACGCCATGGCTGACCAGGTAATCACGGGCCGCATTGGCGCGGTCGAACGACAGAGGGTTGTTGATGGCGTCACTGCCGGTGCTGTCGGTGTGGCCAATAATGGTGACCATCGTTACCGGATTTTGATTCAGACTGGTCGCAAAATGGTTCAGGACCGTCACAAAGTTGGGCTTGATGGCCGCGCGGCCCACATCAAACGACACATCGCTCGGAATGTCCAGCTTCAGGCGGTTGTCGGCGGTCTGGCTGACTGCCACGCCGGTGCCTGCGGTGGCTTTTTCCATGGCAGCTTTCTGGTCCTGCATTTTCTTGGACCAGATGTAGCCGCCACCGGCACCGAGGGCGCCGCCCAGCACGGCACCGGTTGCCGCGCCTTTGGAGCCGTCCGTGGCCGCGCCCAGCAGCGCGCCAGCGATCGCGCCAATGCCGGCGCCCTTGGCCGTGCCCTGCTGGGTTTCGCTCATGTTGGCGCAACCTGAAAGGCCGGCAATGACCAGTGCTGCAGCGGTCAGGGATGTCATGATTGATTTTTTCATGGAAGCGCTCCTCGGAATGGATTGACTTGAATCGAGAGCGCATTCAAGCGCTGCCAAATAGATGTTAGGCATCCAAATGGTGAGGAGTTGTAAGACAAGAGCTGAGTTGGGCGCAAGCAAACGACCTTTGAAGCCCTTAAACTAGCCCTTTGTGAACTCTGCCACGTACGGCCCGGACATTTCCATGAATAAAGTTCAACTCGGCTCCAGCGATCTGCATGTGACCCCCATTTGCCTGGGCACCATGACTTTTGGCGAACAGGTCGATGAAGCCACAGCGCATACCATCCTGGACCGCTCCTTGGAGCGCGGTGTCAATTTTCTGGATACGGCAGAAATGTATTCGGTACCGGCACGGCTTGAGACCTTTGGTGCCACCGAGACCATCCTTGGCAACTGGTTTGCAAAAAATCCATCCGCCCGCAACAAACTGGTGCTGGCCACCAAAGTCGCAGGCCCGGCTCGCGGCATGCCCTGGATTCGCAACGGTAGCCCCGACCTGACGCCGCAGGACATCGTGCAGGCCTGTGAAAACAGCCTCAAACGCTTGCAGACCGATGTGATTGACCTGTACCAGATCCACTGGCCGGCACGCAACGTGCCGGCTTTCGGCATGGTGTATTTCGATCCGGCCAAGGACAAGCCGGTGAGCACCATCCACCGGCAGCTCGAAGCGCTGGCTGACCTGGTCAAGGCGGGCAAGGTGCGCGCCATTGGCCTGTCCAACGAAATGCCTTATGGCGTGCATGAGTTTGTGCGTTTGGCGGAACAACACGGTCTGCCGAAAATTGCGGCCGTGCAAAACCCGTACTGTCTGATCAATCGCACCGTGGAAAACGGCCTGGATGAGACGATGTACCGCCTGGGCGTCTCCCTGCTGGCCTATTCACCGCTGGGCTTTGGCCTGCTGACGGGTAAGTACGATGCCACGGGTATCGACGCCGCCGAGGCGCCGCAGGGGCGAATGGCGAAGTTCGCTTCGATGAAGCAGCAGCGCTGGGGCCGCCCCGAGGCGCTGGCCGCCGCGCGGCGCTATAACGCCCTGGCGCGTGCGCATGGCCTCACCCCCACGCAACTGGCGCTGGCGTTTTGCACCACCAAGTGGCAGGTGGTCAGCACCGTCATCGGCGTGACTTCTGTGGCACAACTCGACGAAGACCTGGACGCCTTCGGCACCACCCTTTCCCCTGAAGTATTGGCCGAAATCGACAAGATCCGCTGGGAGATTCGCGACCCGGCTTTGTAACATGGCTAAAAAAGACCGCAAAAATGAGCACGTTAGCGAAACCCCGGCCACGCAGCTGCTGAAGGCCCATAAGGTGGCTTTCACCGAGCATCCCTACGAGTACCTGGAGCACGGTGGCGCGCAGCACAGTGCCGAGGTGCTGGGCCTGGACCCTTTCACCGTCGTCAAGACCCTGGTTATGCAGGACCAGGATGCCAAGCCCTTGCTGGTGCTGATGCATGGCAACCGCAAAGTGTCGACCAAAAATCTGGCGCGACAAATTGGCGCCAAATCGGTCGAGCCCTGCCAGCCTGAAGTGGCGAATCGCCACAGCGGTTACCTGGTCGGGGGCACTTCGCCTTTCTGCACGCGCAAAGCCATGCCGGTGTATATCGAGGAAAGTATTCTGGCTTTGTCTAAAATCGCCATCAATGGAGGCCGGCGCGGCTACCTGGTCGGCATTGATCCGCAGGTTTGTGTAACCTTGCTGGATGCAAAATTGGTGCAGTGCGCGCTGAACGAATAACAAGGGGAGACAATTTTGGATTACGCATACTCATTCGGCGCTGTGCTGCTGGCCTACTTGCTCGGGTCGCTGTCTTTTGCGATCATCGTCAGCAAGGCCATGGGCCTGAAAGACCCGCGTAGCTTCGGCAGCAAGAATCCCGGCGCCACCAACGTGCTGCGCTCCGGCAGCAAGGTGGCGGCGGTGGCGACTTTGCTGCTCGATGGCCTGAAAGGCTGGCTGCCCGTGGTGCTGGTCAAGTGGTTGGGCAGCGACTACGGTCTGGGCGACGGCACCGTCGCGGCCGTCGGCCTGGCGGCTTTCCTTGGGCACTTGTACCCGGTTTTTTTCCAGTTCAAAGGCGGCAAGGGCGTGGCCACGGCGGCGGGCGTGCTGCTGGGCATCAGTTGGTCGCTGGGCTTGGCAACGCTGGCGACCTGGCTGATCGTGGCCTTTTTTTCGCGTTATTCCTCGCTGGCGTCGCTGGCTGCTGCGGTGTTTGCGCCGCTGTTTTACCTGCTGGGCGACCGGGGTGCCTGGTATGTCGACAAAAGCATCATGGCCATGCTGGTCGCCATCAGTGCGCTGCTGCTATATCGTCACCGCGAGAACATCAACAAGCTGCTGAAGGGCACCGAATCGAAACTGGGGGCTTCCAAACAGCCTGGCAAAGATGCAAACAGGCAAAGAGGAAAATAGGAAAATAGGCTACCCAGGTGGCGGCTGGTAACGCTTGTCCAGGATCATCAGCTTGTTCTCACGCTTCACCTGAAACAAAACGCGGCAAGCGTGGGGGCCATTCAGTCCCTGAAGTTGTCGAAACTCAGCGGAAGATCCTTGATCTCGGCGCGAATCAGGGCCATGGCCGCCTGCAGATCATCACGCTTGGCGCCGGTCACGCGGACCTTGCCCTCCTGAATGGAGGCCTGCACCTTCATCTTGTTGCCCTTGATGAGCTGCTGGATTTTTTTGGCCTGTTCGGTTTCAATGCCGTCGCGCACTTTGGTAACTTGCTTGACCTTGTCGCCGCCTATCTTTTCAATCTTGCCAATGTCCAGGAAGCGTACGTCAACGCCGGCCTTGGTGAGCTTGTTACGCAAAATGTCGTGGATCTGGTCGATCTGGAAATCTCCATCGCCAATCAGCGTGATGTCCTTGTCTTTCAGCTCAATCGAGGCGGCAGTGCCTTTGAAATCAAATCGGGTGCCGATTTCCTTGCTGGTGTTTTCAACGGCATTTTTGACCTTGACCAGATCAGTTTCAAGAACAGTATCAAAGGAGGGCATGGTGTCGTCTTTGCTAGAAATGAGGGATGAGACAATCCCATGATGTTAGTCGAGAAAAACGTTCCACTCCAGCCTTTCAACAGCTTTGGCATCGTGGCCAAGGCGCTCACCCTGGTCCGGGTGAGCAGCGAGGTCGATATCGCGGCGGTGCTGCAGGACGCGGCCCTGCGCGCTGCGCCCAAGTTCATATTGGGCGGGGGTAGCAACATCGTGCTGACCGGTGATGTCAAATCCCTGGTGCTCAAGGTGGAGATCATGGGCAAGCGCCTTGTCAGCGAAACCGCCAAAGCCTGGATTGTGGAGGCCGGCGCTGGTGAAAACTGGCACGAGCTGGTCACCTGGGCCCTGCAAAACGGCTATCCGGGTCTGGAAAACCTGGCGCTGATTCCGGGCACGGTCGGTGCGTCACCCGTGCAGAACATCGGCGCCTACGGGGTAGAGCTGCAAGACCGCTTTGATTCGCTTGATGCCGTGGACTTGACGAGCGGACAGAGCTTCACGCTCAATGCGGCGCAATGCGCGTTTGGCTACCGCGATTCGGTGTTCAAGCACAGCAGCATGGCCCACAGCGCAGTTCATGGTTCAGACGCCCAGGGTTTCGGCTTGGCCGGCAAGGCGCTGATCACCCGGGTGCGGTTTTCGCTGCCCAAGCCATGGAAACCTGTATTGGGGTATGCGGATATCGATAAAAAGATGCTGCAGTCCAGGATTGACGCGCCTGATGCGCTACAAATTTATGAGTGGATTTGCGACATTCGCCGGGCCAAGCTGCCCGACCCCAAGGTGATTGGTAACGCCGGCAGCTTCTTCAAGAACCCGACCGTCTCACCCGAGCAATGCACCGACATCATTCAGCGGGAACCCAAAATTGTTCATTACCACCTGGCCGACGGCTCGGTGAAGCTCGCTGCAGGCTGGTTGATTGACGCCTGCGGCTGGAAGGGCAAGTCCGTTGGCAATGCAAGTGTTTATGACAAGCAGGCGCTGGTCCTTGTGAATCGCGGCGGTGCCAGCAACCCGGTGACCGGCGGCGAGGTGATGACGCTGGCCAAGGCCATTCAGACCAGTGTGTATGAGCGCTTTGGCATCCTGCTGGAGCCGGAACCGGTGGTGGTTTGAGTTTTTTTGTCGGTCCGGCGCTGAGGGTGCTATTGATTTAGTAGCTGCTTGCGCCCGTATTCAATGGGTTGAAGGCCTATTTGGCTCCAAAAAGTGGCCGCTAATGACCGGAAACCTGTCAGGATTCGCGTCGCTTCTCGCGCGCCCCACTTGAGCGCGACTTCAAGCTTGACGACGGCTCCACAAAACGCCCGGACACATACTTGTGCAGCACGCTGGCGATCAGCGTCTGGTAAGGCATGCCTTCTTCAAGCGCCCGAGCCTGAATATCCATCAGGTCCGGCGTTGAAATGCGGATGTTGACCCGCTTTTCCTTCAAGAACGTGGCGCTGGCTGCAGCTTTGAACTTTGCCAGCTTTGCCCTGGAAGGCGAGGTGGACTTGAGCTCACCTTTTTCGTAGGCGGCCAGAATGTCTTGTTCGAATGCGTCAGGTTTTTTCATCTGGATTGCTCCTCAGTAAATAGTCTCGGGTTGCTTTTCGGCTGGGAATGACGGTCTTCAGGAAGTAGTAGTCTGGCTCTTCAACGTAGGGCACCAGGTAAACGTAGTCGTCGAGTGCGATGACAAAAACGGACTGATTGGGATATTTTTCCGGGTTCGGGTGGCGCAATTCATCGAGCAAACCGTCTGCCTCAATGGCCAGCACCATCTCTTCAAATGAGATACCCCGCTCAATTTTCAATGCCTCGTTTTTCTCGTGATTCCAGCGAAATGGTTTCATTCTGAAAGTTTAACTTGATGTGTGCCTAATGTCACCTTATGTAGTGCACTGAGCCAAGAAAGAACTGGCAACAGGTGATGAAGGCATGATGCTGGCGAAATCGATTTTGACCAGCGTGGGCGGTGCAATTGCTTTACTAGGCTGTATAAAACTCGCTTTTCAAAAGCGGGTACTGTAGACACTTGCGCGGCCTGTGGCTAAGTTTGTAGACCGCCTCATTGACCTCCTCCTGGTTGCTGAAGATTCGTTTTCGTGGGAAAGTACTGGAGCATCAATCCATAGCTCCAAAAGGGTCACGGTTCTGCGTTCCCTGCTCACGCTCTGATGCGCTTAAAAAATCGGCTGGCATGTCGGCATCTTGAAGCGCGGCGAAAAAGCCGTCCCAGCTTGCTGGCTTGCGCGACAAGATGACATCGCCGGTTTCCGCGTCCTGGCGGATGAAAACCTCTTTGGTGTCGAAGCGATAGGCCGCAGGCAAGCGAACCGCTTGGCTGCGGCCATTGGTGAAAAGTTGGGCTACCTGGCTCATGGCTGACTCCTGATTTCAGAGTGATGGACCAAAGGATATGCCAAACGTGTTTTATCCGCTGGTTTTGCCGCCCAGCTTCAGCAAATCGCCGCCCGTTCCCAGCGACAGCACGCCGGTTTTGGCGTAGATGCCCAGCTTGGCGCGCGTGTCCACGATGTCGAGATTGCGCATGGTCAGCTGGCCGATGCGGTCTAGCGGCGTGAACATCGACTCGCCTTTTTCCATGGTCAGGCGCTCGGGGTGGTAGGTCAGGTTGGCCGATTCCGTGTTGAGGATGGAGTAGTCGTTGCCGCGGCGCAGTTCCACCGTCACTTCGCCGCTAATGGCGCTGGCCACCCAGCGCTGTGCGGTCTCGCGCAGCATGATGGCCTGCGAATCAAACCAGCGGCCCTGATACAGCAGGCGGCCGAGCTTGCGGCCGTTGTCGCGGTACTGCTCGATGGTGTCTTCGTTGTGGATGCCGGTGACCAGGCGCTCGTAGGCAATGAACAGCAGCGCCAGGCCGGGGGCTTCGTAGATGCCGCGGCTCTTGGCTTCGATGATGCGGTTTTCAATCTGGTCGCTCATGCCCAAGCCGTGGCGGCCACCGATGCGGTTAGCTTCCAGGATCAATTCCACGGAACTTTCAAACGTCTTGCCGTTGAGCGCCACGGGCTGGCCTTCTTCAAAACGGACAGTGACTTCTTCGCGCTTGACTTCCACGTCGTCGCGCCAGAAGGCCACGCCCATGATGGGCTGGACGATCTTCATGCCGCTGCTCAGGTGCTCCAGGTCTTTGGCCTCGTGCGTGGCGCCCAGCATGTTGGAGTCGGTCGAATAGGCTTTTTCGGCCGACATCTTGTAGCCGAAGCCGGCTTGGGTCATGAAGGCCGACATTTCGGCGCGTCCGCCCAGCTCGTCGATGAAGAGCTGGTCCAGCCAGGGTTTGTAGATTTTGAGGGAGGGGTTGGTCAGCAGGCCGTAGCGGTAAAAGCGCTCAATGTCGTTGCCCTTGAAGGTGCTGCCGTCGCCCCAGATGTTGACGTCGTCGTCCTTCATCGAAGCGACCAGCATGGTGCCGGTGACCGCGCGTCCGAGCGGTGTGGTGTTGAAGTAGGTAACCCCTGCTGTTGTGATGTGGAAGGCGCCGGCCTGGAGGGCAGCAATGCCCTCGGCGGCCAGCTGGCTGCGGCAATCAATCAGGCGCGCCTGCTCGGCGCCATACTGCATCGCCTTGCGCGGGATTTCTTCGTAGTCGGGCTCGTCGGGCTGGCCCAGGTTGGCCGTGTAGGCATAGGGGATGGCGCCCTTGAGCTTCATCCAGTGCAGGGCTGCGCTGGTATCGAGGCCGCCGGAAAAAGCGATACCGACTTTTTGGCCGACGGGAAGGTGCTGGAGTATGGTGGCCATGGAGGGTGTTCCTGAGTTCAACCGAAGTGACAGATGTAGTGGTAAGCCTCGCCGACACGGATGTCGAACTTCGAGTTGCCGGGCACGCTGAATTTTTCGCCCGCCGAGGACTTCACCCAGTGGTCACTGCCGGCCAGTTTGTATTCGCAGCTACCTGCCACGCATTCCATGATTTCGGGTGCGCCGGTATTGAAGGTCAGGGTGGCCGGCAGGATCACGCCCACTGATTTTTTGGTGCCGTCGGCCAAGGTGATGCCGTGGCTCACGCATTTGCCGTCAAAGTACACATTGGCTTTGGTGGTGACACTGATGTTGTCAATTTTTTCGGTAGTCATGGCTCGTTGAATAAACAGGAAACACTCTGCTGCCAGCGGTCTGGCGCGTAAACCGGTGATTTTAGGTCACCTGCGCTGCCAAGGCACCGCCGCATTGCCGTGCGGAATTCTTCACCTCAGACGTGGCGCATAAAAAAGGAGCGTTAAAAACGCCCCTTTTTTGATGTCGCTGAACGCTGAACGCTCAACGCCAGCGTCGATGTCCACCGTAACCCTGGCTATAGCCGAAGTTCAGAGAGAGCCCGATCGGCGGGTAATACGGCGCGTAGTAAGAAGGCTGGGGGTAATAGGCGGGGTACATCACGGGCTGCACATAAACCGGCTGCTGCACCGGCGCCGGCTCAATGTAGGTTTGGGGCTGGACGATGGGGGCAGGCTGGAAAGCCTGAGCCGCTTGGGGTGAAGCTGTTATTGCGCCGACCGGCGTCACCTGCAGCCGCACATACGGTCCGGGGTCGTTCATCATCTGCACGGTGTACTGCGTGTCGGAATATTCATACACCACGTTGTAGTGGCTGGGGCGGTTTTCGTAAAAAGTCTGCGTTGTGCACTGCTGGACGTTTTGGACCTGGTTGTTGGGGCCTTCGATGCGGTCACCCATCATCGCGCCGCCTACCAGCCCAATCACGGTGGCGGCAGCCCGGCCGCTCCCATTGCCAATGGCGTTGCCGACTGCGCCGCCCGCCAAAGCGCCCATCAGCGCGCCCGCGCCCGATTTGGGGGCTTGCGTTATGACGGCTTGGGTATTGCACACCTGTCTGGGCACGGCCACCTGTTGCACCACCGGCGTGCTGGAAATGACCCGCGCCAGAATGTCCATGGCCGACGCGGACACAGAGGCCAAGCCGGCGGTGACAGCGACGGTGGAAATGACAAGTACTTTTTTCATGATTCAAATCCTTTTTCAGCCAATAACTGAAGCTGAACCGCTTTGACGACCTCACCACCATGCGGGCAGCAACTCAAGCGCTAGCCCCAATCTTATTAAATAAGAGTCATTTTGGGGCGCAGAGTTCGGTAAATCGGCTGTAAAGATGGTTAGCGTAGCGCTACCACCTTTTGCAATTCAAATTCGGTGCGCCCAGGCTGCGGCATCAAACCCGACCGTAATATCTTGCCCCCAGTCCACCACCGGGCGTTTGATGACGCTGGGCTGGGCCAGCATCAGCGTATGCGCGCTGGCGGCGTCCATCACGGCGGCCTGTGCGGCAGCATCCAGCTTGCGCCAGGTTGTGCCCCGGCGGTTAAGCAGCTTCTCCCAGCCGACGACTTGCGCCCACAGCGCCAGTTTTTCCGGTGGAACGCCGCGCTTCTTGAAGTCATGAAATTCGCAGGTCTGCCCGTGTTCGGTCAGCCACACGCGGGCTTTTTTAACAGTGTCGCAATTGGCAATGCCGTAAACAATGATCATGCCGTGAGTTTGCCATAAGTTTAAGGAAAAAGTGCTTATGACCCATGTGGGACGGGCATAATTAGCTATTAAATAAATAGCAAACAACTCTTCTCAAGGGTACCCAAAAAAGGCGCTAAACGTGACCGGACCGGCAAGTCGGACAACAGGGGAATAATTCAGGCCAGAACCGGCGCACTGGTGCCGCACGCCGCTGCACCACCTTGGTGTGGCGGCTTTCACGTTGATTCTCTCTTCCATGGACGCTCTATGACTTCTTCGGCCACCCCGACTGCGACCCCATCGGCAACTCTCTACCCGCCCATCGAGCCGTTTCGCACGGGCATTCTTGATACCGGTGACGGCCATTCGATCTATTGGGAGCTGTGTGGCAACCCGGAAGGCAAACCGGCGGTTTTCCTGCATGGCGGTCCGGGCTCCGGCTGCTCGCCCGAGCACCGACGGCTGTTTGACCCCGAGCGCTATTGCGTGCTGCTGTTCGACCAGCGCGGCTGCGGCCGTTCGCGCCCCAGTGCTTCCCTGGACAACAACACGACCTGGCATCTGGTAGCCGACATTGATCGGCTTCGCAACCTGCTGGGCCTTGAACGCTGGCTGGTATTTGGTGGCTCCTGGGGCAGTTCACTGGCACTGGCCTATGCCCAGACGCATCCGGCGCAGGTGTCGGCGCTCATCGTCAGAGGCATCTTCACGCTGCGTCGCGCCGAGCTGCTTTGGTACTACCAGGAAGGGGCTTCGTGGCTGTTTCCTGATCTGTGGGAAGACTTTCTGGCACCCATTCCGCCCGCCGAACGCGACGACCTGATGGCCGCTTACCGCAAGCGCCTGGTGGGCTCCGATCGGGCCGAGCAACTGGCTGCAGCCCGGGCCTGGAGCTTGTGGGAGGGCCAGACCATCACGCTGCTGCCGGACCCGGCCTCAATGGCCAAGCATGGCGGCGATGACTTTGCCCTGGCGTTTGCCCGCATCGAAAACCACTATTTCGTGCATGGCGGCTGGCTGGAAGAGGGGCAGCTGATTCGGGACGCGGGCAAGCTCGCCGCGATTCCCGGCGTCATTGTGCAGGGCCGCTACGACATGGCTTGCCCCGCTAAAACGGCCTGGGACCTGCACCGCGCCTGGCCCGAGGCGGATTTTCACCTGATTGCCGATGCCGGTCATGCCTATAACGAGCCAGGCATTCTTGCCCAACTGATCGCTGCGACCGACCGCTTCGCGCGCTGAGTGGCGAAAGCCTGGCGCGCTCGGCCAAAGGTTTTCTGCGCTGATTGACAATGCGGCGACAATGCGGGCCTACATGGAAACCGCTATGGAACATCTCAAAACCCTCAGCGACTGGCTGGCCTATTGCGAGCGCCTGCACCCCAAAAGCATAGACATGGGGCTGGAACGCGTCAGGGCCGTGGCGCGGCGCATGGGTCTGGCATTTGCATGCCCCATCATCACGGTGGCTGGCACCAACGGCAAAGGCTCGACCTGCGCCATGTTAGAGGCCATATTGCTGCAGGCCGGCTACCGAACCGGGGTTTTCACCTCGCCGCATCTGGTGCATTTTGAGGAGCGTTGCCGGGTGCGCGGCGACATCGTAAATGCTACTGATTTAATAGCATACTTCTCCCGTGTTGAGGCGGCAAGAACCCAAAATGGCCATGAAATTTCGTTGAGCTACTTTGAGTTCACGACGCTGGCCATCCTGCAATTGCTGGCGGATGCCCCACTGGACGTCGTCATTCTGGAGGTCGGCCTGGGCGGTCGGCTGGACGCCGTCAATATATTGGATGCCGATTGCGCCGTGATCACCAGCATTGACCTCGATCACATGGAGTTGCTGGGAACGGACCGTGAAAGCATAGGCCTGGAAAAAGCCGGCATCATGCGCGCCGGCAAGCCGGTGGTGGTGAGCGACCCGGTGCCGCCCCAAAGCATTCTTGACCATGCATCAGAAGTGGGTGCTGATTTGTGGCGCTTGGGCCGGGACTTTAATTTTTCGGGCGACCAGCAGCAGTGGGGCTGGGCCGCTTCCAAAGATAAAGGAGGCCGGCGCTATGCCGGGCTGGCTTACCCGGCCTTGCGCGGCGCCAACCAGCTGGTCAACGCCTCCGGCGTGCTGGCGGCGCTGACGGCCTTGCGCGAGCGCCTGCCCGTGACGGCCCAGGCCGTGCGCGTGGGTCTGTCCATGGTGGAGCTGCCGGGGCGCTTCCAGATCATTCCTGGCCAGCCCACGCTGGTGCTGGATGTGGCGCACAACCCGCATTCGGTGGCGGCGCTGACCGAAAACCTCGATGCCATGGGTTTTTACCCGTGCACCCACGCTGTTTTTGGTGCCATGGCCGACAAAGACCTGGCCCTCATGCTGGTGCGGGTGGGCCCGCTGATCGACAAGTGGTATTTCACGGACTTGCCCACAGCGCGGGCTGCCAGCGGCGAGGCACTGCGCGCCAAATGGGAGGCGGTAAAAACCCGACCTGAGGTCACTGCCAACACTTACAAAAGTCCCGAATTGGCCCTGCAGGCGGCCGTCGAGGCGGCAGACCCCGCTGATAGAATTGTGGTGTTCGGCTCGTTCTTCACGGTGGGCGGCATTTTGAAGGGCGGCGTGCCGCGTCTTTCGGCGCCGCACTTGGCCGCTTAATGGCGAGCAGGGTCGAATAAGGGCCGCATAAACCCGGACAGCCCCAAGCCTTGGGAAGCCCGACAGCCCCCGTGAACCCTTAACGTCACCCTTAACGGATTCAAGCCACACCATGTCGTTTTTCAATTTCCGCCGGGGCAGCTCAAAGGCTGCTCCCACTGCCGGACCAGCCGCTCAACCGGAAAGCGTGGAAGTCATGCGCAAACGCGCCAAGCACCGCCTGATTGGTGCGGCCGTGCTGGTATTGATGGGGGTGGTGGGTTTTCCGCTGCTGTTTGATACGCAACCGAGGCCCATTCCAGTCGATATTCCGATTGAAATTCCCGGTAAAGGTACGGTCAAGCCGCTGGTCATCCCCGCACCGGCTGCCGCCATGGCGCCCGCATCGGTGTCTGTCGCGTCGCCTGCTGAAAAAGTGGCCGTTGCTGCCAGCCTGGCGCCCAAAGAAGAAGTTTTGCCATCAAAACAGGCGCCGGCCCTTGTAGAACAGGCACCGGAAGCTATTAAAAACGAAGCAAAACCGGATCTGAAACCGGAGGTAAAAGCCGAAGCCAGGCCACCAGCCAAGGTAGAAGCCAAACCGGCTCCCAAGGCACCAAGCGCGAGCGACGGGGGTGCGCGCGCCAGCGCCCTGCTCAATGGCAAGACAGCAACGCTGGCCGACAAAAGCTCCGGCGCCGAGTATCAAGGCCGCGTGGTGGTGCAGGTTGGCGCATTTGCCGATGTCGCCAAGGCCCGCGAAGTGCGCGTCAAGCTGGAGAAAGCCGGTCTCAAAACCTACGCACAGGTCGCCGAAACCAAAGATGGCAAGCGCATCCGGGTCCGCGTGGGCCCGTTTGCCAGCAAGGCCGAGGCTGAAAAGGCCGCCAGCAAGATCAAGGCGCTTGATTTGCCGGCCGTCATCCTGACCTTATAAGCAGTTTGTAGATTCGTGGCGGCGCTTGACTGGATTTTGCTGGGGGTGTTGCTCTTTTCCATGGTGCTGGGTGCCTGGCGCGGGCTGGTGTACGAGGTGTTGTCGGTGCTGGGTTGGGCCGTGTCGTTTTATGTGGCGCAATGGGCTGCGCCACAAGTTGTCACTCTGCTGCCTCTGCAGTCCGCGTCAGCGCCCGTACGCTATGCGGCGGCGTTTGTGCTGATATTTATTGCAGCGGTATTTGCGGCGGGCTTGCTGGCTTTTTTGCTGAAGAAGCTGGTTGAAGCCATCGGCTTGCGACCGGTGGACCGCACGCTGGGTGCGGCCTTTGGCCTGATGCGTGGCCTGATTTTGTTGCTGGCCGCCACCGTGGTGATGGACATGACGGCGCTCCGGTCCAGCAACTGGTGGCAGGAGTCGCAAGGAGCGGCCGTTCTGACAGCCACGCTGAAAGGTTTGAAGCCGGTGCTGCCGGCGCAGTTTGCAAAGGTTTTGAATTAATTTTTATGAGTCAATACATCATGATCGAAACACCATGTGCGGAATAGTCGGCGTCGTCAGCAAAGCCCCGGTTAACCAGCTGATTTATGACGGCCTGCTGCTGCTGCAGCACCGTGGCCAGGATGCCGCCGGCATCGTCACGCAGCAAGGGCGCAAGTTCTTCATGCACAAGGCCAAGGGCATGGTGCGCGACGTGTTTCGCACCCGCAACATGCGCGCCTTGCCGGGCAATGTGGGCTTGGGGCAGGTGCGTTACCCCACGGCGGGCAACGCCTACAGCGAAGACGAAGCGCAGCCGTTTTATGTCAACGCCCCGTTTGGCCTGGTGTTGTCGCACAACGGCAACCTGACCAACGCGGCCGAGCTCAAGGCCGAGCTTTTCAACACCGACCACCGCCACATCAACACCGACAGCGACTCTGAAGTGCTGCTCAATGTGCTGGCGCACGAGCTGGAAAAAACCACGCGTGGTCTGCCGCTCAAGCCCGTCGATGTATTTGCAGCGGTGCGTGGTGTGCACAAGCGTGTCAGGGGATCGTACGCCGTGGTGGCGCTGATCGCCGGCCACGGGATGCTGGCCTTTCGCGACCCGTTTGGCATTCGCCCGCTGTGCCTGGGCCGTGGCCAAAACGAAGATGGCGACACCGTGATGGTGGCCAGCGAGTCGGTCGCCCTGGAAGGCACCTCGCACCAGTTCGAGCGTGACATCGCGCCGGGCGAGGCGGTGTTTGTGGACCTGGAGGGCACGGTACACGCCGAGCAATGCGCAGTCAATGCCAAGCTCTATCCCTGCATTTTCGAGTTTGTGTACTTTGCGCGTCCCGACTCCGTGCTTGATGGCATCTCTGTTTACCAGGCCCGCCTCAACCTCGGTGAAACGCTGGCCAAGCGCGTGGTCTCCACGGTGCCGCCCAACGAGATCGACGTGATCATTCCGATTCCCGAATCGAGCCGCCCCAGCGCCACCCAGCTGGCGCATCTGCTCGGTATTCCCTACCGCGAGGGTTTTGTGAAGAACCGCTACGTGGGTCGCACCTTCATCATGCCCGGGCAGGGCGTGCGCAAAAAATCAGTGCGCCAGAAACTCAACGTGATTGCCAGCGAGTTCAAGGGCCGCAATGTACTGTTGGTTGATGATTCCATTGTGCGCGGCACCACCAGCCGTGAGATTGTGCAGATGGCGCGCGAGGCCGGTGCGCGCAAGGTCTACCTGGCCAGCGCTGCGCCGCCTGTGCGTTATCCGAATGTCTACGGAATCGACATGCCTACGCCGGACGAGTTGGTGGCGCACGGTCGCAGCATTGAAGAAATTCGCCAGGTGATTGGCTGCGATGCGCTGATTTACCAGGACGTGGAGGGTATGCGGCGTGCCATTGGTTCGCTGAACACCAAGCTGGATGGCTTTGACGCTTCCTGCTTTGATGGCGTGTACATCACTGGTGACGTGACGGCCGAGACCATTGCTGCAATGAATTCACAGCGGGCCGATACCGCAGAGAAGATCGGCGAGGACGGCGACGTGGATGTGTCGCGCCTGGCGCTTCCCAATCCACAAGAAGATTGAACGTGACGCATAAAAAATTACCTGAAAACCTTCACCGCGACACACTGGCCGTGCGCACCGCCGTGGACAAAAGCCAATACGGTGAAAATTCCGAAGCGCTGTACCTGACCAGCAGCTTCGTGCAGCCAGATGCCGCCACGGCCGTACGGCGCTTTGCCAACGAGGAAGAGGGTTACGTCTATTCCCGCTTCTCCAACCCCACGGTATCCAGCATGGAGCAGCGGCTGGCCGCGATGGAAGGCACAGAGGCCTGCATTGGTACTTCCAGCGGCATGGCGGCGATCCTGCTGATGTGCATGGGCCTGCTCAAGAGCGGCGACCATGTGATCTGTTCCCAGTCGGTGTTTGGCTCCACCATCAGGCTGATCGGCGGCGAGTTTGCCAAGTTTGGTGTGGAAAGTACTTTTGTGTCGCAAACCGACGTGGCCCAGTGGAAAGCAGCCGTCAAGCCCAACACCAAACTGCTGTTTGCCGAAACGCCCACCAACCCGCTGACCGAGGTCTGCGACATCCGCGCGCTAGCCGACGTGGCGCATGCGGCGGGCGCCTTGCTGGCCGTCGACAACTGTTTTTGCTCACCTGCACTGTCACAGCCTGTCACATTGGGGGCTGACCTGGTTATTCATTCGGGCACCAAATATCTCGACGGCCAGGGTCGCGTGATTGCGGGTGCGATCTGCGGGCCGAAAAAACTCATCGATGAAAAACTCGTTCCCATCATGCGCAGTGCCGGCATGACGCTGTCACCCTTCAATGCCTGGGTGGTTCTCAAGGGCCTGGAGACACTCTCCATTCGCATGCAGGCGCAAAGCGCCAACGCGCTGGCGCTGGCGACCTGGCTGGAAGCGCAGCCGGGCGTGGCCCGCGTGTATTACCCCGGCCTGAAGTCTCACCCCCAGCACGCGCTGGCCATGCAGCAGCAAACCCTCAACGGGCAGGGCTGCGGTGGCGCGGTGGTGTCGTTTGACCTCAAAGGTCTTGATGCCGACAGCGCCCGCAAAAACGCCTTCCATGTGATCGACAGCACCCAGGTCTGCAGTATCACGTCCAACCTCGGGGACACCAAAACCACCGTGACCCATCCTGCGACCACGTCGCACGGTCGACTCACCGAAGCGCAGCGGCAGGCCGCCGGCATCGGCCAGGGCCTGATTCGCGTGGCCGTGGGACTTGAACATATTGACGATTTGAAAGCCGATCTCGCGCGGGGTCTGGACAGCCTGAAATGACATCGTAAGCCATGACCCAACAAGCATCCAAAAAAACACGAACGAGATTTGCGCCTTCCCCCACAGGCTTTATTCACCTCGGCAACATCCGCTCGGCGCTGTATCCGTGGGCGTTTGCGCGCGCCACCGGCGGCATCTTCATTTTGCGCATTGAAGACACCGATGTGGAGCGTTCGAGCCAGGCTGCCGTCGATGTGATCATCGAAGGCATGCGCTGGCTGGGCCTGGACTATGACGAAGGTCCGTTCTACCAGATGCAGCGCATGGACCGCTACAAGGCAGTGCTGGCGGAGCTGCAGGCTGCCGGCCATGTCTATCCCTGCTACATGAGTGTGGCGGAGCTCGACGCGCTGCGTGAACAGCAGATGGCTGCCAAGGAGAAGCCGCGCTACGACGGCACTTGGCGGCCTGAGCCCGGCAAGACGCTGCCCCCTGTGCCTGCAGGAGTGCAACCTGTGCTGCGCTTCAAGAATCCGCAAGGCGGCTCGGTGGTCTGGGACGATAAAGTCAAGGGTCGTATCGAGATCAGCAACGACGAACTTGATGACCTGGTCATTGCGCGCCCTGATGGCACGCCAACCTACAACTTCTGCGTGGTGGTGGACGACATGGACATGGCCATCACGCATGTGATCCGCGGTGACGACCATGTGAACAACACGCCGCGCCAGATCAATATCTTTCGCGCGCTCGGCAAAGCGGTGCCGGTCTATGCGCACTTGCCAACCGTTCTCAACGAGCAGGGCGAGAAGATGAGCAAGCGCAATGGCGCCAAGGCGGTGACGCAATATGCCGTCGAGGGGTACTTGCCGGACGCCATGGTGAACTACCTGGCGCGCTTGGGCTGGAGCCATGGTGACGACGAAATTTTCAGCCGTGAGCAGTTTCTCCAGTGGTTCAACCTGGATCACCTCGGCAAGAGCGCCGCGCAGTTCGACGAAGCCAAACTGCGCTGGGTGAACGCGCAGCACCTCAAGGCCACGGCAGATGAAAAGCTGGCCGAACTGGTGCAACCCTTCCTGACGGCCCTGGGCGTCACGGGTTGGGACGCCGCACGGCTTGCGCGGGGCTGTGGCCTGTTCAAAGACCGCTGCAGTACGCTGGTCGATCTGGCTGGCTGGTTGCAATTGCTCGTGACCGGAGGGCAGGCCAGTAGCGCGGATGTCAGTACGCATGTGACCGAGGCTGTGCGCCCGGCCCTCGCCAAGCTCGCTGTTGCGCTGGGTCGCTGCGAGTGGAACAAAGCGGCGATTGCCGCAGCGATCAAGCAGGTGCTGGTCGAGAGCGGTCTGAAGATGCCGCAACTGGCCATGCCGGTGCGCGTGCTCGTCATGGGTACGCCGCAAACGCCTTCGCTGGACGCCATTCTGGAACTCATGACACGAGAAGATGTGATGGCCCGGCTGAAGATTGATTGAAGGTCGGTTGCAGGTTTGAAAAACACATAATTTTCGGGCTATAATTCAAGGCTCGACAATTGCAGGGAAACTTGCAACATAGGGGGTATAGCTCAGCTGGGAGAGCGCTTGCATGGCATGCAAGAGGTCAGCGGTTCGATCCCGCTTACCTCCACCAAAGATTGTCGGGAAGAGTTTTGATCGGTTTTTTTGGCAGGCCTTTTGTGTAAAAGCTTAAAGCCTGCTGCGGAAGTTCCAAGGTTTTGACCCCATCGTCTAGAGGCCTAGGACACTACCCTTTCACGGTAGGTACCGGGGTTCGAATCCCCGTGGGGTCGCCAGCATTCTTCACAGCAATGTGTTGAGACAAGGCGCAAGTTGTTAGCACTTGGCTCGCAAGAGTAAACGCTATCTACCAGGAGTGGTAGTTCAGTTGGTTAGAATACCGGCCTGTCACGCCGGGGGTCGCGGGTTCGAGTCCCGTCCACTCCGCCATAGTAAAAAGCGAAACCGTTGTAAGTCATTGATTTACAACGGTTTTTTGCTATTTTCAGGCCTCTTTTGCTACCCGTTTTGCGTTGTGCTGGTGCTACCCCCCGGGGAGCCCTTGGGGTAGCAGCAAATAAAGCCTTCAGGGCCTCAAACGGGCTACACGCCGGTTTTTTATTTCACGCTGCTCCGAGAGGTCCGGTCCGCATTGATGACATATTGAAGGTGCTATTGCTGCCAATTGAAAATTCAAAAATAACAGATTGAAGGGAAACCGACAGGACCCATCGGCACAGGACTCACCGAAGTATCAGTCGATCAGCGCATCAACTGGTGAACGGGTAACGAGCGATTCAGGACTCGCCTTGGAGGTGGGCCTGCGCCCGTGGGTGGCGGGTCAAACCAATCGAGCTGACTGGGAGGCGCATCTTGAGGACCGACATGCCAAACTCGGCATTACAGTACACAAAACTGTGGTTTTCACGACGGCAACAAGGTGCGATACTTCAATTGAGGTGGTTGAATTTCCTATCCGTATTTACCGGATGTCGGTGGAAGACCTGCGGCCGATCTCCTGAACGTACCATTACGCGTTTTTGATGTTCCCGGATGCGCTACCGGTCTGTTGATCCCGAAAGTGTCCTGGTTCTGTCAATCAAGCTGCTAACGCTGCCCTCAATGAGGATGTGCGTTATGACTTTTTTTCTGTGGGTGAAATGTAAAATATTTTACCAAAAACCGCTGAATAAATTGGTTTCCCAATGACTGTGAAGGAGAGTGATGTGTCGAAGGATTCCGTCAAAATTACCCTGCTGGCTGACAACGAAGCATCCGAAGGGCTGGAAAAGGAACACGGCTTTGCCGCTTGGGTTGAAGTCGGCAGCCGACACATTCTGTTTGATACCGGACACATGGGAGCCTTGCAGGGCAATGCGGCGCGCCTCGGCATCAACCTGAAGGATGCGGACCTGCTTGTCATCAGTCACGGGCATCGCGACCACACCGGAACGCTGGACAAGTTTTTGGCAGAAAACAATCACGCGGAATTGTATTTCGCCAATCAGATCGATATCGAGCGATTTTGGTACAAGCCGGACGCGGATACCTACGGCATGCCTGAGGAATCACGACAGGCATTGGCGGCATTGCCGGCCAGCCGCGTCCATTCAATCGCTGCGCCGCACTATCTCGCGCCGGGGGTAGGCATAACTGGCCCGGTGCCGCGACTGAATTCGTTTGAAGATACTGGCGGCACGTTTTACTTCGACAAGAATCGCGTTACTGTGGACGGGATCGAGGACGATCAATCGATGTGGTTCGAAACCGACGATGGGCTCGTCGTGTTGCTCGGTTGCTGCCATTCAGGCTTGTCGAACACGATCGATTACATCCGCAAGATTTCGGGGATATCCAAAGTGCGTGGCGTCGTCGGCGGGATGCATCTGTTACAGGCAAACGAACAACGTCTCGAGCAGACTTTCGAGGTGATGACCGGCTGGAATGCGGATTTCCTCATCCCTTGCCACTGCACCGGCATGGCTTCGGCGATAAAAATGCGTGCAACCATCGGCAGCGAAATTGTCAGCCACGGCCATGCGGGCATGGTGGTCGAGGCGGGGCAGCTTCGGCAGTAGCCTTGTTGACAAGCCTCCAGCAACTCCCGCGCTATCCGCATTTGCAACGGCTTTTTACTTTTTCTGCTACCCCGAATACGGTTCAGGTGACGGAGTTCGACCTGACCGTGGCCACGCTGCGCAGGCTAAATGCTGATGCGCAGCAAGTTACCACCACCGGTCCGACCGGTCCTGCGGTCATTGCTGGACGCGAGAGCCGCGCCAGCGCCACAGCAGCGCCAGCGCCGCCAGGCTGAAAGCAGCGCCTGCGGCAAAGGTAGCCGGAGCGCCCAGCTGGTCCCATAGAACGCCAGCCACTGTGCTGGCCAGCAGCATCGCCAGGCCGCTCATCAGGTTAAAAAAGCCGAAGGCGGTGCCGCGCAGGTCCGGCGGTGCGGTGTCGGCCACCATGGTGGCGAGCAAGCCCTGGGTCATGGCCATGTGCAGTCCCCACAGTGTAATGCCGGCCCCTACCCAAGTCAGGTGGCTGCTGGAGGCCAGCACCACATCGGCGGCGATCAGAACAACCAGACCCCACGCCAGCAGCGTGGTGTGGCTGACGGCGTCTGACAGCTTGCCAAAGGGGTAAGCGCCCAGGGCATAGACCAGATTCATGCCGATCAGCACCAGCGGCGTGTAAGCGACCGGCAGGCCGACTTGCAGCGCACGTAACAGTAAGAAAGCTTCGCTGAAGCGGGCCAGCGTGAACACGGCGCCAATGGCGACCACGCGCCAATAGGGCGCGCTCAAGCGGCGCAGGTTGGCTTTGCTGATGGGGTTATGCTGAAGCGCCTTTTGTGCGGGCGCAGGCTCCTGCACACCAAACAGCAGCAGGGCCACCGCCATGAACCCGGGAACCATGGCGACCCAGAAAATGGCCCGGAAGTCATTGGCCCAGAGCAGCATCAAGCCCATGGCGACCAAGGGGCCTACGAAAGCGCCCACAGTGTCCAGCGACTGGCGCAGGCCGAACGCTGCACCGCGCATGCCGGGCGGGGCCAGGTCGGCCACCAGCGCATCGCGCGGGGCGCCGCGCAGGCCTTTACCGACGCGGTCGATCAGGCGGGCGGCCAGCACCAGACCTGTTGTCGTCGCCAGTGCAAAGAGAGGTTTGGAGGCCGCGCCCAAGCCGTAGCCCAGCACCGCCAGGGGCTTGCGCTTTCCCCAAAAGTCACTGAGCACGCCAGAGAACACCTTGACGATGAGCGCCGTGGCCTCGGCAGCGCCTTCAATCAAACCGACGGCCCACATACTGGTGCCCAGCACCGTCACCATGAAGACGGGCAAGAGGCTGTGGATCATCTCGGAAGAGATATCCATTAGCAGGCTGACAAAGCCCAGCGCCCATATGGCTGCAGGAAGACGCCTTGCTGACTTCCCAGTGGTGTTGGAAGTTTCAGTCACAAGGCTTTACGGAAAAGGCTTCAGCCGCGCGGGTCACAGATCAGCTGACGATGACAGCCGGGCCATCGTCACGGGTCATAATCACGCCGATCTCATAGACCTGTTCACCGGACTCACGAAGAGTTTGGGCCATAGCCTGGGCGCTGGCGGCGTCCACCACCACGACCATGCCAATGCCGTTGTTGAAGGTGCGGTTCATCTCAAAGTCGGAAATGGCGGCGGTGTTTTGCAGCCAGGCAAACAGCTCGGTCTGCGGCCAGCTGCCTTTTTTCAAGTGCGCGGCCGTCCCGTCGGGCAGCACGCGTGGGATGTTTTCCAGCAGGCCGCCGCCTGTGATGTGGGCTAACGCTTTAATTGGGTGGGCCGCCAGCGCCGCCAGCACGGTTTTGACATAAAGGCGCGTTGGCTCCATCAAGGCCTCCTTGAAGGGCTTGCCGTCCAGCGTGACGGGCAGCTTGCCTGCAGCCCGCTCGATGCATTTGCGCACCAGAGAAAAGCCGTTGGAATGCACGCCGCTGCTGGCCAGGCCCAGCACCACGTCGCCGGGTTTCACTTCTTTGCCGGTCAGGATTTTTGATTTTTCCACAGCCCCCACGGCAAAACCGGCCAGGTCATATTCGCCTTCGGGGTACATGCCGGGCATTTCGGCGGTCTCGCCGCCAATCAGGGCGCAGCCGCTCAGCTCGCAGCCTTTGGCAATGCCGCCGACGACAGCGGCAGCGGTGTCCACATCGAGCTTGCCGCAAGCGAAGTAGTCCAGAAAGAACAGCGGCTCGGCGCCTTGCACCAGCACGTCGTTGACGCTCATGGCCACCAGGTCGATGCCCACGGTGTCGTGCATGTTCCATTCAAAGGCCAGGCGCAGCTTGGTGCCTACGCCGTCGGTGCCGCTGACCAGCACGGGCTCCTTGTAGCGCTTGGGCACCTCAAACAGGGCGCCAAAGCCACCAATGCCCGCCAGCACGCCTTCGCGCATGGTTTTTTTGGCCAGCGGCTTGATGCGTTCAACCAGGGCGTCGCCCGCGTCAATGTCAACGCCGGCGTCTTTGTAACTCAGGGGAGAAGAGGAGGAAGTGGTCATGCTGCTTGGGTGGGTAGGGCTTGGGTAGGATCGGCTGTCATTCAGTCCGGGCGCCGGTGTGCAAGCCCGATAGAATTCAGCCTAAGATTCTAAGGGTTCCCCCCTCCCAGGCTGTATGCAATTTACTTCTACCCAAAAACGCACCGCGACCTGGTGTCTGATCGCCGCGCTGGTGGTGCTGGCGCTGTGGTTTCTGGGGCCGGTGCTGACGCCCTTTGTGGTGGCGGCTGTGCTGGCTTATGCGCTGACGCCGGTGGTGGACAAACTCGATGACATGGACCGGGGCCGGGTGCCGCGTGTGCTGGCAGTCCTGCTTGTGGAGACCTTGTTCATCCTGATTCTTTTATCCATCCTGCTGCTGGTGGTGCCGATTTTCGCCAAGGAACTGCCTTTGCTGCGGGACCAGCTGCCGCTGCTGGCAAACCGGCTCAACAACTCGCTGGGCCCATGGCTGGCGCAGTTCGGCATCAAGGTGTCGCTGGACGTCGGAAGCATCAAGACCTTTGTCGTCACGTACCTCAATGCCAACTTTGAAGAGGCTCTTGGCTCGGTCATGTCGTCGCTGAAGCTGGGCGGCAGCGTGGCGCTGACGATCGTGGGCAATGTGGTGCTGATTCCGGTGGCGTTGTTTTTCCTGCTTAACGACTGGGACCGGTTTGTCGCCCGTGTTGTTGAGCTGGTGCCGCCGAAAATGCGCGCTTCGTTTGACAGTTTCACCGAGGAGGCCGACATCGTGCTGGGCCAGTACCTGCGCGGCCAGCTGCTGGTCATGGGGGTGCTGGCGATCTATTTCAGCGTGGCGCTGACGCTGTTCGGTTTTGACCTGGCCGTGCCGGTAGGTGTGTTCACCGGGCTGGCATTCTTCATTCCCTACCTGGGCTTCGGTCTGGGCTTGATTCTGGCGTTTTTGGCCGGTATTTTGCAGTTCGGCGGCCTTTACGGCGTGCTGGTGGTGGCCGGCGTTTATGGCGCCGGGCAACTGGTCGAGAGTTTTTATCTGACCCCGCGCCTGGTCGGCGAGCGCATCGGTCTGCACCCGCTGGCCGTCATTTTTGCCCTGCTGGCTTTCGGGCAGATGTTTGGCTTTCTCGGCGTGCTGATTGCGTTGCCCGCCAGTGCGGTGCTGCTGGTCGGCATTCGGCGTTTGCGGGCCAGCTACATGACCAGCAAGCTGTACTGCGGGTGATCGCGGCAATGACAGGCATGAAACAGATCGCACTGGACATCGGACTGGCTTCCGCGCCCTCGTTTGCCAATTTCTTTGGCGGGCCAAATGAGGCCGCGGTCAAGCACCTCGAACTCTGGGCCGGCAATACCCTGCGCTCGCCTGTGCCCACCTACCTATGGGGCGAAGCGGCCAGCGGCAAGACCCATTTGCTCAAGGCCGTCGCTGAGGTGCTGCACGAGCAGGGCGCTTCGGTGGGCTGGATGGATGCTTCCCTGCTGGAGCCGCCAGAATTCAACGCGTCCTGGGCCGCCGTGATTCTGGACGACTGCCATCTGTACACGGCGTTGCAGCAGCAGGCGGCCTTCAACTGGTTTGTGAATGCGCTGAATGCCGCCGACGGACACCCGCGTTGGGTGCTGGCGGCTGGTGATGTGCCGCCAGCTGATCTGGCCTTGCGCGAGGACTTGCGTACGCGCCTCGGCTGGGGCCATGTGTTCGGCCTGCAGGCATTGACCGAGACGGAGCGGCGCGCCGTGCTAAGGCGCGAAGCCGATGCACGCGGCGTGTTTCTGGGCGACGAGGTCATGGACTTCATGCTGACGCGCTTTTCGCGGGATCTGGGAAGCCTCATGCAGTTGCTGGACCAACTGGACGGCTACGCCCTGCAGACCCAGCGGGCCATCACCATTCCGCTGATTAAATCCATGCTTGAAAGCCTATGAAGCCAAAAAAATTGAGCACCGCTACGGCTGGCTCTGGTGCCGCCGTATTACACGAAGTGAAAAGCGTGGGGCCCCGTCTAGCTTTGTTTGATCTGGACCATACGCTGATCCCTATCGATTCTGATTACGAATGGGGCGAATTCACGATCGCGCTGGGCTGGTGCGATAGCGCCGAGTTCAAGCGCCGCAACACCGAATTTTTTGCCCAGTACCGGGCCGGAACGCTGGATATTCATGACTACGTGCGCTTCGCCACGCAAGCCATGCGGGAGCAGGGTGCTATAAAATCAGTAGCTGCTCACGCCCGTTTCATGGCCGATGTGGTGCAAAAAACCATTACAAAGCAGGCCCAGGAACTGGTTCAGCAGCACCGCGCGGCCGGCGACGAACTGGTGATCGTGACCGCCACCAATGAGTTCGTGACCCGCCCGATTGCCGAGGCCTTTGGCGTGAAAGAGCTGATCGCCGTCGAGCTGGAGCGTGACGCGCTGGGCAACCTGACCGGTGAAATCAAAGGCACGCCTTCTTTTCGCGGGGGTAAAGTCGCGCGGGTAGAGGCTTGGCTGGCTGCCCAGCAATTGGGCTGGGATGATGTGGAAACCACGTTTTATACCGACTCCATGAACGATTTGGCACTGCTGGAGAAGGCAACGCACCCGGTCGCCACCAACCCCGACGAGCGCCTGCGTGCTCTGGCCATGGAGCGAGGATGGCGCATACTTGACCTGTTTTAGTGGGAGACATCGCTTGCTGTTGCGCAATTATGGTCTGTCCCGCAAAGTTTTAGCCCAAAGTGTTGGGGACAGAGCTTGTTGCCGTGCAACTGCGGTCTGTCCCGCAAGGAAATATGATTAAAAAATTTATCGACAAGCTGTTTGGCAAATCAGGCAGCACGGAGTCCGGCGTCAAGCAAGTCAAAAAATCACCTTTTGGCAAGCGTCAGGAAGTCGGCCCCAAAGAACACGGCATTGACCCCAAGCTGGTCGATGAGCGCGCGATGGATGTGGTGCACACACTTAAAGCAGCGGGTTTTGAAGCTTATGTAGTGGGTGGTGCCGTGCGCGACCTGCTGGTCGGCCTGCGCCCCAAGGACTTTGACGTTGCCACCGATGCCACGCCCGAACAGGTCAAAAGCCTGTTTCGCCGGGCCTTCATCATTGGCAGGCGTTTTCGCATCGTTCACGTCATCTATGGCCGCGGCCGCGAGCATGAAGTGATTGAAGTCTCGACCTTTCGCGCGCACCTGGACAGCAGCCTGGCCGAGCAGGTGGGCGGCAATGAGCGCACCAGCAAGAGCGAGCTCGCCGGCATGAAGCACGCCGTACATGCGTCCGGTCGTGTGCTGCGCGACAATGTCTGGGGCCCGATGGAAGAAGACGCCGCGCGCCGCGACTTCACCATCAATGCCATGTACTACGACCCTGAAACGCAGGTCGTGGTCGATTATCACAACGGCATCCGCGACGCCAAGAAAAAAATCGTCCGCATGATTGGCAACCCGGCTGTGCGTTACCGCGAGGACCCGGTGCGCATCATTCGCGCCGTGCGTTTCGCCGCCAAGCTCAATGCGCTGGGCTTCAAGTTTGAAGACAAGACCGCTGAGCCCCTGCGTGAGATGAGAGGCTTGCTGGCCGACGTGCCGCAGTCGCGCCTCTTTGACGAAATGCTCAAGCTGCTGCAAACCGGCCATTCGCTGGCCAGCATTGAGCAGCTCAAAACCCTGGGCCTGGGCACCGGCATTTATCCGCTGCTCGACGTCGTGGTAGAGATGGCCGATGAGCCCTTCCTGAGGCTCGCCTTGCAGGACACCGATCGCCGCGTCGGCGAAGGCAAGCCGGTGGCGCCCAGCTTTTTGCTGTCTTGCGTGCTGTGGTCCGATGTGCGCCACGGCTGGGACCAGCGCCTCAAGCGCGGCGAGCATGGCATGCCGGCGCTGCAGGACGCGATTGACGATGCCTTCAACGCCAAGATTGGCGACGTCTCGGGCCGCGGCAAGCTGGGCACCGACATGCGCGAGATCTGGACCATGCAGCCGCGTTTTGAAAAGCGCGTGGGCAGCTCGCCTTACTCCCTGCTGGAGCAACCGCGCTTTCGTGCCGGGTTTGACTTCATGCGCCTGCGCGCACAGACCGGCGAGATTGATCAAACGCTGGCCGATTGGTGGGAGAAATTCAGCACCGCTTATGACGATGAACGCCACGTCATGATTGAAGAGGTGCGACAGGCCCAATTGCAGAAACCGCAGCAGTCCCGGGTCCGCGTGAAGCGACCCGATGCCGACGCGGGGAGTTCATCCGGCAACCCATCCAGTAATTCGTCCAGCGCCAGTCGCACGGCGAGCGATCTGGCCGAACCGTCCCTGGAAGAGGGTGGCACCGCACCGGCCAAAAAACGCCGCCGCCGCCGCAAGCCCACGAACCGGGCCAATCCCGGCGCCGCGGAAGGCGCCAGCGACCAGCCCTCGTCTCATACCGACTCCACTGCTTCCAGTTCTTGAGTCCGGCGACCCTGTCATGCGTACAGGCGAGTCGACTGGCGACGCCCTCAGTCGGCCTCGCGTCGTCACCGCCTACGTCGCCCTGGGCGCCAACCTCGGCGACGCCGTGGCTGCGCTCCGGCATGCAGTCAACGCCATGAACCGCTTGTCGCTGACGCAACTGCGCCAAACTTCCAGTGTCTACAAAACCGCACCACTCGACACCGATTCAGGCGGCGTGGCCCCGGCGCTGGGCCCCGACTACTTCAATGCGGTGGTGGCGTTGGAAACCGGCCTGAGCGCGCCTGCGCTGCTGGAGCAACTGCAGTTGCTGGAGCAACAAGCCGGGCGCGAAAGGCCTTACCGCAACGCGCCGCGTACGCTGGACCTGGACCTGCTCTTGTATGGCAGCGCCCGCATCGATTCAGCCCGGCTGACGGTGCCGCATCCGCGCATGACGCAGCGGGCTTTTGTGCTGGTGCCACTGGCTGAAATTGCGCCAGGCAGGGTGAGCGCTGAACAACTCAAGGCAGTTCAGAACCAGGCGGTTGAGCGGCTTGGCCGGTTGCTGGATTAAGGTGTTCTCAGGGCGCCAGACGCTCACGCAGCCAGCTGGCGTCGGCTTGCAGCGTGTAGCGCAGACGGTCGTGCAGGCGGCTTTTGCGGCCTTGCCAGAACTGCCAGTTGTCGGGTTTGAGACGGTAGCCGCCCCAATGCGGCGGGCGTGGGGGCTGCAACAGGAATTTGGCGCCATACAGGGCGGCATTGGTCAGCAGCACGCGGCGGCTTGCGATCACTTCGCTTTGCGGACTGGCCCAGGCGCCAATGCGGGAATCCAGCGGCCGGCTGTGGAAGTAGGCGTCGCTTTCTTCGGCAGATACTTTTTCAACCACGCCTTCGATGCGTACCACGCGTTCCAACTCGACCCAGTGAAACTGCAGCGCCGCATAGGGATTACCGGCGAGTTCCTGGCCCTTGCGGCTGTCGTAATTGGTAAACCACACAATGCCGCGCGCATCAAAGCCCTTGATCAGCACGACGCGGGTGGAGGGGCGCAGGTTGCTGGCCACGGTCGCCACCGTCATGGCATTGGGTTCAGGCACCTGCGCCGTGACGGCTTCGTTCAGCCATTGCTCGAATTGCTTTAACGGGTCGGCCTGCGAAGCCTCTTCATTGAGCTCAGCGCGCTCGTAGCTCTTGCGGAGATCGGCAATGGAGGGTTTGTGCTCTGACATCCCTGAAGTATAGAGATTGCCCCATCCCATCCCTCACTGCTTTAGGCTTCCTCGTCGGCGCTTGCAACTCCCGTCCCCACGCCAAGACGCAGACCGATGGGTTTCTCGCTCATGCGGCTGTCGTTATTGTTACAAAATTTTCATTAAATGTGCTTTATGCACATTTATGATGAACGCATCATGCTAACGCGAACCCTCGACACTGCTACAGAAT
The DNA here is from genome assembly GCA_002381615.1 of Polaromonas sp. UBA4122. GTDB lineage: Bacteria > Pseudomonadota > Gammaproteobacteria > Burkholderiales > Burkholderiaceae_C > Polaromonas. The sequence continues at coordinate 2,457 of DFWY01000080.1, read as the reverse complement.
CGCTTGCCGGCTCGGCCCTGACTGCGGAAAAGCAGTTGCTGCTGGAAGCCGTGGGCAACGTGCTGACACCACTGGCGCAGTTGTGCGTGGGCAAGGGCATCACCATCCAGATGATTGAGGAGCGCCTGCGTGAGGCTTTTGTCCAGGCCGCGCGCCTGGTCCATGCGGATCTGCCCTCGAACCGCCTGACCAGCCGCATTAGCGCCACCACCGGGCTGACCCGCCGCGAAATCGCGCGACTGGAGAACCAGCCGGCCCGCAAGCGTGAGCCCCGCCGCTCGCCGGTCACCGAGCTGTTCATGCGCTGGCTGGCAGACCCGGCGCTGCGCACTCCGGCCGGCAAGCCCCAGCCTTTGCCGCGCCAGGGCTCGGCCCCGAGTTTCGAGGCCCTGGCCCAGTCAGTCACGCGCGACGTGCACCCGCGCACGCTGCTGGAAGAGCTGTGCCGCCTGCGGCTGGCCGAACACGATGTCAGCACCGACACGGTCCGCGTGCTGCAGGAGGCCTTCGTGCCCCGCGGTGACTGGGCGCGCATGGTCGGCTACCTGGGCGACAACGTGGGCGACCACCTGCGCGCCGCCACGGCCAACGTGCTGGGCGACGGCAACCAGGAACTCGAGCAAGCCATTTTTGCCGACGAGCTCTCGGTCGGATCGCTGGCCCAGGCCCGCAGCCTCATGATGCAGCAGTGGCGCAACATGCTCAACGAGATCGCGCCGCGGCTGGAAGAACTGATTGCCGCTGACCGTCAGGCCGGCCGCGTGCAGGACCAGAGCTTGCGCATTGGCCTGTTCACCTGGTCGCAAGCCATGCTCCCGGTTTCCCCCCTCACCCGTCCTTAGTACCACCAAAGAAAGCATTACATGAAAACTGCACACGACACCCCTGCATTCCCTCGCATCACGCGCCGGGAAGGATTGTTGACCCTGTTAGCCGGCGCCATGACGCTGGCGGGCTGCGGCGGCGGTGGCGGGGGCAGCGTGGCTACCGTGGGCGGCGGCGGCACCGGCTCGTTCTCGGCGGGGCCCATTAGCGGTTTTGGCTCGATCATCGTCAACGGCGTGCGCTTCGACGATTCGAATGCAAGACTGCTCGACGACGATGGCCTGCTGCACGTCGACCATACTGAGCTGAAACTGGGCATGATGGTCCGTGTGAAGGGCAAGGCCAATTCAAGGAAAGCGGACAACACTGACTCGGCCGACGAGATCAGTTTCGGCAGCCAGTTGCTGGGCCCGATCGACAGCATCCCTAGCTCGCAAACCGCACCGGCGACGCTGGTGGTGCTCGGGCAAACCGTGCAGATCACGGTCAGCACCATTATTGGGGATGGTCTGACGCTCTCAATGCTGGCGAAGGACACTATCGTCGAAGTACACGGCTTTGTCGATCCCGCGACCAACCGCCTCGTGGCCACCCGCATCGAGAGCAAACTCCCGGCCAATGTCACGGCCTTCAAGCTGCAAGGTACTGTCAGCGGTCTCGACACCACGGCCAAAACCTTCAAGATCGGCACCACGCTGACCATCAGCTACGCCGGTGTGGCAATTGCTGACCTGCCCGCCAACCTGGCCAACGACCTGCTGGTGCGCGTAAGGCTGGACTCCAACCCGCTCACGTCGACGGCAACGCGAAAAGCGACCAAGATACGCGCCGTCGAGGTCGAAGTCGAAGACCGCGACGAGGCCGGAGTCGAAGGCACGATCACGGACTTCACCTCCTCCGCCAAGTTCAGCGTCAACGGACAGCCGGTCGATGCCAGCGGCGCCACGGTCCCGGCGGGCCTCAAAGCAGGCAACCGCGTCGAGGTCGAGGGCAGCCTGGTCAATGGCTTCCTGGTGGCGAAGATGGTTCAACTGAAAGACGAGAACGAAATACGCGTATTCGAGCTGCATGGCATCGTCTCCAGCAAGACATCAACGTCGTTAACCTTCACCTTCACCTTGACCTCCTCCGGCGGCATCGTGGCCAAAGTGAGCTTCACCATCGGCGCGGTGGCCTTTGACAATGGCATGACCGCGGCTAGCCTGCTCGACGGCGTCAAGCTTGAGGTCAAGGGCGTGGCATTGCCTGACGGCACCATCAAGGCGACCCGTATCAGCTTGGAGTAATCAAGTAAAGGCTGCACACCGCAGCCTCTCCTGGGCGGGCCTTGTGCCCGCCTTTTTTTGAGCAAAGCGCGGCGTATGTGTGGATCAGCATGGCTGCTCAGAGTTTGACCAGTGCCAATAGTTTTCCGAGGGCGTGGTCATGAATGCCTAGCGTGCGCAGTTTGTCGTAGGTCAGCTGGGCGTAGTCGCGGGTGCTGCCGTAGCGCCCGCAGGCGCTTGAGAAAATCTGCCGGTACCGGTCTTCAGTGAGCACGCCGGTGTGGCTCGGGCTGCGTTTTGACAGCGTGAAGGCCAGCGCCCTGACCTCGCCCTGCGCGCTCTGGCAGCGCAGCCACTTGGGGTCGTA
>DFWY01000124.1 GCA_002381615.1 Polaromonas sp. UBA4122 | reverse complement strand
ACTTCGATGCGCTTGGCCTGGCCGAGGTCAGCCAGCGTCACTTTTTCGAGCGACATGCCGACTTCTTCGGCAATCACCTTGCCGCCGGTCAGCACAGCGATGTCTTCCAGCATGGCCTTGCGGCGATCGCCGAAACCTGGGGCCTTGACAGCAACCACTTTCAGGATGCCGCGCAGGGTGTTGACCACCAGCGTAGCCAGGGCTTCGCCTTCAACTTCTTCGGCAATGATCAGCAGCGGACGGCCGGCCTTGGCAACTTGCTCCAGGGTAGGCAGCAGGTCACGGATGTTGCTGATCTTCTTGTCGTAGAGCAGCACAAAGGGGTTGTCCAGCAGAGCGGACTGCTTTTCAGGGTTGTTGATGAAGTAAGGGGAGAGGTAGCCGCGGTCAAACTGCATGCCTTCAACCACGTCAAGTTCACTTTCCAGCGACTTGCCGTCTTCGACGGTGATCACGCCTTCTTTGCCGACCTTGTCCATGGCATCGGCAATGATCTTGCCAATGGTTTCGTCGCTGTTGGCCGAGATGGAGCCGACTTGCGCGATTTCCTTGGAGGTGGTGGTGGCTTTGGAGGCCTTCTTCAGTTCGGCGACCAGGGCAGTAACTGCCTTGTCGATGCCGCGCTTCAGGTCCATCGGGTTCATGCCGGCCGCCACGTATTTCATGCCTTCGCGCACGATGGCTTGGGCCAGCACCGTCGCGGTGGTGGTGCCGTCACCGGCCAGGTCGCTGGTTTTGGAAGCCACTTCCTTGACCATCTGCGCGCCCATGTTCTGCAGTTTGTCCTTGAGTTCGATTTCCTTGGCGACGGACACACCGTCTTTGGTCACGGTGGGGGCGCCGAAAGAGCGCTCGAGCACCACGTTGCGGCCTTTGGGACCCAGGGTTACCTTGACGGCGTTGGCCAGGATGTTGACACCCTCGACCATGCGTGCGCGGGCTTCGCCGCCGAAAATGACGTCTTTTGCTGCCATGTTAATTCTCCAAAAATTCAATAAATATGTTACGAATGACTGTTGTGAGGGAAGAAAGCGTAGCGAGCAGGTGTCAGGCTAGGCGCACGGAGCACAGCAACCGGAACGTACTTGTGTACGTGAGGATTGCGAGCACCGCGCAACGACGCATGGCGCCTGCGCAGTAGCTTTATTTCTCCACAACCGCAAACAGGTCGTCTTCTTTCATGACGAGCAGTTCGTCGCCATCAACCTTGACGGTCTGGCCGCTGTATTTGCCGAACAGAACGCGGTCGCCGACTTTGACGGCCATCGGGCTGATTTCGCCCTTGTCGTTCTTTTTGCCTGGACCGATTGCCAGTACTTCGCCTTGATCAGGCTTTTCAGCAGCGCTGTCAGGAATGACGATGCCAGAAGCTGTTTTGGTTTCATTTTCCACGCGCTTGACGATCACGCGGTCATGTAAAGGACGAAGTTTCATAGGAGCTCCTTGTTTAAAAACAATGGGTTTTGAGAATCAAAAAGCACCAATTGAAAAGTTGGTGCTTATTAACTTGGTGGTTTGACAGGGCTTGTTAGCACTCAATACCATCGAGTGCCAATCATATGGGGGTTTTTGCCAATTTTCAAGGGTGGACGCTGGGTGCGTGTGTAATTGACTGTTTTGAGGCGCGTGGTTTATGTCGGGTTTCAGCTAACTCTGTACTTTTCTCACTTAACTCTGTATTTGCGGAACGCCACTCAACATTCCATTTCGCGCCACTTAACATTCAATTCTGTGGCCGCTCAGGGGGCGGGATCTATTTAGCTGAACAGATTCAATCGCCGGGGAAATGTGGATACTGAGGGTAATCACCTAGCAAATTAATTTGAATTCTCCTCAGTTGGATCGGTTTTACAATCCGTTACAGACGCCTTGAGGCACAGGAGTCGCTGATTGGGATCGAGGTCGTTTACCTGGAAAAAGGGCTATAAAGTCGGAGTTCGGACATCAGAAACCATTGGAACGAGTAGATCCAGCCGTTCGTTAAATTTCATGACGCAGCGAAAACACCTAGAAATTCCACCCAGAGTCGCATTGGCTTGGCATGATTTTTTCTCCGTCGGTTTTGGGGACCCAACTCCCCCACCTTCACCGCTGACGATTGCCCCGTTAAACGTCAACAGCCAATGGCGCTAATTCGTCGCACAGGATGAAAGCCGGCAGGCGGTTCACCGTCAAGCAGCAACGGGCAGCCGCAGAAAATTCACTAGACGATTTCGACATGGCGATCAACTCATTCCTGAGTTCAAGCAAGGTTTCGCACTCCTCGACGGTGCGTTCCCCTTTGTGTTTCTTCGCAATTCGGCTGTACTTGGCGATCTTCCTGGTGCAGTCGCGCCAAGTCTTGCGGCGCCCCCCGTCGAGCTGGCTCTGGCTTAACCCAAGATATTCAATCGCAAACTTGACCTGACTCTGCGCGGCCTCATCTAGGTCAGGGTCAGGAGCCACGCGCCCATCATCGTTGAAGACCAGCTTCAGTGGGTCGTCAGGATCAGTCGGATCCAACAGAATGGGCGACTCCTTACTCAAATCGCGCTGCTACCTGATCGGCTAAGAACTTATCCGTAGATAATGTTTACGTCCATTTTGAT
>DFWY01000031.1 GCA_002381615.1 Polaromonas sp. UBA4122 | reverse complement strand
GTCCTCGAGGATGTCGACCTCCACGCCCTTGAGCAGGACGATGCCGTTGAGCCTGGCGTTGAGTTCGTCGATGCGGTCGATCTGGCGCGCGAGCCGATTGGCATCGAGCCCATGAGCCAGCGCCAGGCGCTGCGAGTGTTCAGTGATGGCCAGGTACTGCAGGCCGCGCGCGCGGGCGGCTTCGGCCATGGCTTCCAGGCTGTCGTGTCCGTCGCTTTCCTTGGTGTGCGCATGCAAGTCGCCATGCAGGTCGGACAGCTGCACCAGCATGGGCAAGCGCTGATCCCGTGCGGCGTCGATTTCTCCACGGTCCTCGCGCAACTCGGGTTCTATGAAGGGTAGTCCGAGCGCCTGGTACACCGAGGTCTCGGTGGCGCCCGCGATGCGCTTGTCGCCCCGGTAAATGCCGTACTCATTGAGCTTCAGCCCTGCGTCCTGCGCCAGCTTGCGCAGCGCGATGTTGTGCGCCTTCGATCCGGTGAAATAGAGCCATGCCGCGCCGAAGCTCGCCGGTGCCACGGCGCGCAGGTCGACCTGCAGGCCGTTCCTGAGCAGCACGCTCGCCCGGGTACTGCCCTTGGACAGCACCCGGCGCACACCGGTGCTGGCCGTGAAGCGCTCCATCACAGGGCTGCCCCGCTGGATCGTTACCAGCAGGTCGAGGTCGCCCACGGTGTCGCGCATGCGCCGCAGGCTGCCGGCGGCAACCATCTGCAGCACCCCGGGCACGGCCGCCAGTTCGGACAGCAGCGCTTCAGCCACCTGAGATGCCATGGCCAGTTTGAAGCGGTGGGCGTCCTGAAGGCGTGCGACCGTGGCCTCAAGGATTTGTTGCTGCGTTTTCGGCCCGAAGCCGTGCACTTCGCGGATGCGTCCTTGCTCGGCAGCGCGGTGCAGCTCCTCAAGCGTCTGCACGCCCAGCTCCTGATGCAACGCGCGCACACGTTTAGGCCCCAGCCCCGGAATCTTTAGCAACTGCGTGATTACGGGCGGCATCTCCTTGCGCAGGCGTTCCAGCTGCGCACAGGTGCCGGTGGCCACGACTTCCGTGATCTTGCCGGCCAAGTCGGGGCCGATGCCCGGCAGCTCGTCGAGATCCTCGCCTTGGCCCACCATGGTCTTCACGCTACGACCGAGTTCGCTCAGCATGCGTGCCGCGTTCCGGTAGGCGCGCACGCGGAAGGCATTGGCACCTTGCACTTCGAGCAGATCGGCAATCTCGTCGAAGACGGTGGCCACGTCGGCATTGACGATTGGCATGGAATTCTTGCCTTATCTGGCGATGCGTCAGACCGCTTGTGGTGACCAGATGGACGGTCGGACCACAGCTTGCGTGTCTTCCGCCGTGTGCACCGCAGTGCCAAAGGCCTGCAGCTGGGCTGCGTAACTGCCGTCTTCGACCTCTCGCGTGGTGAACGCGGTGCTCAGGATCGGGGAACCGCCGATTAGTCGGCCGATCTCAGCGACTGCGTTCGGTGCGCCACGGCTACCCATCACCGACACCACCGCGACATCCGGCAGCTGCCCGTGCCGTGATGCCACGAAGCTGCGCATCGGACTAGCGAGACGATAGGCCCAGATAGGTGCCACCAGCACGACAGCGTCGAATTCGTTCGGGGGAGGGCCGACATAGCGAATCGCCGGGCTCCGGCGCAGCCAGGAGTCGACCAAGCAGCGCCACGTGCCCAGCACGCCGCTACGCGGACTAACCTCGGTGATCTCGGCCATCGGCCAGCCCTGCTGGCTGCACAACAGTTGCGCCAGCCGACGGCAGGTGCCCGTATAAGAGTACATGACCACTAGAACTTTGCTCATCGTATTTCTCCAATGGGTCCGTAAAATTATTTACTGTAGGCGCCGAAACGGCGCCTACGTTGCGCTAGATCAATTGCCGGCGCGGTTCGCGCCACGAGGCCATGATTGCGACAGGTCAAGCGGCCCAAGGCAGGTGGGCGTAGACTGCCAAAATGGACTCGGAAACCGCATCCTGTGCAACGGTAGACGGCACATTGATCAATGCGCTACGCGCCCGCCTGCAGGCCGACACGGAGCAGCCGGTGGCGCTGGTGGAGACTCACATCTCCTGGGTGTTGCTCACCGAGCGCCTGGCGTACAAGTTAAAGAAGCCAGTCCGCCTGCCGTTCGTTGACTTCAGCGCGCTGACATCGCGCAAGCATTTTTGCGAGGAGGAGGTGCGCCTCAATCGACGCCTGGCCCCTTCGCTGTACTTGGGCGTGGTGCCGGTATACGGCACGATGCAGGCACCGCGCATCGGGGTGATCGGTGTCATCGAGGATATCGGCGAGCCTATCGACTACGTGGTGTGCATGCTGCGCTTCGCGCCGGGGGCATTGCTAAGCGAACGGCTGGCGGCAGGGGGCCTGCTGCCGGGGCACCTCGATCGTTTGGCGCAGCGGCTGGCCGACTTTCATCGGGACGCTCCGGCCGCGCTGCCTGCATCGCCACTCGATGCCGAGGATCAGGTGCTTCAGCCGGTGCTCAAAGTGCTGAAGCAGCTGCAAGCTGACGGCGACACCTCGCACATCGCAGCACTGCGGGCCTGGGTTGATGCGCAGGTTCCTGCCTTGCGGGAGGCATGGCGCGCACGGCGCGGCGGTGGTGCGGTGCGCGAGTGCCATGGCGATCTTCACTTGGCCAATGCGGTGCTGATCGGTGACGAGGCCACGGCCTTCGACTGCATTGAATTCGATCCGGCCCTGCGCTGGATCGACGTGATGAGCGATGTGGCTTTCCTGGCCATGGACCTGACGGCGCATGGCCGTAGCGACCTTGCGTTTAGCTTTCTCGATACTTACCTGCAGCGCAGCGGCGACTACTCCGGCGTGCGAGTGTTGCGCTTCTACGAGGTGTACCGGGCCTTGGTGCGGGCCCTGGTGGGCCACGTCCGTTCGAGATCCGCCGGCGCGGCCTCACTGGCTGCCGGCCCCGATTACCTGGCGTGTGCGCAGCGGCTGGCGCATACTGCTGGAGGTATGGCGCGCCTGCTGATCACCCACGGCCTGTCCGGGTCGGGAAAATCGACCGTGGCCCGGCAACTGCTGGCGGCTGCCGGCGCCATCCGTCTGCGCTCGGATGTCGAGCGCAAGCGGCTGTTCGGCCTTGGCGCACTGCAGCGGTCTGCCGAACAGGCAGTGGACATCTACACGCCAGGTGCGACTCGGCGCACTTTCGACCGGCTGAAGGAATGCGCGCGCACGGCGCTGCAGGCGGGCTACCCGGTGATCGTCGATGCCGCCTTCCTGCAGCGCGCCGAACGCCGTGCTTTCCACGCGCTGGCGGTCGATCTGCGCGTACCGTTTTCGATTCTGCACTGTCGAGCGAGCGAGACGCAGCTGCGCCAACGGGTGGCCGCCCGCAACGTCGTCGGCCACGACGCCTCTGAGGCGAATGTGAAGGTGCTGGAACACCAACTGGCAAGCCATGAGCCCTTGGACGGCGACGAGCGCGCCGTCGCACTGGAGGTCGTCACCGATGAGCCTGTGGAGGTGGCAGCGCTGTGCGCGCGCTGGCTTTCGCAACTATGAGTCGTTTGGCATGCAGACGCAGCCCGAGGCGGCCGACGCGAAGTTATTGACGCAGATCAACTCGCCTCTTCGGAAAAAGAAGATCCTTGCACATATGAACATGCTTGACAAAAATACCTTGAAACCTCTGAAAGCCTGGCTGCTTGGGAGGGAGACCGAACTGCTGGCCGAGATCGACTCGGCGCTAGAAGCCGCAGGAGAGGCGACAAGCGCAGATATGAGGGAAGTCAACGACCTGGAAGATCAGGCGAGCAAACGTGAGCGTACGACGCTGCAGGATGCCGAGGTGCAACGCGATCGCAACGAACTCGCTGATGTGCGTGCAGCGCTGGTCCGCCTGAACGACGGCACTTACGCCATATGCATCAACTGTGGCCAGCCGATCGATTTTGAGCGCTTGGCGGTCATGCCCGCGGCCGCTCGCTGCATGGTATGCCAAACCCAGTTCGAGGCTCGTGCGATCCCGCCTGCAGGGATCAGCCGATCTTGATCTTCGTACGTAAGCAATGGGATGGACGCCCCACCCCTGAACGGCATCGCATAACTGTGGATAAGCTCCCCTTTGGGTGACTTCTACCAGGACCACAAGCCTGCAATCCCCATGGGTTCGCCATCGGCGCGCGCAATGCGGGTCGGCACCGCCTTGGAGCTTCGCCAGTCTGGTTCGAAGAACGCTTCGGCCGGGATGATGCAGCGCTGGCCGTGTCGCCAGGCATCCCGGAAACTCGGTTTGCTCGCGACCGTCTCGCTGCGTGCGTTGTATGTATGCCGGGCGATGGCGGTGTCGCTGGTCTCAGCCCGAACTGCCCAGGGATGGCTTCGCGCTCGGGTACCGCCTCGTCACCCGCATCTGCCTCACGCGGTCGCCGGATGAAACTGGCAGCGTACATGGGCCAGATATCGAACTTGCCTGGATCGTCAGGCGGATCGACATCAAAGTGGCGCCGATAGCGCTCCCGGTCCTTCATAGCTTGGTAATGGCTGCACATGCGGGGTATGGTACCGCCCGAGCAATAGGCCGCCCTCCGGGCCTGCGCACAGCAAAAAAAGAGTAACGGCTGGTCGAGTGAAATGAAGGTGTCATGTTGCCCGTGCAAGATGGCCTGCATCAGACATTTCAGCGTGCCCTTTTTTATCACCACAATGATTCTCAAATACCCTCTTTCCGCCAATGAAGCGTCCATCATCGCCATCGGGGTGCTGGACGACTTGGTGAACGTTCTTGTGAAGGCAAGCTGCCTCAAGATGTCACCTGTATTTCTGGACTGGATCGCCGATGAAGCCACGCCTTTGGTGGAGCGGTGTGTGGCGCGTTCAATCAAAAACTCACGGTTTTTAGACAGCCTTCTAATGGGTGACCCGAGAATTGCCATGGCGCGCTGGGTGCGTCACTGGGTATGCCCCCGGATAGTGGCCAACTTCGAAGAACTGGCTGGGTACCTGCCGGAGTTTGCCGATAGCCGCCCAGCAAACTTACAGCCTAGTGCACCCGAACCCATGCATTTTTTGCACAAAGCCCAGCCATGCATCGCATCCCGCCAGTATTGAGCTCGCAAGTAATCAACACCGGCGCGGCATAGAGGGGTACGGTGCCCCACATCAAAGGAAATTGCCTAGCGTGTAAACTTATCCGTAAATAATGTTTA
>DFWY01000013.1:3878-6126 GCA_002381615.1 Polaromonas sp. UBA4122 | reverse complement strand
CCGCGCCACATCCCGACTCTACCAAGGTTGTGTGAAAACGTCTTCGGAAATGTCGATTGCAAACGCATAGCAAAAATCGACCTCGTAGAACGACCCACAAGCGACGATCGTATGGTCGGGAATGGTTTTGGTACACCCAATTTTTTGACCGAAGTGTTTCTTTTCGCGTTTTGACACAGCCTCGGTCTTCAGCGATCAGCGACAATTTTCGTTTGACTGTCGGCTCCTGGCCGATAACCCATCATTAGAAATCACCTGCCCACCCCTCAAATCGCCATCGGGTCCACATCAATCGCCCAGCGGATCAGGCTTTTGAATTCGCTGTGCCGGCGCGTTTCAAACAGCACCGGCTGCCATGCCGCCAGGAAACGCTGCAAGGCCGCCCGCGAAGGGCTCTCTATCAGCATCTGTGCGCGCTCGATATTGGCCACGCGCTGGATCGTCATGGGGACGGCCGGGTAGGGCGTGACGTGGGCCTGGCTTGGGAGTTGCAGCAATTGCGCCGCTGCTGCTGCGGCGTTCAAAAATCCCTGGGCTACTTCCTGTGTGCGGGCCTCGGCGCGCACCAGCGCTGAAAAGCCGAAGGGCGACAGGCCTGCGGCTTGGCGCTCGGCCAGTTGCTGCGCGGCAAAGGCCGGGTAGTCGTGTTGCTTGAGTGCGGCGAACAGCGGATGGTCCGGGTGAAAGGTTTGCACCCACATTTCGCTGGCTTCGCTGTGTCTGGCATCGCGGCCGGCCCGGCCGGCCGCCTGCATGAGCAGGCTGAACAAGCGCTCGGGCGCGCGGAAGTCGCTGGAGAATAGCGCGCCGTCGGGGTTGATGGCCGCCACCAGCGTGATGTGCCGGAAGTCGTGGCCCTTGGCAATCATTTGCGTGCCGACCAGCACATCGACCTCTCCGGCATGCACGCTGGCCAGTTGCGATTCCAGTGCGCCCTTGAGCCGGGTGGTGTCAGCGTCGATGCGGGTGACGCGCACGGCACTTCCGTCAGGCCGCTTCACATCCGCCAGCAATTCGCCCAAGTGTTCTTCCAGCCGCTCGGTGCCGCGCCCCATGGGCGCGATGTCGATGTTGCCGCAGCTTGGGCAGGCACGCGGCACGCGCTCGGTAAAGCCGCAATGGTGGCAGCGCAGCGTGCGGTCGATTTTGTGAAATACGCGGTAGGCGCTGCAGTGCGGGCACTCGCTCTTCCAGTCGCAATCGTGGCAGGCGAGCACCGGCGCATAGCCGCGCCGGTTTAAAAAAATCAGCGATTGTTCGCCGCGCGCCACCCGTTGGGCAATGGCGGCCAGCAGCGGCGGCGCGATGACGCTGTGTTTGGGCTGGTGGTTCATGTCCACCCGCCGCACGGTGGGCAGGCGACCTGGGATGGCCCCCACGCTGGCCGCTTCGCCTGATGGCGTGCTGGCACCAATGCGCTCGCTCATGGTCAGGCGCTGATAACGGCCGGTAATCGTCGCCTGCCAACTTTCCAGCGAGGGCGTGGCCGAACCCAGCAACACGCGACAGGCGCCGTGGGGATGCTCGGCATCGCCGGTTTCCAGCTTGGCGCGGTAGACCGCCAGATCGCGCGCCGAGTAGCGTGCACCTTCCTGCTGCTTGTAGCTCGGGTCGTGTTCTTCATCCACCACCAGCAGCCGTAAATTGGGCAGGGAGGCGAGCACCGCCATACGCGTACCCAGCACCAGCCGCGCATAGCCTGAATGGGCCGCCAGCCAGCTTTTAAGCCGCTGCGCTGGCGTGAGCCCGCTGTGCAAGGGCACCACACGCTCCTTGCCAAAGTGCGCAAAGCGGGCTTCAAAACGGGCCTGCAACTGCGGCGTGAGGTTGATCTCGGGCACCATGACCAGCACCTGGGCGCTCGGGTCTTGCGCCAGCACCTGGGCGGCGGCGCGCAGGTAGACCTCGGTTTTACCGCTGCCGGTAGCGCCAAACAGCAAGGCGGGCCGGGTATCTGCATAAAATTCGGCTATAACCCTTATCTGCTCTGTGCTAAGTGCTATTAAATTAGTAGTATCTTGCGCGCAACTGGTATCCAGAAGGGGCCGCTTGAGCCGGCGCGTCAGCTGCACGGTACTGAGGTCACGCAACTGGGGCGGCAATGCGGCCAGCGCCACCTCGCCCAGAGAGCGCTGGTAATAGCCGGCGGTAAACGCCACCAGTTTTCGCCAGGTCGCCGATAACGGGGCCAGACCATCGAGCACGCTGGCGATGTGGCGGGTTTGCACCGCCGGGCCGCCCCAAGGTG
>DFWY01000013.1:0-3762 GCA_002381615.1 Polaromonas sp. UBA4122 | reverse complement strand
GCCGGGCCGCCCCAAGGTGAAACAGCCCCCTCGGGGGGCAGCGTATTACACGCAGTGAAAAGTGTGGGGGCAACAGTTTGCGCCTCGGTCAGGTCGCCGCTGTCCGGCAAAACTTCCCACACAACTCCCAGCACCTCACGCGTTCCCAGCGGAACACGCACCAGGGTGCCGGGGATGAGTGGTGACTCACTTCTGTAAGTTAGCGGACCGGCGATGGCGCTGTGCGCGGGCGTGGCCACGACTACCTGGAGCCAGTAACTCATTTTGGGTAGCCAGTTATGGGTACTTCTTCAAAAATACATCCAGATAGAGCGCTAAGTCCTTGATTTATCACCGCTTTGAAGATTTCCAGATTTTCTGTGGATAACTTTGTTGATAGCTTGCCGTGAGATGGCGCGAAGCCTTGTAAATCAAGGCTTTTCTCAAAATGCCCGAAAAAAAAGCAGTTTAAAGTTTCTATATAAATCAACGACTTACGTTCGCTATTGCTTTGATAGCACGGTGCCGACTGCGGTCCCTGTAATGCGGCACCGCAGCATGGATTTTGTGCATAAGTCCGGACGCTGGCGCCTGATTTTGTGCTAGTCATGCTTGAAATAGCGCAGCAGTCAGCCGCTTCCTGGCGTCGGCAGAAGGTTTCAGACCCGGGCTGTGCGCATACTGCGAGAGTGAGCATGCACTGCGCGAACCAGTACTTCGACATTTTCGGTCGGCGTGTACTGGCTGATGCCGTGACCCAAATTAAAAATGTGGGTCGGGCCGGTCTGGCTGTCATCCATGTGAGGTCGGCCAAAGCTGTTGAGCACGGCAGCTACCTCGGCTTCAATTTGATCCGGGTTGGCAAACAGAGCGTTGGGGTCCAGGTTGCCCTGCAAGGCTTTGGCATGAGGTCCTTGCTCGCCTACCCGTGCCCGCGCTTGGGCGAGGTTCACGGTCCAGTCCAGCCCCAGCACCTCGCAGTCGAGTTGGCCCATGGCTTCCAGCCACATTCCGCCGCCCTTGGTAAAGACCAGGCGTGGAATTTTTACGCCCTCATGTTCGCGCTTGAGCTGGGCCAGCACGCGCGCGGTGTAGGCTAGGCTGAAGGTGTGAAACGCCGCGTCGGCCAGCACGCCGCCCCAGCTGTCAAAAATCATCACGGCCTGGGCGCCAGCTTCAATCTGCGCGTTCAGGTAGGCCGCCACCGCGTCGGCATTGATTGCCAGTATTTTGTGCAGCAGGTCGGGGCGCCGGTACAGCATGGTTTTGATCGAGCGATAGTCGTCCGAGCCCGCGCCTTCGACCATGTAGCAAGCCAGTGTCCAGGGGCTGCCCGAAAAGCCGATCAGCGGCACGCGGCCATTCAGCGCCTTGCGAATCGAGGTGACGGCGTCAAACACATAGCGCAGTTTGTTCATGTCGGGCACTTCGAGCTTGGCAACCGCCGCTTCATCACGCACGGGTGTGGCAAAGCGCGGGCCTTCGCCCTCCGCAAATGTCAGGCCCAGCCCCATGGCGTCGGGCACGGTCAGGATGTCGCTAAACAAAATGGCGGCATCCAGCGGGTAGCGGTCCACCGGCTGCAGCGTGACTTCGGTGGCAAAGCTGGGGCTGGTGGCCAGCCCCATGAAACTGCCCGCCTTGGCGCGCGTAGCACGGTACTCCGGCAGATAGCGGCCGGCTTGGCGCATCAGCCAAACAGGGGTGTAGTCGGTCGCTTGGCGCAGGCAGGCGCGGATGAAGGTGTCGTTTTGCAGGGGCGCAAATGCGCTGGTGTGGGCTGGTGTATTCATACCCCAATTGTCGCCGACAGCCGGGCGTATTCCACCTTGATGCATTTGTCCTGAACGACGAGCAGTCCGGCGCCTTCAGCTTTTGCGGCTGCCGCCGGGTGCGCCACACCGAGCTGCATCCAGACCGCCTTGGCCCCGATGGCGATGGCTTCGTCGACAATGGGTGGAATGTCTTCGCTGTTGCGAAAGCAGTTCACCAGGTCGATCGCTTCGTGCTGCGCGGCCTCAAGCAGCGTGGGGTAGGATTTTTCACCCAGCACCTCGGCGACGTTCGGGTTGACTGGAATGATGCGGTAACCGTTGACCTGCATGTAGCGCGCCACATCAAAACTGGCGCGGTGCGGTTTGGGTGAAAGACCGACCACCGCAATGGTGCGGCAGTGGGTGAGGATGTGCGCTACCCGCTCGGCGGGTGGTATCGGATTCATGGGGCGCGGTTCCTGTTATTCGAGGGGGGTAGTCGCCGCGTACCGCCATCGACGACACATCACAGCTTGGCCAGTTCGGCCCGGACATCATCCACTGACAAAATCTCCGACAACAGCACCGGCGCGCGACCGGGCTTGTAAATCGCATACACCGGCACGCCGCTGCGGCCCAGCTTGGTCAGCGCGGCGGTCACCGCCGGATCGCGGCGCGTCCAGTCGGCACGCAGCAGCACGACATTTTTTGCGGCAAAATCGGCCAGCACCGACGCATTGGCCAGCGTGGTTTTCTTGTTGTACTGGCAGGTCACGCACCAAGCGGCGGTGAAGTCCACAAACACGCTCTGGCCTTCTGCATTGAGCTGGTCCACCCGGCCCGGCTCCCAGGCCTGCCACCTTCCGGAGGCTTCAACGGCAGCCGGTGCATTCACAGGCTTGATGATGTTGGGGCCAATGGCCCATAGCCCCAGGGCGAAAAGCGCTATAGAAAAAGTAGCGAGGAGCGTGCGGGCCTTGCGTGTTGTATGGCGCAAGCTGAAGGCCCAAATCGCCAGCGTCATCAGCACCAGCAGGGCGAGCAGCGCGCCCGCACCGTCGATGCCGCTTTGCTGGCCCAGCACCCAGACCAGCCAGGCGACGGTGGCAAACATCGGAAACGCCATTAATTGCTTGAAGGTCACCATCCAGGCGCCGGGGCGCGGCAGGGCGCGCGCCACAGCAGGGACCGCACTGGCGGCCAGATAGGGCAAAGCCATGCCGATGCCAATCGTCCCAAACACAGCCAGCGCCTGCACTGCCGGCAGACCCACGGCATAACCCAGCGCGGCCCCCATGAAAGGTGCGGTGCAGGGCGAGGCAATGGCGGTGACCAGCACACCCGACAGAAAAGCATTGGTGGTGGGGCTTTCCGTCTGCAGACTGGCCAGGCGGCCGGGCAGGATGTTGCCAAACTCAAACAAGCCCGCCAGGTTAAGGCCCAGCAGCGTGAACAGGGCTGCCAGCGCCGCAACGACCGCCGGGCTTTGCAGTTGAAAGCCCCAGCCCAGTTGCTCGC
Source organism: Polaromonas sp. UBA4122 (assembly GCA_002381615.1). GTDB lineage: Bacteria > Pseudomonadota > Gammaproteobacteria > Burkholderiales > Burkholderiaceae_C > Polaromonas. The sequence goes on along the minus strand of DFWY01000013.1, from coordinate 511 downwards.
CCGCAGCGCGCAGGCCCAGCAGCAGGGCGCCTAGCGCCAAAAACGACAGCGCCACACCGGCGCTGTAAGCTAGGCCGTTCTTCAGGCGGGTGGCCTGGTCTTTCACATGCACAAAGCCCACCACCTTGAGGGCCAGCACCGGGAACACGCAAGGCATCAGGTTCAGGATCAGCCCGCCCAAAAGCGCGCCGACCAGGGCTGCTACCAACGTCAGCGAGGGCGTGCTGCGGCCTGTCGGTGCGGCGCCCTGCGCGGCGTTGGCTTTGAGCGCGGCTTCCAGCGCCGGCTGCACCGTGTCCGCGGGGGACGCGGCTGGCCATTCGCCCTTGACCGGCGCTTCAATGCGGTAAGCCACCCGGCCCAGCGCCACCACCACCGGCAGCACGCGGGGACTTTCGCTGCGCTGGCCAGACAGCGGCAGCTGCGCCGTCCAAACCGCGCCTTGCCAGGCTTTCTGCCAAGGCGCGGCGGGGCCAATAACGCTGGCGGGTTTGGGGGAAAAAGTCAAGGG
>DFWY01000010.1:61842-61983 GCA_002381615.1 Polaromonas sp. UBA4122 | reverse complement strand
CGGCCATGCGCTTGAACCAAGGGTCGTCCTTGCGGATCATGATGGCGATGGGTTCAACGCTCAGCACCTCACCGACGATCTTGAAGTCGCTTGGTTTCTTGGCCGTGGCAATATTGCCAGCCAGAATGGAACCGTCCATGA
>DFWY01000010.1:61358-61722 GCA_002381615.1 Polaromonas sp. UBA4122 | reverse complement strand
CAATGGAACCGTCCATGACGAAAGCATCAGCGCGCCCCGATTCGAGCAGCAGGAAACTGTCGGAGTGGTCTTTGCCGAAAATTTCCTTGAAGTCAACGCCGGTAGCCCGCTTGTTCTTGCGCAGCGTCTGCACCGAAGTGGTGCCGGTAGTGGTCGCCACGTTCTTGCCGCCCAGTTGGGAAATCGATGTAATGCCCGAATTGGCTTTGACGGCGATGCGGACTTCTTCCACAAACGTCGTGTCGACAAAAGCCACATCTTTCGCACGGGTTGCATTGTTGGTGGTCGAGCCGCACTCAATGTCTACCGTGCCATTTTGAACCAGCGGAATGCGGTTTTGCGACGTGACGGGCTGGTATTTCAC
>DFWY01000010.1:53592-61170 GCA_002381615.1 Polaromonas sp. UBA4122 | reverse complement strand
GACGTGACGGGCTGGTATTTCACTTCCAGCTTGCGGCCTGCAGCTTTTTCCAGGTTGGCGATGATACGGTTGCAAATCTCGACGTGGTAGCCGGTGTACTTGCCGTCACCGAGCGTGTAGGACAAGGCTCCGGAGGAGTCACGAACTCCCATGGTAACGACGCCTGAGGCCTTGACTTTGGCGAGCGTATCAGTACCTTGAGCAAATGCACCGCCTGTAGCGAGGAGGGCAACGGACAGAGCGACGAGCTTGAGTTTCATGGAATCTCCTGTTGTGAAATGAAACGATAAGGGGACTATTCTAAAGAGCGGGAAGCACAAGCCATGCCAAGGTTTACCCCCCCTCCTTAAAAAGAGGCGACCTGGACCATGCAGGATAGGCTCCAGGAGCCTGTCGGACTTCTGGTGACACGGACGGACAAGCCTCAAAATTTGAACGTGCCGAACTGTAAATTCGCGGGATTGAAAACACCAATGCCGTTTCAGGGGACAGTCATGCATTTTTTTTATAACGACCAAGGGTTACTACCCAGGCCGCTCAATCATCTCCTGGTCGCCGACTGAATGCCACCCCGGCCTGCGGCCTTGTCCTTCATGCCATTTTGCGACTGCAAATAGGTCCACAACGCCTGGGCATGGCTCTTGGCGGCTTCTTTGGAAACCGGTCGCTCACGATAAACGCGCACGTCCATGGTCATCTCAAGGTTGCTGCCGGCGCTGACCAGTTTTTTGGCCCGAAGCTCTTTTTTGACGGCACCGAGCGGCAAAAAGGCAATGCCGTGCCCCTCCAGGGCCATGGCCTTCAGACCCTCGGCCATGTCGGTTTCATAGACCCGGTCCAGATGGATGGTGGTGCGGGACTGCTTGAGGATCAGGTCCACCATACGCCCCAGATACGCGCCTGGCGCGTAACCCAGGTAAGGCAGCGGCTGCCCGGCGCGGCCTGGCAGGCTGAACTCGGGCTGGCCGTCGGCATTGGCCCGCGCAAACGGCGCCAGCACTTCCTGTCCCAGCGACGCCATTTCATAGCGGTCAGGGTCCAACTGGAAGGGCTGGGAATCATGGTGGTAGGAAATCAGCAGGTCGCAACTGCCTTCAACCAGTCGCAACACCGCATCATGCACATTGAGCGCGATCAGACGGCTTTTGATGGGGCCGAACTTTTCGCGCAGACTGCTGACCCAGGCCGGGAAAAATGTAAAGGCCAGCGTGTGCGGCACGGCAAACTCGATGAAGTCCTGCCCGGCCGAGATATGGCCACGCAGCATTGCGCGTGTGGACTGCAGGCCCTGCAGCACCTCCAGCGACTGGCTGTACAGCGTTTCACCGGCCGGCGTCAGGCGCGTGGGATAAGAGCTTCTGTCCACAAGGTCGGTGCCCGCCCACCCCTCCAGCGACTGGATGCGCCGCGAGAACGCGGGCTGCGTTACATGCCTAAGCTGGGCCGAGCGACTGAAACTGCGGGTATCAGCAAGACTGACGAAATCTTCGAGCCATTTGGTTTCCATGCCCGGAATTATGCGCGGGGTCGCCGCAAGGCGGGACGAATCAGGCGCCGTCTGCCTGGCCAACCGCAGGCTGGTCCGCGTCACGCTCATTGAACACTTCTTGCGCTGCAAATAGTCCATTGAGTGCGACGGGGAAACCGGCATACACCGCCTTCTGCATCATCACCTCAACGATTTCATCGCGACTGCATCCGACGTTCAAAGCGCCGCACACATGAACCTTGAGTTGCGGCGCCGCATTTCCCATGGCTAGCATCGTGGCGACCACGGCAATTTCACGCGATTTCAAATCCAGATTCGGACGTGAATAAATATCTCCGAACGGGAATTCAATCAAGTAGCGGGCGAAGTCCGGCGCAATGGGTGCGAGGGCACCCGTGTTTGAATCACGCCCATGATATGGTGGAATGTCCTGTCCGTCCCCGGGTATGCTTGTGACCTATGTACTCGCACCATTTCGGCCTGACGCAAGACCCGTTTTCCATCGCGCCTGACCCACGTTACCTCTTCATGAGCGAGCGCCACCGGGAGGCGCTGGCGCACCTGCTTTACGGCGTGGCCGGCCCGCACAAAGCGGCAGGCGGCACGGGCGGCGGCTTTGTGCTGCTCACGGGCGACATCGGCACCGGCAAAACCACCATCTGCCGCTGCTTCCTGGAGCAGATTCCCGCCGGCTGCCATGTGGCCTATATCTTCAACCCCAAGCTCACCGTCACCGAGTTGCTGCAATCCATCTGCGAGGAGTTCCACATCACGGCGGCGGCTGCCGCCTCGAACCCGCCCACGGTCAAGGACTACATCGACGCGCTCAATGCCTTTCTGCTACAGAGTCACGCCGCCGGGCAAAGCAGCGTACTCATCATCGACGAGGCGCAGAACCTCGAATCCGACGTGCTGGAGCAGCTGCGCCTGCTGACCAACCTGGAAACCAACGAGCGCAAGCTGCTGCAGATCGTGCTGATCGGCCAGCCCGAACTGCGCGCCATGCTGGCCCGCCCTGAGCTGGAGCAGCTGGCCCAGCGCGTGATCGCGCGCTTTCACCTTGACGCGCTGACCGACACCGAGAGCACGCAGTACATCCAGCACCGTCTGGACGTGGCCGGCCACACCGGCCCGTTGCCGTTTGACCGTCAGTCGCTGCAGCGCATCCACCGCCTCGCGCGCGGGGTGCCACGCCGCATCAACTTGCTGTGCGGGCGCGCGCTGCTGGGGGCGTGGGCGAATGGCCTGCACCGCGTGGACCGAACCGTGGTGGACAAGGCTGCTGCCGAGGTGTTCGGGCCTGATATCCCGCGCGCGCCGACCGCCGGCTCACTGCCCACAGCCTACGCGCTGGGCGGCTTCGCCTTGCTGGCCGGTGCCGCGCTGACCGGTTTTCTGATGTGGCCCACGCCGCAAAAGGCTCTGCCGTCACCCCAAGCCGCAAAGTCAGCCCCGCCAGCCCCGCCAGCCCCACAAGCTAACGCGTCGTCGCCCATTCGGGTTGAGTCGCTTGTCCTGAACCCTGTCGAGGAGATCGAAGCCCTGCTCCCGCAACTGCCGCGCGACATCAACGCGGCTTGGCGCGAGCTGGCTCCTACCTGGAAGCTGTCCGCAAACGACGGCGACCCCTGCCAGGCCGCTGGCGCGCAGCAGCTGCAGTGTTACCGCACCGACAAGCTCACCGTGCCGCTGCTCCGCCAGCTCGGCCGCCCGGGCATCCTGACCCTGCAGGTGGACAACGGCCCACCGGCGTACGCCCTGCTCGTGGGCTTGAGCGACCAGACCGCCACGCTGCGGGTTGCGGCGAGCCTGCATACCGTCAGGCTGGTCTCGCTGGGTCGGTTGTGGCGCGGCGACTTCGCCACCTACTGGCGCCCGCCGCCGGGTTACAGCGCCGACCTGCGCGACGGCAACGCCGGCCCGGCTATCGAGCGGCTCGCGAGCCAACTGAGCCGACTGGACGGCGCACCTGCACCAGCCGCATCAGCAGCCCCTCCAGTCCTGGACGCTGCCTTGAGGGCTCGCGTGCGGGCCTTTCAGCGCGCCCAAGGCCTCAAAGCCGATGGGCAACCCGGCCCCATGACCTTCATGCAGATCGACAGCGCCACGGATGTGAATGAGCCGCGCCTGCAAACCAACCCGCGATAAGCCCATGTCTTACATCCTTGATGCACTCAAACGGGCCGACGCCGAACGTGAGCGCGGCGCCGTGCCCAGCCTGCACGCGCGCCAAGTGACGACCCCGGCCTCTCAAGCTGCCCCCAGCGCGCGAAGCCGCCTCTGGCTGGCCGCCGCAGCTACCTTGGCGCTGGGCGGCATCGCAGCAGGCCTGTGGGTCTGGCAAACGCCTGCCAGCGACGCGCGACTGGCCGCAGTGGAACCCGCCGTGGCGAGGCCCACGGTGCCCGCGCCATTGGCGCAGCCCGTACCTACGCCAACACCAATACCAATACCCGCATCTGCGTCTGCACGGCAGCCTGCAGTTCCGGCGCTACGAACAGTCGCATCTTCGCCGCCCGCCGTGACTCCCGCCGCACCCACACCCGTGTCAAAACCGGCGCTTCCAGCGCCCGCCGTTGGAACGCAACCGCCGCCCAAGCCCAAACTTGACCCCGTCGGCAAGGCAGCGGAGCTAGGCGCCGCCGCCCCGGCAACGCCGATGCCGTTGCCGGTCGCCAAGGCATCCGCCACCCAAGCCGCCCCGGCCGCTGTCCCGCTGCTTAGCGAACTGTCCGAAGACATCCGTCGCCAGATCCCCCCGCTGACCATCACCGGCGCCGTTTACTCGGAAAACCCGGGGCAGCGGCTGCTGTTGGTCAACAACCAGGTTCTAACGCAAGGCAGCCTGGCCGCGCCCGAGGTGAACTTAGAGGAAATCCAGGCGTCGAGTTCGGTGTTCAGTTTTCGGGGAACGCGGTTTCGGGTGGCGCATTAGCCACCTTCGTTTCAAGCGCCGGCTGTCGGTTTACCTTTAGTCTGTTACTTTTGGCCAGACTAAAGGTAAACCGACACAGGGATGGTTACATTTTTGGGTATGGCATATTTTCTTCGCGGATGCAAAGGCAATGAGTAAAGCAAGCGTCCAAATGAACGAACATTCTTCATTTTTTAATCTAAAGCGAACAGTTTCCATCTTTTTGCGTCGTTTCTGTCGCGACTGACCGCTATGGAGGAAGTAACACGAACGACTGCAAATGACCGAGGCTGTGTCAAAACGCGTGAAGAATTTTCCCAAAAATATCCCGACTATCTCTTGGATGATTACGTCACTGAGGACAATACGGTGCGCGTGGTTGACGTCTTTGTCGATCAACTTGATCTTGGCAAGCTCGGCTTTGAAGGTGTTGAGCCAGCGCTTACAGGCCGCCCTTCTTATCATCCGTCGACACTTCTCAAGATCTATATTTACGGCTACCTCAATCGCATTCAGTCAACGCGGCGCCTGGAGCTGGAAACACAACGCAATGTTGAGTTGATGTGGTTGATTTCCCGGTTGACGCCGGACTTCAAGACGATTGCCAACTTTCGCAAAGACAATGGCAAAGCTATCGGTAGCGTATGTCGTCAGTTTGTTGAGCTGTGCCGCAAGCTTGATCTGTTCTCCCAGGCGATCGTCGCCATTGACGACAGCAAGTTCAAGGCCGTCAACAGCAGCGATAAGAACTTCACCAGCGCAAAGATGGAACGGCGCATGCAGCAAATCGAGGACAGCATCAACCGCTACCTCGCTGCGCTCGACGCCGCAGACCGTGAAGAGCCAACAGTCGCGCTTACCAAGACGGTACGCTTGAACGAGAAGATCGCTGCACTGAAGGAGCAAATGCAACGACTCAAGGAGTTAGAAGTGCAGATGAAGGCGGCACCGGACAAACAAATCTCGCTGACTGATCCCGATGCGCGATCAATGAAGACCAGCGGCTCTGGAATCAGCAGGCAAATGCGGTTTACGCAATCTTTAAATCAGGTTCTTAGTTTTGACACAGCCTCGACCGGGTCCGGCCGGTCGAGCAGCCAATGCGACCGTCCGCTTCCGCTGCAGTCCCGTCGTTCGAATCCCAATCATCGATGACCGCTTTAGGCACGATGCAGCCGGTCACTTACCCACATTTGATGATTTTTCCCGCTGCATTCCCGCCGCTCAAGGGGCTAGAACTGTGTTCTGCCATTTGCCCCATCGCCGGTAAGGCGTATCCAAAAGAAAAAAGCGCAATTTAGCTATTATTAAAATAGCCGCTCACGCATATCCCACGCGTCCCAGAGGCCTAAAACACCCTAAAAATCACTCCGAACTCTGCTGCAGCGCCCACATCTCCGCATAGCGCCCATTGGCCGCCAGCAGAGCGGCGTGCGTTCCGCGCTCAATGATGCTTCCGGCCTCCATCACCAGAATTTCATGCGCATCCACCACGGTGGACAAGCGGTGCGCAATCACCAGCGTGGTCTTGTTTTGGGCGGCTTCTCGCAGCTCTGCCTGAATGGCGCGCTCGTTGGCCGAGTCCAGCGCCGAGGTGGCTTCATCAAAAATCACCACGGGCGGATTTTTCAGCAGGGTGCGGGCAATCGCCACGCGCTGCTTTTCACCGCCCGAGAGTTTCAGGCCACGCTCGCCCACCATGGTGTTGTAGCCCAACGGCGTTACGGCAATGAAGGCGTGAATGTGCGCCGCGCGGGCCGCGCCCTCGACCTCGGCGTGGCTGGCGCCGGGCTTGCCGTAGGCAATGTTGTATTCGACCGTGTCGTTGAACAGCACCGTGTCTTGCGGCACGATGCCAATGGCCTGGCGCACGCTGGCCTGGGTGACCTGCTTGATGTCCTGCCCGGCAATGGTGATGCGGCCTTGCTGCACATCGTAAAAACGAAACAGCAGTCGCGCCAGAGTGGACTTGCCCGCACCCGACGACCCCACCACTGCCACGGTTTTGCCCGGCGGAATTTCAAAACTGACGTGGTGCAGGATGGGGCGCGCGGGGTCGTAGGCAAAGCTGACGTTTTCAAAGCGCACCGCAGGCGAGCCTTCAATGCGGATCGGCTGCGCACCTGGCTCGTCGGCGATTTCGCGCTCTTTTTCCATCAGCGTGAACATCTTGTCCAGGTCGGTCAGGCTCTGCTTGATTTCCCGGTAAATCACGCCCAGAAAACCCAGCGGAATGTAGAGTTGGATCATGAAGGCGTTGACCATCACCAGATCGCCCAGCGTCATGCGGCCATCCACCACGCCTTGCGTGGCGCGCCACAGCATGGCTACCAGCCCGAACGCAATGATCAGCTGCTGCCCGGTGTTGAGCAGGCTCAGGGTGTTCTGGCTCTTGATGGCTGCCTGGCGGTAGCGCTTGAGGCCCTCGTCATAGCGTGCCGCTTCAAATTCTTCGTTGTTGAAGTACTTGACGGTTTCATAGTTCAGCAGCGAGTCAACGGCGCGGCTGTGGGCCGACGAGTCCAGCTCGTTCATGGTCTTGCGGAACTTCGTGCGCCATTCGGTCACCTTGACCGTGAAGAAGATGTAGAAGACCAGCGCGATGCCGGTGATGCCGGCAAACCAGACATCGAACTTGACCGCCAGCAGGCTCAGCACCAGCGTCACCTCGATCAGGGTCGGGATGATGCTGTACAGCGAATACGAGATGAGTGAGTGCACGCCGCGCGTGCCGCGTTCAATGTCGCGTGTCATGCCGCCGGTTTGCCGCTCCAGGTGAAAGCGCAGGCTGAGCGCGTGCAAATGCTGGAACACTTCCAGTGAAATACGCCGCGCCGCGCCTTCGGTGGCTTTGGCAAACACCCACTCACGCAGTTCGGTGAACAGCGTGGTCGATAAACGCAACAAGCCGTAGGCCAGCAGCAAGGCCACCGGGACCACCAGCATGGCCTTCACATCGCCCGGCTTGAAGTTCATGGTGTCAACAAGATTTTTCAGCAGCAGCGGCACGCCCACATTGGCCAGCTTGGCACCCACCATGAAGGCCAGGGCCGCCATGGCACGCCATTTGTACTCCCATAAATAGGGAAACAGCCGCTTTAGGGTGGCCAGGTCCGAGCGCTCGGGCGCCGGTGCAGCGCGCCCGCCCGCTGCTGTTGTGGCGGGGGGGGGGAAG
>DFWY01000010.1:46767-53480 GCA_002381615.1 Polaromonas sp. UBA4122 | reverse complement strand
CCGCCCGCTGCTGTTGTGGCGGGCGCGGGAAAGGAAGAATCAGCCGTGGAAGCTCGGGAGCGCATGAGTCACAATCGTTGGGGTTGTTTTAATTTCTTATGAGATTGTGCCTATGTCTTCCGAATCAAGCGCCCACACGGGCAATACCGTCAACGCCAGCGCCGAGGCTCACCTGCAGACCATCACGGTCCAGCTGCCCACCGACAAGGAGCTGGTGCTCAAGATGATCCCGATGCCGGCCGACTGCAACGCCAACGGCGATATTTTCGGCGGCTGGGTCATGGCCCAGGTGGACACGGCCGGCTCAGTAATCCCGGCGCGCTACGTCGACGGCCGCATGGCGACGGTGGCGGTCAACCAGTTCATTTTCAAGCAGCCGGTCAAAGTGGGCGACATTCTGTCGTTTTTTTCAAGCGTGACCCGCATCGGCACCACATCGATCACGGTGCAGGTCGAGGTGTACGCCGAGCGCTTTCGCGCGCAGGGGCATTACATCAAGGTCACGGAAGCCAGCCTGACCTATGTGGCGATTGACGATTTCGGCAAGCCCCGCAAGATTACCAAGCGCTGATTGCTATTGATTTAATAGCCTGTAACGCCCGTCCCAACTGGGCTAAGGCCATAAATCGTCATAAAGCCCGGCGTTTTCGGGAAAATCCCTCCAAACGCGCTAAATTAGGGTTTATGAAAAAAATTCTTGTCCTCGGCGGCACCGGTTTTGTCGGTCGGCATGTTTGCGAAAAACTGAGCCAGCTGCCATGCCGCGTGACCGTGGCCACACGCCGCTTGAGCAATGCGCAGCACCTGCAAATGCTGCCAATGGTCGATGTGGTCGAGGTCAATGTGCGGGACAGCGCATCGCTGCTACCCTTGCTGGCCGGGCACGACGCCGTGGTCAACCTGATCGCCATTTTGCACGGCTCGGAAGCCGCGTTTGAAACGGCGCATGTGCAATTGCCGCTGGCGCTGACGCGGGCCTGCGAGGCCAGCGGCCTGCGGCGCATCGTTCATATCAGCGCGCTGGGTGCTTCGCTCGATTCGGCCTCGATGTACCAGCGCAGCAAGGCACGCGGCGAGGCGGTGTTGCTCGGCAGCGGGCTTGACGTGACGGTGCTGCGCCCCAGCGTGATTTTTGGTGCTGAAGACAAATTCCTCAACACCTTTGCGCGGCTGCAGCAGGTGTTTCCGGTGATTCCGCTGGCCGGCAGCCAGGCGCGCTTTCAGCCGGTGTGGGTGGAGGACGTGGCCAGCGCGGTGGTGTACTGCCTGCAAGACTCCGACACAATCGGGCAAATTTTTGAAGCCTGCGGTCCCGAGGTGTTCACGCTCAAGCAACTGGTAGAGCTGGCAGGCCGCTACGCCGGCGTCAAGGGCGGCAAGGGCCGGCCGGTGATCGCGCTGCCCGACGCGCTGGCGCGCCTGCAGGCCCGACTCATGGAACTGGCACCCGGCGAGCCCGTGCTGAGCCGGGACAATCTCGACGCCATGAAAACCGACAACGTGGCCAGCGGCAAGCTGCCCGGCCTGCAGGCGCTGGGCATCACCCCCGCCGCGCTGGGCGCGATTGGGCCCACCTACCTCGGAGCGCAGGGCCTGCGCAGCGGCCTCATGGCCAAGCGCAAAACGGCCGGTCGGTTCTAGACCAAATAAGCTCCCACGCTCGCCGATGTAGCATGGCGACTTGTATCACGTTGACCTTTCATCTCAGCAGATCAGGAAGCCCATGCTCAAGCTCTATATCGGCAATAAAAACTATTCCTCCTGGTCCATGCGGCCGTGGGTGCTGCTCAAGCAGGCCGGCATTCCTTTCGAGGAAGTCAAAATCCGTTTTGATTCATTTGATGCCGGCTCCGAATTCAAAAAGAAAGCCAGCAGCATCAACCCGGCGGTCAAGGTGCCGGTACTGGACGACGACGGCCTGGTGGTGTGGGACACGCTGGCCATTGCCGAATACCTGGCCGAGCGTTTTCCCGAAAAACACCTCTGGCCCCAAAACGTGCAGGCCAGGGCCCACGCGCGCAGCGTTTGCGCCGAAATGCACAGCGGCTTTGCTGCCCTGCGTTCGGCCTGCACCATGAACATTGAAGCCGATCTGAGCGATGCAGGCCGGTTGATCTGGCGCGACAAGCCCGCCGTGCGCGCCGATGTAATGCGCCTCATCAGCATGTGGCGCGAATTGCTGGCGGAGCACAAAGGCCTTATGCTGTTTGGCGAGTTCAGCATTGCCGACGCATTTTTTGCGCCGGTGTGCATGCGCCTTAAAAGCTATGCTTTGCCGGTTCCGGCAGACATCACCGCCTATATCGAGCGCCTGTGCACCTTACCGGGCGTCAAGGCCTGGATCGATGACGCACTGGCAGAAAAGGACTTCGTCGAGTTTGAGGAGCCTTACCGCCTGAAGCCGTGAGGCGCTGAAGGGTGCGGATGACTTGAGCCGCTAAACTGCCCGCATGCAGATTTACATGGTTGGGGGTGCGGTGCGCGATGCCTTGCTGGGCTTGCCCGTGCAAGACCGCGACTGGGTGGTGGTCGGCGCCACTCCCGAGGAACTGGTGGCTCAAGGCTTTGTACCAGTGGGCAAGGACTTTCCGGTGTTTTTGCACCCGCAAACCCACGAAGAGTACGCGCTGGCCCGCACGGAGCGCAAAACCGCGCCCGGCTACCACGGTTTTGTGGTGCATGCCGAGCCCGACGTGACGCTGGAGCAAGACCTGGCGCGGCGCGACCTTACTATTAATTCAATAGCTGTTCCCGCCCGTCCTTCTTGCGCTACAGCCGCATTTGATCCTGATTTTTCCGCGCTGATTGATCCTTATGGCGGGCAGAAGGACCTCCAGCACAAGGTCTTGCGCCATGTCACCGAAGCCTTCCGCGAAGACCCGGTCCGCATTCTGCGACTGGCGCGCTTTGCCGCCCGGTTTCCGGATTTTTCGGTCGCGCCCGAAACCCAAGCGCTGATGCAGGAGATGGTGGCTGACGGCGAAGTCGATGCATTAGTGCCCGAACGGGTTTGGCAGGAGCTGGCGCGCGGGCTGATGGAGACTAAACCTTCGCGCCTGTTTGACGTGCTGCGCGAGTGCGGTGCCTTGCACAAGCTGCTGCCTGAAGTCGCCAGGCTGTGGGGCGTGCCCCAGCGCGCCGAGTACCACCCCGAGGTGGACACCGGCATTCACCTGATGATGGTGCTGAACGTGGCGGCCCAACTGAAAGCCTCCTTGCCGGTACGCTTTGCCTGCCTGGGTCACGACCTGGGCAAAGGGACTTCTACATCGGGGTCAGATTCCGATTTCATGGCAGCGCAAGGCGCTGCCTACACGCCAGAGATCTGGCGAATGAAAATGGAATCTGACCCCAATTTAGGAAAACACATCGGCCACGAAGAACGCAGTGCGCGCCTGCTCAAAGGCGTGTGCGAACGCTTGCGCGTTCCAGCCGAGTGCCGCGAGCTGGCCGACGTGGTGGCGCGCGAGCACGGCAACATTCACCGCAGTGGTGACTTCAGCGCGGCAGCCATGGTACGCCTGCTGGAACGCTGCGATGCGTTTCGCAAGCCCCAGCGTTTTGCCGACATCCTGCTGGCGTGCGAGTGTGATGCGCGTGGGCGACTCGGGCTTGAGAATGCACCCTACTCCCAGCGCCAGCGCCTGCTGGAGGCACTGGCTGCGGCCCAATCCGTGGCAACGGATCAGGTGGCTGCCGAGGCGCAGGCTGCAGGACAGAGCGGCAAACAGATTGGCGAGTGGATTCACCAGGCGCGGGTGGCAGCCGTGAGCCGAAGCCCCGGCTTCACTGTGGGGCTGGCCGGCTGAATCTGTAAAAAGGCGAAACCGGCCTACAGCTTTTTTGAAGGGGTCTGTGCTAAGGTAAACGGTCAATGGCCATGCAGTCCTCATCCTTACCCCCCTCCTCCCTGCGCAGCCTGCCCGGCATTGGCCCGCAGACCGCACTTTTTCTGGACTTCGACGGCACGCTGGCCGACCTGGCACCGCAGCCCGAAGCCGTGCAGGTCACAACAGAGCTGATTCCCGTCCTGACGCAACTCGCAGCGCAGCTGGGCGGCGCACTGGCCATTGTGTCGGGCCGCAAGCTTACCGATCTGGACGGTTTTCTGGCGCCCCTGCAATTGCCCGCTGCCGCCGAGCACGGCGCGCAACGCCGCCTGCTCCAGGGCGAGGTGATCCGCCTGGCGTCGCCCGATTTGCAGGAGGTGGTGCGACTGGCCACTGCGCTGGCAGCGCGCCACACGGGCCTGCGCGTCGAAATCAAGGCAGCGGCCGTGGCCCTGCACTACCGCCATGCCCCCGAGATGGAAACACTGGCCCTGCAAGTCATGCTTGATGCGGCCCACAGCACGCCGGGCGTCGAACTGCTGCGCGGCAAGTATGTGTTTGAAGTCAAGCCGGCAGGTATCAGCAAGGGCACGGCGATTGAAGCGTTCATGGCGGAGGCTCCCTTTGCTGGCCGCTTGCCCCTGTTCGCGGGCGACGACACGACCGATGAAGCCGGGTTTTCTGCCGTGCAGCTTCTCGGCGGCCAGGGCATCAAGGTTGGCGAAGGCGCAACGCTGGCCCACTACCGCTGCCGGGCGCCAGTGGCACTGCGCCAATGGCTGCAGGCCGCCTGCCAGGAGCAGGGGCCCAATCGCGCACCCAACACACAGAAGAAATCCATGGCGAGGATCCGCACATGACCGTCGCAAGCGACTCCGTGCGCTTTGCGCCCCCCGCTGAACCCTCGCTCGCCATGGGGGTGATTGGCAACTGTGCGTTCAGCGCGCTGATTGATGCCCGCGGGCGCATCGTCTGGTGCTGCCTGCCACGCTTTGATGGCGACCCGGTGTTCAACGCACTGATAGAGCCCGGCACCGGCAACAACGACGGCGACATCTCCCCATCCAGTGCCCAATCCAGCGCATTTGGCATCGAGATCGAGGATTTTTCGGAATCGAAGCAGTGGTACGAGCCCAATACCGCCGTGCTGCGAACCCAGCTGTTTGACAAAAGCGGCCAGGGCATAGAGATCACCGACTTCGCACCGCGTTTTTTCAGCCACTCGCGCTTCTTCAAACCCATGACGCTGGTGCGGCGCGTGCGACCCATTCATGGCGCGCCGCGCATTCGCGTGTCGCTCGACCTCCGTTTTGACTGGGGCCGCCGCCAGCCCCTGATCACCCAGGGCAGCAACCATCTGCGCTATGTGGGCGATGCGCTTACGCTGCGGCTGAACACCGATGCCCCGCTGTCGCACCTGCTGTCCAGGCAGCCTTTCGTGCTGACACGCGAGCACAATTTTCTGCTGGGCGCCGACGAGTCGCTCACCGACGGCATTGCCGACACGGCGCAGCTGTTTGAGCAGGAAACCGTGTCGTACTGGCGCAAATGGAGCCAGCGCCTGCATATTCCGCTGGAGTGGCAGGACGCGGTGATCCGTGCCGCCATCACGCTCAAGCTGTCGCTGTTTGAAGACACCGGCGCCATCGTGGCGGCCATGACTACCAGCATTCCTGAAGCACCGGGTAGCCAGCGCAACTGGGACTACCGCTACTGCTGGCTGCGCGATGCCTTTTTTGTGGTGCGGGCGCTCAACAGCCTGTCGGAGGTCGGCACCCTGGAAGATTACCTGCGCTGGCTGAGCAACGTGGTGGTGCAAGCCAGAGGCGGACATATACAGCCGCTGTACGGCATTGGCTTGGAGCGCGAGCTGCCCGAGTCGGTGATGGCGCATCTGGCGGGCTACCGGGGAATGGGGCCCGTTCGCGTGGGCAACCAGGCGCAAGAGCATTTTCAGCATGACGTGTATGGCAATGTGGTGCTGGGCGCGGCGCAGGCCTTTCATGACCATCGGCTGCTGCACCGCGCTGGCCTGGCCGAGTTCAAACGGCTGGAGAACGTTGGCGAGCAGGCGGCACGCACCTACGACAAACCTGACGCCGGCATGTGGGAGCTGCGCACGCGCACCCGGGTTCACACCTCTTCCGCGCTGATGTGCTGGGCGGCGTGCGACCGGCTCGGCAAAATTGCGCTGGTGCTTGAGCTGCCTGAGCGTGCGGCCTACTGGCAGGGCCATGCGCAGCGCATGCAGGAGCGCATTTTGCGTGAAGCCTGGAGCGAAGAGCGTCAGGCCTTTGCCGAAAGTTTTGGCGGACGCGATCTGGACGCCAGCGTGCTGCTGATGATCGAGGTGGGCTTCATTGACCCGAAAGACCCGCGCTTCATTGCCACCGTCGACGCGCTGGAAACCTATTTGTGCGACGGGCCCTACATGCGCCGCTACGAAGCTCCCGACGATTTTGGCAAACCTGAAACTGCGTTCAATATCTGCACCTTCTGGCGCATTGATGCGCTGGCGCGCATTGGCCGAAAAAAACAAGCCCGTGAAATTTTTGCATCCATGCTGGCAGCGCGCAACCATCTGGGCCTGCTGTCGGAAGACACGCACCCGGTCACGGGCGAGATGTGGGGCAACTTCCCGCAGACCTATTCCATGGTCGGCATCATCAACGCAGCGGTGCGCCTGTCTGCACCGTGGGATTCACAGGTCTAAAAGCATGAATGCTATTTTTCCATCAGGCCACCCCAAGGTGGAAACGGCTTCTTCGGAAGCCAGCACAACGCGCATTTTGGCTGACTTGAAGGCGGAATTTTCCGCAGGGCCGCTCCAAGGAAAATTAGCCCCCTCGGGGGGCAGCGTATTACACGAAGTGAAAAGCGTGG
>DFWY01000010.1:45395-46726 GCA_002381615.1 Polaromonas sp. UBA4122 | reverse complement strand
GCCCGCCGCTGGCGGCCTTGCCGTGGCGCTGGGCGAGGCGCTTGGTGCCGCGGGCGGCCTCTGGTTCGGCTGGAGTGGGGCCGTCGTCGAAGGCGGTACGCCCGGCGACGGCGAGCTGCATGTGCAACAGGCCGGCAGCGTCACGCTCGCCACCGTGGATTTGTCCGCTGAAGACCATGCCGGCTACTACCTGGGTTACAGCAACGGCGTGCTCTGGCCGGTGTTTCACTACCGGCTGGATCTGGCGCGCTTTGATGCGGGCTACATCGGCGCCTACCGCCGCGTCAACCAGCTGTTTGCCCGCAAGCTGATGACGCTGCTGAAACCCGATGACATCATCTGGGTGCACGACTACCACCTGATTCCGCTGGCCGCCGAATTGCGCGCGATGGGCTCTACCCACCGCATCGGGTTTTTCCTGCACATTCCCCTGCCGCCGCAGTTGGTGCTGGCGGCCATTCCCCAGCATGAATGGCTGATGCGTGCGCTCTTTGCCTACGATCTGGTCGGTTTTCAAACCGAGGCCGACCTGCTGCACTTCTCGCGCTACGTGCAGGCCGAGGCCGGCGCCGAGGACCTGGGCGGACACCGCTTTCGGGCCTTCAACCGCACCGTGCGGGCGGGCGCTTTCCCGGTTGGCATTGACGTGGACGAATTCGCTGCGCTGACGCATGCCAAAGACGCGTGCGACATGTACGAACGCATGAAAGAGGAATACTCGCGCCGCAAACTGCTGCTGGGCGTGGAGCGTCTGGATTATTCAAAGGGCCTGCCGCAACGCCTGCGCGCGTTTCAGTCCCTGCTTAAAAAATACCCGGAAAACCTGCGCAGCGCCACGCTGATCCAGGTGGCCTCACCGAGCCGTGAAGACATGGGCACGTACTCCGATTTACTCCAGGAACTGGAAAGCCTGTGCGGTGCCATCAACGGCAACTTTGGTGAACT
Source organism: Polaromonas sp. UBA4122 (assembly GCA_002381615.1). GTDB lineage: Bacteria > Pseudomonadota > Gammaproteobacteria > Burkholderiales > Burkholderiaceae_C > Polaromonas. The sequence continues at coordinate 45,781 of DFWY01000010.1, read as the reverse complement.
GGACTGGATGCCGATCCGCTTTATCCACCGCAACGTGGCGCGCAAACGCCTGCCAGGGCTTTACCGCGCGGCGCGGGTGGCACTGGTCACACCCCTGCGCGATGGCATGAACCTGGTCGCCAAGGAGTTCATTGCAGCGCAGGACCCAGCCGATCCTGGCGTACTGGTGCTGTCGCGCTTTGCGGGGGCCGCGGAGCAGCTGAAAGAAGCCCTGCTGGTCAACCCCTACGACACCGATGGCACGGCAGACACCATACAGCGGGCGTTGCAGATGCCGCTGGAAGAGCGGCAGGCACGGCACCAGAAGCTGCTTAAAAATATCCGTGAGCAGGACGTGCACTGGTGGTGCACGTCGTTTCTGCAAGCGCTGGGCGAAGCCGGAAACG